>NZ_JAIFYA010000002.1:0-368840 GCF_019688735.1 Thermosulfurimonas sp. F29
TTCTTCCCGTCAACCGCAACCTCCACCGCCTTGAGCCTCTCAAGATCCCTCATCACCTCCCTGTAAGACCCCTTACATCCCGCCTCCTTAAGCCTCCTCATCATCACCACCTCCAGCACAAAGGCCAAAAAGCAAACCATTATGTGGCCCCGTATCCGCTTCTCTGTCCAGTGATAAATAGGCCTCAGCTCCAAACCACTCTTGATCTCCCGAAAAGCCCTCTCCACCCTCCAAAGATCCCTATACGCCAGCGCCGCCTCCTCCACCCCAAGCTCCGTATTCGTCTCAAGCACATACTTCCCATCATACCGCGCCTCCTCCTCCAATACCTCCCGATCTATCGTAACCTCCGCCCCCTTCACCTTCAAATATCGACGATAACCCCTATTCCCTATAAGCCCCTTAAGACCACCCGCCTTAAGCTTCTCCTCAAGCTTCCTTACCACCTCCTCCCTCGCAGCCCTCTCCCTCTCCGCCTCCTCCGGATTAAAACAAACCAGGTAACGCCTGCCTTCATGCCAGACCTCTTTTACCCTCAAATTCCCTTTCACCTTCCGGAAACGGCCCCCTCTACCCAAAACCTCCTTCATGGCCCTAAGCTTCCGCATCCTCACCCCCACCAAATACTCAAGCCCCAAAGCCTCGATCTCCTCCAAAATCTTCCGGCTCACCATCCCACGGTCAGCCACCAAAATCACCCGCCTCACCCGAAACCGACCCCGCAACTCCTTAAGCACCGCCCAAAATGTCTCTACATCCGCCGTAGCCCCGGGAAACACCTCGTGCCCTATCGGCATCCCCTCCCGCGTCATAAGTAAACCCAATATCACCTGCACACGGTCCGGCCTCCGGTCCTTCGAATATCCATACTCGCAAAACCCCTCCGCCCCTCTCCCCTCAAAATACGCGCTCGTCGTGTCCCAAAACACCAAATCAAGCTCCAGACTGAAAAGATCCTTTATCCTCTCGAAAAGCTCTACCTCAATCTCGTCCTTATGATCGGCCAAAAAATCAAGAGCCCGGTAAAAATGATGAAGCTCAAGCCTCTCAAACTCCGGCCGATATACCGTCTCCTTCCATCGGCTAACCCCAAGCTTCGAGGCCGGGTCACAGAGCCTGTTCAAAACCATGGCAAAAACCGCTTCTTCCACATCTATGGAAATTTCCGTCCCAGAAAGAAGCTTCCTCAGAATCCTATCAAGCTTAAGATCTTCCCATAGCCTTCTAAAGATCAACGCCGGACCGAAATCCTTGGCCCATTTGGCCTCAAGGGATCGGGCACAAGCCTCTATCCATTGCCTCCGGGAAAACCTGGCCAGCCCTTCTATCAGCTTGTCCAGTTGACCCTCCTTAAGTTTTTCCAGCCGTCCCAGGTTGGCTACGATCCTCTGGCGTACTTTTCCGTTAACCCGCTTGCCCTCAACGATATAGAGGTAGGTCCTGGTGGAGCCGTCTTTGTTTTTGAAGGTTTTGGTGCGGATATACATAGCACTAAAATAGTAGCATGATTTTCTTGTTTGTCAAGATGTAATTTTGTAGGCATAGCACAACATTTGAAGGCTAAGAGGATGAGTCGTAGGTGGAAGGAGGGAATTAGAGGGGCATTTAGGGGTTATTTCGGGCCGAAAATGCTCACTTGAGATTCCCCAGCCCCTTCCGACTGTCAAACTTGGGTTTTAATTTTTATCACGGCATTGTATTTGATAGCGTTTAATTAATTGATAGACAGTTGGTCTACTTATTCCTAGAGTTTTGGCGGTTTTAGAAATATTATAATTATTACTTTTTAAAGTATGTAAAAGTGAATTTTTATCAACTTTTTTTCTTTTGGAATAAACTTTATGATCTGCTTTAGAAAAAATGTCGTCTATGCCTAGATCCTTAGGGGTGATTTCTGTATTTTGAGAGAGAACGATAGCTTTGCGTATTCTATTGATCAATTCTCTTATATTTCCCGGCCATGTGTAATGCATTATTGCCTTTTCAGCTTCTTTGGATAATTTTTTGTAGTCAATAAAATATTCTTGAGAAAACTTTTTTAAAAAATAATTAGCTAATATCAATTTATCTATTCCTCGTTCTCGTAAAGGTGGTAGTTCTATTGGAACAACATTTAAACGATAATAAAGATCGGCTCTAAAACGTCCTTCTTTTACTTCATTATCTAAATTTTTATTGGTAGCTGCTAGTATTCTTACATCTACCTTCCTGGATATAGAAGATCCTAACGGTTCTATTTCTCCATTCTCTAAAAATCGTAAAAGTTTAGCCTGAAGAGAAAGAGGTAATTCACCAATTTCGTCTAGAAATAAAGTTCCTCCGTCTGCTAGTTCTAGCTTTCCCGGGCGAGATTGAACCGCTCCGGTGAAGGCTCCTCGTTCGTATCCAAATAATTCTGCCTCAAGCAGAGTTTCCGGAATAGCAGCACAGTTGATTACTATAAAAGGTTTGGAATATCTTAAACTTCTTTCATATATTGCTTTAGCTACCAGTTCTTTTCCTGTGCCAGATTCCCCTAAAATTAATACTGGAATATCTAATGGAGCCACTTTACGAATAATAGAAAATATTTCTAAAATTTTGGGACAACTTCCTACAAATTCAATGTCATCATTGTAGTTTTTAAGCGACAATAATAGTCTATTTAAGTAGGAATAAATGAGAAATAAATCAATATCTTTCAGAGCTTCTAGAAGTATTTTTATTCTAAGAAAGAAAGTGTTTTTAAGGTGAGTTCTCAGATATTCTTCGGAAAATATCTTTAAGGATAACTGGCATGAGGGACAATTATCTAAATTTGTGGTTACTGTGTAATTACAATATGGACATCTGTTTTCTAAATTTTCAGATAATATGTTATTAACCACAACTTTCCATAGTTTGCCAAAAATTGCTCTGTCAGTAATTAAAAAACGTACAACAGAGCCTTTCGTATCGTCACGAATTTTTTCAGCAATAAGTTTAAATCTTTCATTCTCGTTAGATATAAAAAGCTCTATTATCTCGCCCACTTGAAGAGGAGGTCCCCCCCTGAGGATCCCTCCACTCAAACTTATACCTTCCATCCATACGGCCTCTTCTCCCCTCGGACCTGTTGCGAAAGCTTGGACCGGGCGTTTGGCACGGATATCCAGTCTCATCTGTTCCTCCTCTTAAAAAAGAATAATACTTGAGGAAAGTCCCCTACAATTGGCTTAAAAGACAGAAATTTGATCCTTAAGTACTATAGATGCAACTCAGGAAAATTACGCAAATTTTGTGTTTAATTCCAATTTTATATATTACTCAGACGATTCACTCAATCATCCGTAGGAATTCCTCTTCGTTTATGATTTTTAGGCCCAGGGCGCGGGCGCGGTCGTACTTGGAACCCGGATTCTCCCCCACCACCACATAGTCCACATTCCGGGACACAGAGGAGGCTACTCGCCCCCCCAGGGCATGTACGCGACGCTTGGCCTCCTCCCGGGTCATGCTCCGCAGGGCTCCGGTGAAGACGAAGGTCCGTCCGGCCAGAGGCTTTTCCTCAGAAGCCGCCTCTGCGGTCTCCTCCTCGAAGGTTATGCCGGCCGCGAGCAACTTTTCCAGAGTCCGGAGGTTGCGTTCGTTTCGAAACCACTCCCAGACCGAGCGGGCGGCCTCCGGACCTATACCCGGTACGCTCATGAGATCGGCCATGGAGGCCTTCCTCAGGGCCTCGAGGCTTTTGAAGTGCCGGGCCAGGAGCTGCGCGGCCACCTCTCCCACATGCCGTATCCCCAGGGCGTAGAGAAAACGCGAGAGCGTGGTCTTCTTGCTGCGCTGAATGGCCTCGTAGAGGTTGCGGGCCTTTTTCAGGGCGAAACCCGGAAGTTGTAGCAGGTCCTCCACCTTGAGATAGTAAAGGTCGCCGATGTCCTGCACCAGGCCCCGGTCCACCAGGGCCTCGGCCACCTTTGTGCCCAGTCCCTCTATGTCCATGGCCGTCCGGCTGGCAAAGTGAAGGAGGTGCCTCACCAGCTGTCCGTAGCAGCCCCGGTTGGGACACCGCCACACCGCCTCTCCGGGTTTGCGCACCAGTTTGGTGCCGCACACCGGACAGTTCTCCGGCATGCGAAAGGGTTTCTCCTGGCCGGTCCGGCGTTCCTTGATGACCATCACCACCTCTGGGATTACATCCCCGGCCCGCTGTACCAGCACCCAGTCTCCTATGCGCACATCCTTGCGCCGGATCTCGTCCTCGTTGTGGAGGGTCGCCCGGGAAACTACCACCCCGCCCACCTCCACGGGTTTGAGGATGGCCACCGGGGTCACCGCTCCGGTGCGTCCCACCTGCACCACGATGTCCAGCACCTGGGTGGTTACCTGGGTGGGCGGGAACTTGTAGGCCAGGGCGTAGCGGGGACTGCGGGCCTTGGTACCCAGCTTCTCCCACAGGGAAAGGTCGTTAACCTTGATCACTATTCCGTCTATTTCGTAGGGGAGTTTTTCCCGGAGTTTTTCCATCTCGTGGTGATAGGCGATGGCCTCCCGGATGTTTTTCACCTTCCGCACATGGGGATTCACCTTGAAGCCCCACTTGGGCAGGGTGGTGAGGATCTCCCACTGAGTCCTGAAGGCGTAGCCTTCCACCCGGCCCACGCCGTAAAAGAAGATGTCCAGGGGGCGCTGGGCGGTTATGTTGGGATCGAGCTGCCGGAGAGAACCCGCGGCGGCATTGCGGGGATTGGCAAAGGGGGGTTCTCCACGGCTGAGGCGCTCCTCGTTAAGCCTCCTGAAGTCTTCCTTGCGCATGAAGACCTCCCCCCGCACTTCAAGCAACCGGGGAATGGGTACGCCGTCCTCGGAAAAGAGCCGCAGGGGAACGCTTTTTATGGTCTTGAGGTTGTTGGTGACATCCTCTCCGGTGTATCCGTCTCCCCGGGTGGAACCCACGGTGAGGCGCCCCTCCTCGTAAACGAGCTCCACGGCCAGACCGTCCATCTTCGGCTCCACCGTGTATTCGATCTCTACCTCCTCGGGGAGATTGAGGAACCGCTTGACGCGCCGGTCGAACTCCAGGACCTCTTCCTCGGAAAAGGCGTCGTCCAGCGAGAGCATGGGGACGGCGTGGGGCACCTCGCGGAATTCATCGGCCGGAGGATAACCCACCCGCTGGGTGGGGGAGTCCGGGGTGACGAGCTCGGGATAACGGGCCTCGAGCTCTTTCAGTTCGCGCATCAGGGCGTCGTATTCCGCGTCGGAGATGATCGGCGAATCCAGCACATAGTAACGATAGTTGTGATACTCAATCTCCTCGCGCAGTTTTTTGACCCTTTCTACAACCTCCGGAGGGATCTCCCTTTTTTCCTCCGCCATGGCCCCCTCCTGTATCGGTTTGCCGGATTCTTAAAATATATTAGCATTAAAAGAAAAAAGCCAAAAAAGGTCTTCAGGAGTTTAACATGGGCTATGCCCTGAAGATTTACGAAGCTTTCCGGGAATACGGGGAGGAAAAGGCCCGGATTCTGGCCGAGGCCTTCGAGGAGCTGGAAAAGCGTTATCCACAGATCCTGGACATGGCCACCAGGTCGGACCTTTCCGAAACGGAGCTCAAGCTCACAAAGGAGATAGAGCAAGTGCGCAAGGAGATGAAGGAGGCGGAGCTCAAGCTCACGAAGGAGATAGAGCAGGTGCGCAAGGAGATGAAGGAGGCGGAGATCAAGCTCACAAAGGAGATAGAGCAAGTGCGCAAGGAGATGAAGGAGGTGGAGCTCAAGCTCACGAAGGAGATAGAGGGGGTGCGGAAAGAGATGAAGGAGGCGGAGCTCAAGCTCACGAGGGAGATAGAGGGGGTGCGTCTTGAGGTGGAGCAGGTGCGCAAG
Organism: Thermosulfurimonas sp. F29; assembly: GCF_019688735.1. NCBI lineage: Bacteria > Pseudomonadati > Thermodesulfobacteriota > Thermodesulfobacteria > Thermodesulfobacteriales > Thermodesulfobacteriaceae > Thermosulfurimonas > Thermosulfurimonas sp. F29. The sequence continues at coordinate 5,844 of NZ_JAIFYA010000002.1, forward strand.
GAAATAAAGGCGGTGGAGTCGCGGCTGGTGAGGTGGATGTTTCTTTTCTGGACGGGGCAGGTAGTGGCCATGGTGGGTATATTGCGTTTCCTCTTCTGAGAAGGGCGTGAATGTGGCTGGCTCGTCTCCTCTGTCCCTTTTATCTCCTGGCTCAGCTTAGGAAAAGACGGCGCTCTCTTTTTTTCAGGCGATGGTGCCCCCGTCCGGAGGATCTTCCTCCTGCCCCCCGCGTATGGGTGCATACCCTTTCCGTGGGTGAACTTCAGGCCGCAGCCACCCTGGTGGAGGGTTTGAGGCGGAGGTTTCCGCAGTGTCATCCGGTCCTCACCGTGGCCACGGTCTCCGGGTACGAGGCGGCTTCCCGGCGCTTCGGCGAGAGGTTCGCGGTTTATCCCGGGCCCATCCACTGTCCGGAGGCCCTCCGGCGCTATGTGTCCGTCATCGATCCCCGGCTATTCATTCTGGTGGAAAGCGATGTGTGGCCGGATCTGCTGGGATGGCTGCGCCGCAGGGGCGTGCCCCTCATTTTTTTAAACGCCGCCCTCTCCGAAGGATCCTTCCGGAGACTCAGGCGGTGGCCGGCTCTGGCCCGGTGTTTTTTCGGGGCCTTTGAGGTGATAGGCACGGCCAGCCCGGAGGACCGCCGCCGGTTTTCCGTTCTAAATCCCGGCCCCCGGATACTCTATCTGGGCAATCTGAAGTACGATTTTCCTCCCCCTTCCGAGGGAGAGGTGGAGGCCCTGCGCCGGGAACTGGGGGCCTATCTCTCCCCTCCGGTGATCGTTTGCGGATCCACTCATCCGGGCGAGGAGGAACTCCTTCTGGAGGCCCGCCGTCGTCTTTCCGCAGGCACGCTCGTTTTATGCCCTCGCCGGCCGGAAAGGGCCTTGCGGGTTAAGGCCCTTGCGGAAGCGCTCGGTTTCAGGGCCACTTTGCGTTCCCGTCCGGGCCCCTGCGAGGTGCTGGTGGTGGACACCCTGGGGGAACTCCGGGCCCTTTACGCCCTGGCCGAGGTGGCCTTCGTGGGCGGGACCCTGGTGCCGGTGGGGGGACACAACCTGCTTGAACCCGCCAGCGTGGGGGTGCCGCCCGTGTTCGGGCCCTATGTGGAGAGTGTTTCCGGGGTAGCCGGGGAGCTCGAGAAGGCCGGGGGCGGCTTCAGGGTAAGGATTGATCCGGAGGACCTCGTCCGAACCTGGAGACGGGTTCTGAGGGAGAGGTCGAAGGCGGCCCGGGCGGCCCGGGAGGTGTGGTACCGACACAGAGGGGCCCTGGAAAGACACCTGGATCTCCTGGCTCCCTATCTTTCTGGCCTTTCCGTCCGCCAAAGCGTATAATGTTAGGCACCTTTTACCCCACGGTGTTCGGGAAGGAGGAGACTCCATGGAAAAGGCCGAGAAGATCGCCCGTTACATGAGGGAACACGACCGGGTGGCGGTCTGGCTGGGAGTGGAGGTGCTGGAGGTGCGTCCGGGATACGCCCGCATGGCCATGACTGTGCGGGAGGACATGTTGAACGCCGCCGGGGTCTGTCAGGGCGGGGTAACCTTTTCCCTGGCGGACTTTGCGTTTGCGGTGGCGGCCAACAGTCACGGTCGGCTGGCCCTGGCGGTCTCGGCGCAGATATACTATCCCGCCGCGGCCCGGCTGGGGGAACGCCTGGTGGCCGAGGCCCGGGAGGTTCATCGCACGGAAAAGACCGGGCTTTACGAGGTATCCGTTTCCAAGGAGGATGGTACGCTGGTGGCCTTTTTCACCGGACAGGTGGTGCGCCGACCCCAGGAGTTCAACCCCGGCTAGCCCTTACGGCGAGAGCCAGGAAGCGTTCCCCTTCCCGAAACAGGAGACGCTTGCGTTCAAGGTCGTCGAGAAAGGCCCTGAGCTTTTCCGCCGAAATTTTCGGAAAGGTCTCCGCCACCTCCCGGAAGGATCGGGGTTCGGTGAGAAAGAGGTATATCTCCCGGGAAAGCCCCCGGAGACGATGGTGCAGGATTCGCCCCTCCGGGGTTACCTGGCGAATGATGAGAAAATCCCCACCCTCCCGATAGGTCAGAAGGGGGCCATGCTCTCGATAGAGTTTGTTCCACAGCTTTTGCCAGGTCTTCACCTTTTTTATGACCGGTTGCCAGAGTCTTTGCTGATGTTTGCGATCCCCCTGATAGGCCCAGGCCAGAGGGGTCATTTTTCTGAGGACCTCCGGAGGGAAGATATACCGGTAGAAAGGGTGGGGGTAGATCCGACGCAGTCCGAACCTTTCCGGATTTTGAAAGACCGGACTTTCGTAGCCGAGCCAGAAGGAGACCGTCTGAAGGGGACGGAAGGGGAAGACATAATCCAGGGCGGTCAGGGTCTCCCGGATTTCGTCTTCCGTGGTGCCCGGAAAGTGACAGATGAGGTTGGCCGAAAGTTCCAGTCCGGCCTCCTCGCAGTGGCGCATGGCCGCAACATTGGCCATGGCCGTGGTCCCCTTGCCCAGGCGCCGGAGGAGAGAGGTGGAAAGGGCCTCGATTCCGATCTGAACCCAGTAGAGACCCCCTCGTCGCAGGAGGCGAAATTCCTCTGCCGAGTAAATGGCCCGGAGCTCGGCGAAGAACCGGTAGTCCCTACCGTCCCGGGAAAGTTCCTCGAAGAGGGTCAGGGCTTCCTTACGATCCAGACAGTTGTCCATGAAGGCAAAGTCGAGGAGTCCGGCCTGAGCGTGCAGACGGATGTCCCGCAGCACCGCCCTCAGGGGGCGGCGGCGATAGCCGCACCACTGAAGGTTCAGGTTGCAGAAGTGACACTTGCCCCACCAGCATCCCCGGGAGGCCTCAAGGGGTATCAGCGGGAAGAAGCGCTTTTCCGGGGGCAGGTGGTTGAGCTCCTGAAAGTAATCGTCGTAAACGGGCGAGGGGATTTCCTCCGGGGGAAGGGTTAACTCCCCGCCGCCGCGAACTCGCCCCTCTTTCCGGAAAAAGATCCCCGGAAGATCCTCTTCGGGCCCTCCCCGGGAAAGGGCCCTGATGAGGACGGCGAGCGGTCTTTCTCCCTCCCGGTTGATGACGAAGTCGATGAAGGGAAAGGCCTCCAGGAGACTGCGTCCCAGCTCCCCGGCGCAGAGTGCTCCTCCGAAGACGATGACCAGGTGGGGATGCTCCCGCTTGAGGAGGTTCGCCGCCCACAGGGACAGAGTGAGCTGGTTGAGACACACCGAAAAGCCGGCCACCCGGAAGCGCGACCAGGGAACGGCTTTGAGGTAGGCCCGGAGGTGGCTTTCGAGGAGGGCGAGGACCTCCTCGTAGGGACGCCTGAGGCCCTCCCGTCGGCTCAGGCGTTCGTAAAGCCGGCGGGCTCTATCCCGCCTCTCCGGAAAGAGCAGTCCCGCTCCGAGGCTTTCCGCAAGCCAGGAGGAGTCGCAGATCTTGAGGTAGTCTTCGTAGCCCAGGGCCGCGGCGAAGGAGAGGTAGGGATGATAGGTGTGCACCTCCACCTCCGGGAGCACCCGGCGAAGATACCCCTTGAGTACCCCCAGCTGCACCGAGGGGCGATTAAAAAGAGGCCAGGGCAAGGCCAGCAACGCCACCCGCATCCTTCCCAGAATAACACCTTCACCCTTTCCGAAAAATAGGATCGGATCCTGTTAAATTTTTGTTAACAAAAAGGCGGTTGCAAAGGGGGATAACTCTAAGTATAAAGAGGGCGCTATGGGGGAGAGGAGAGAGCTTCGTCCGGAGGAATTGCGGGTCACGGTGGATCCGGCCTCCCTGGGGGTGTCCTCTTCGGAGGACCTTCTTTCCGGAGAGACCCCGCCCATCATGGGGCAGGAGCGGGCGGTGGCCGCCCTTTCTCTGGGCCTCAAGCTCGACGACCTCGACTTTCACATCTATGTGGCCGGCGAGGCCGAATTCGGGGCGGGATACCTCACCCGCGTGCTCACCGAGGAGGAGGCCCGTCACCGTCCCACTCCCTCCGACTGGTGCTATGTCTACAACTTCGAAGATCCGGATCGTCCTCTGGCCCTGGAGCTTCCCGCCGGAAAGGGCCGGGAGTTCAAGAGGGACATGGCCGATTTCATTCGCACCCTTCGGGAGAGGCTTCCCGAGGCCTTCGAGGACGAAAGTTATGTGCAGAAAAAGGAAGCCCTCCTCAAGGAATTCAACCAGCGTCGCGCCCAGATCTTCGAGGCTCTGGAGAACCGGGTTAAGGCCGAGGGGTTCATCCTGAATGTGGAACCCATGGGTATGATGATCATCCCCGCCAGGCCCGACGGCACCCCCATGACTCCTCAGGATGTGCAGGGCCTTCCCGAGGAGGAAAAGGAACGACTAAAGGCCAAAAGCAAGGAACTCCAGCACGAACTGAACGCCACCGTACGCAACATACAGAAACTGGAAAAGGACCTGCACGAGGCCCTGCGCAACCTCGATCGGGAGGTGGCCTCCCAGGTAATCCAGTTTTACCTCAGGGACCTCCGCGACAAGTACGCGGCCTTTACCCCGGTGGTGGAGTACCTGGAGGCCGTGGCCCGGGATGTCCTCGAACACCTGGACGAATTCCGGCAGCCTCACGGAAAGGAAGGAGCGCACCCCCCTTTCCCCGTGCCCGTGCCCCCGCGCGAGCCGGTTTTCGTGCGCTACGAGGTGAACCTCTTCGTGGACAATTCCGAGACCCGGGGGGCTCCTGTGGTTTTCGAACCCAATCCCACCTATCCCCGTCTCTTCGGCGCCATAGAGCGCAAGGCCCAGTTCGGGGCCCTTCTTACGGATTTCACCATGCTTCGGGCCGGAAGCCTCCATAGAGCCAACGGAGGGTTCCTCATCCTGCGGGCCCTCGACCTCCTGCGCAACCCCTTTTCCTACGAGACCCTCAAACGCATCATCAAGAGTCGCAAGATCTTCCTTGAGGATCTGGGGGAACAGCTCGGGCTCTTCACTACCAAAACCCTGCGCCCCAAACCCATTCCCTTTCGGGCCAAGGTCATCCTCATCGGGGACCTCTTTCTTTACCACCTGCTCTACGCCTTTGACGAGACCTTCAGGGAGCTCTTCAAGGTCAAGGCCCCGCTTGAGGAGTGGGTGGATCGCACCGAGGAGCGCACACGGGAGTTTTTGCGCACCGTGGCCCTCATGGTCAGGAAGAAAAACCTCCTTCCGGTTTCGGCGGACGGTTTGGCCCGGCTGGTGGAATATTCCTGTGAACTGGCCGGACGCAAGGACAAGCTCTCCCTGAAACTCCCGGAGATATTCGATACTTTAAGGGAGGCCCACTTCTGGGCTCAAAGCGAGGGGGCTTCGAACATCACCGCTCAGCACATAGAGAAGGCCCTTGAGGAGCGTCGCCGCCGCCTCTCCCTTATCGAGGATCGTCTTCACGAGGCCATCATGAAGGACCTCATCCGGATCCGAACCGAGGGGGAGGAGGTGGGGAGCATAAACGGCCTTTCGGTTTACGAGCTCGGCGACTATCGTTTCGGGCGTCCCACCCGGATCACGGCCAATGTCTCCCTGGGCCGGGAAGGGGTCATCAACATCGAGCGGGAGGCCGAGCTTTCCGGGAAAATCCACACCAAGGGAGTGATGATCCTTTCCGGCTTCCTGCGGGAGCGTTTCGTGCAGGACAAACCCCTTACCCTTTCGGCCACGCTCTGTTTCGAGCAGAGTTACGGTCTGGTGGAGGGGGATTCGGCCTCAAGCGCCGAGCTCTTCGCCCTCCTTTCGGCCCTGGCCGGGGTGCCCATCAAACAGGGCATTGCGGTCACCGGTTCGGTGAGCCAGAAGGGGGAGATCCAGCCGGTGGGGGGCGTGAACGAGAAGATCGAGGGATTTTTCCGGGTCTGTGCCGAAAGGGGGCTCACCGGCGAACAGGGCGTCATCATCCCCGCGGCCAATGTGAACGATCTCGTCCTGAAAAAAGAGGTGGTGGAGGCCGTGGCCGAGGGGAAGTTTCACATCTGGCCCATCTCCCGGGTGGAGGAGGGCATCGAGATCCTTACCGGCCTTCCGGCCGGGGAGCCTGGCCCGGATGGCCGCTACCCGGAGGGCACCGTCTTCTACCTGGTGGACAAACGGCTGCGCGAACTGGCGGAACGGGCCCGCCTCTTCGGTAAGGACGCCAAAAAGGAAAACGCCGCCGAATAACCTTTAGCCCCTTTACTCCCCTCCCAGGCGCGGAGTTTTGCCCCTGTGCCACAGATAGACGATGGGACTGGCCACGAAGACCGAACTGTAGGTTCCCACGATAACCCCCAGGAGAAGGGCCAGGGCAAAGTCCCTGAGCACTACCCCACCGAAGAGAAAGATGGCCAGGATCACCAGAAGCGTGGTGAGGGAGGTGATGATGGTCCGGGCCAGCATTTCGTTGACGCTGCGATTGATGATTTCTTCAAAGGGGGTGCGTTCGCCCAGTTTGCGGATGTTTTCCCGAATCCGGTCGAAGATGACCACGGTGTCGGTGAGGGAGTATCCCGCAAGGGTTAGCAGGGCGGTTATCAAAAGGAGGGAGATTTCCCGGTTCATGAGGTAGAAGAGCCCCAGCACTGCCAGCACATCGTGGAAGGTGGCCACCGCCGCCGCCACTCCGAAACTGAGCTTGAAGCGAATGGCCAGGTAGAGAATGAAGCCGGCCAGGGAGATCAGAATGGCGATGATGGCCTTGCGTTTCAGTTCCCGGCTTATGGCCGAACCGATCTCCTCCTTTCCGATGAGTTTAAAGTGAAGATCCGGAAACTTCTCCGAAAGCACCCTGGAAATGAGCTTTTCCGTGCCTCCCACGGTCTCGGTCTTTTCCCTTACCCGCACGAGCAGCAGATTCTGTCCCTTAACATCCTGAAGCTGTAGTCCCTTTATTCCGGCCCGGGAAAGGGCCTTGCGTATGGCGTCGAGCTTGAAGGGTTTTTCCGCCTGGTAGTAGGCCAGCACCCCTCCGCCGAGATCCACTCCCAGGTTGGCCGCTCCACGGGAGATCTGCACGAAGGCTATAAGGCCCAGGGCAACCAGAACCCCGGAGAGACCGAAACAGAAACGCCGGGCTTTCATGAAATTGATATTGGGCTTCCCGATGATCTGGAGAAAATTGATCTTCGGGGTGCGTCCCTTCACGATGAGGGCGTCGTAGACGATCCGGGTGGCGAAGATGGCCGTGAAGAGGTTGATCACGATTCCGGCCGAGAGGGTTACCGCAAAGCCCTTGATGGGACCGGTGCCGAACAGGAACAGGGCCAGAGCGGTGATCAGGGTGGTGACATGGGCGTCCACGATGGTCCAGAAGGCCCGGTCGTAGCCGGCGTTGATGGCCGCCCGGGGAGGACGGCCCAGGAGGAGCTCCTCGCGCATCCTCTCGAAGATGAGCACATTGGAGTCCACGCCCATGCCCATGGTCAGGATGATACCGGCGATGCCCGGGAGGGTGAGGGTGGCCCGGAAGAGACTCAGGACCGCGAGCAGGAAGAGCACATTGAGGATGAGGGCCACATCGGCTATGAAACCGGAAAACCGGTAATAAATGATCATGAAGATCAGGACCGCCACTCCACCCAGGATGCCCGAGACGAGCCCCCGATGGATGGAATCCCGTCCCAGGGTGGGGCCCACGGTGATGTTCTGGATCACCTTGACCGGAGCCGGAAGCGCTCCGGCCCGGAGTACGATGGCCAGATCCGAGGCCTCCTCGTAGGTGAAGCCCCCGGAGATCTGGGCCTGTCCTCCGGGAATCCGTTCCCGGATCACCGGGGCGGAGCGAACCACATTGTCGAGCACTATGGCCAGCCGGCGGCCCACATTCTCCGCGGTCACCCGTTCGAAAATTCGGGCCCCCCGGGAGGTAAGGGTCAGGGAAACATAGGGTTCGTTGTAAGGACCTCCGATGCGCACATGGGCGGTCTTCACCATGTCTCCGGTGAGGAGGGCCCGGCGTTTGAGGATGATGAGGCGCTTTATGATCCGGCCGGTATCCCGATCCCGGGTCACCCAGAAGTACACCTCGTCGCCGGGAGGTAGGTAGGGCTTTAGAACCCGATTCAGGTCCTCCCGGGTATAATCGGGCTTTAAGCGCCCCTCCTTGAGGGCCCTGTCGATGAGGTTGTAATAGAAGTCGATCCTGCGCATGGCCTCTTCGTCCACCAGCTTGAATTCCAGCTGGGCGGTCTGGCCGATGAGCTTGAGCGCCCTCTCCGGATCCTTAACCCCCGGAAGCTGAACTACGATCTCGTCCTTTCCCTGCCGGACTATGACCGGTTCGGTGACTCCGAACTGATCCACCCGGTTGCGGATTACCTCCAGGCTCTGCTCCACGGCGTGTTCCCGGATGAAGCGGGCTCTGTTTTCGGAAAGAGCCACCGTGATCCGGGGATAGGCCCCGGATTTTTCTTCCACGATCTTGAGTTCCGGATATTCCCTCTCGATGAGGTCCCTCGCCCGGGCCAGATCCGTGGCGCTCCGAAAGGAAAGCACGAATCCCTGAGGGGTTTCTTTAACGGAGACCCGGATTCCCCGTTTCCCCAGGGCCTCCCTTAAGTCCTGAACCGAGGCGTTAAGGGCGTTCTCCAGGGCTTTGTCCACATCCACCTTGAGCACCACATGCATGCCCCCCTGCAGATCCAGCCCCAGCTTGAGCCTGGCTCCGTAAACATACTTTTTAAACCAGGGTGGAAGCCCCGAATAAAAGGAGGGGAGAATAAGGACCGCGGAGATCAGGGTAAGGGCGAGAACCAGGGCTATCTTCATCTTGAGATAACGGGGCATTTCACTCCTCCTCTACATGAAGGTTTCCTTTCTCCTAGCGCAAAAGGGATATTTTGGCAACCTTTATCGACAGAGACCCTTACGGAGGTTGACGATGTTCTTATGTAAAAGTTCAAAAAAGGAAAGATGGCGATCTTCCTTGAAAAGGGGTAACCCTGGATTAAGGGTTAAGATTTCGATATCGGCTTCATTTTTGAATATAAGGGCATATTTGCGAAACACAGGATCCAGAAGAAACGCTACCCGAATGTGTTTTTCTCGTACCAGTGTCAGGATTTTTTTAAGTTTTTCGGGAGGCACCTCGCTCTCCGGATGTGGCCCGGCCAGAGCTATTTCCCTGAGACCGGCTTCCCGGAGGAATTTTTGCAGCGCCGCGTGGCCGATAATGATTACCTCCCTTTTCCGTGAACATTCGGAAAGCGTCCTCAGTTCTCTTTTTAAAGAGGTAATGTTGCGGAGGATGAGGCTCTTGTTCTGCTCGTAGAGAGGGGCCTTTTCGGGTTCAAGTTGTGCCAGCCTACGGGCCAGATTCTCCGCGAATTGAGAGAGGAGATCCAGATCCAGCCATAGATGAGGGTTTTCAACGGGGCGTCCCCCGGAAAGAAGCAGGCTCTTGGCAGCCAGTTCCGGATTTTTAAGCAACCAGGACTCCGTGCCTACGCCCAGGATGAGATCACTTTCATATAACCATCGAAAGTCCTTAAAGCTCGGTTCAAAGTGGTGTGGGGAGATACCGGGGGGGATCAGAAGATGTATTCTGGCCCCGGGGGCAATTATCCGGGCAATTTCATACAGAGGAAAAATGGTGGCAGTAATCGTTGTAGAGGCTTGAACTGCATGGGTCCACGGAAAACAGAGTATCACGCAGCATATAACTATCCGGTAAAGCCTCTTCATTCCCAGGGTTTATGCTTCCGGCCAGATGATCAGAATCTGCCCCGGCAGGATATTATTCGAGGAAAGATTGTTCCAGTTTTTGATTTTTTCAATGGATACCCCGAATTTCCGGGAAATTTCCCAGAGGGTATCTCCCTTACGCACTTTGTAATAGGTGGCTCTGGTGGCCGGTGATGATATCCGGGCCAGGTAAAAAGTAGCCTGCTCCCGATAGGGGATGACCAGAATCTGGCCCACCCGGATGAAACTGCCGGATATTCCGTTTACTCTTTTGAGAACCCGAAGGGGCACCTTGTAATAGGAAGCGATCTTGAGGAGGGTCTCTCCCCGTCTTACCCGGTGTCGCAGGGCCCGGCGATGATAGACGAAGCGCACCCGCCTTAAGTATTTTCGGACGGCTTCCGCAGTGCCGAAGGGGACTTTTACCGGATATTTATCGAGATAAGGTGGGGTTTTGGCCCGGCGCAATTCGGCGTTGAGCCAGCGAATGGTTTCGTAATCCACCCCCGCGGCCAGGGCCACCATGCGGAGATCCGTCCCCCCGGGCACCATAACCGTCTCGTAATCGAGAGGCGGATCATACTTTACGAAAAAACCGAATCTTTCCGGATTTTTGGCAATAATTATGGCAGCCATCCACTTGGGAAGATAATTTTTGGTCTCTCTGCGGAGGAAGCCGTATCGACACAATCTCCAGTAGTCCCTGGTGCGATAACGGAGTATGGCCCTGTAGATTTTGCCCTCCCCGGCATTGTAAGCGGCACAGGCCAGGCGCCAGTCCCCGAACATGGAGTAAAGATCCGAAAGGTAGAGCGCCGCCGCGCGGGTAGACTTCTCCGGGTCGCGTCTTTCGTCAATCCAGTAGTCGATTTTCAACCCATACTTGCGGGCGGTGGAACGCATGAATTGCCATATTCCGCACGCTCCGGCTCTGGAATAGGCAAAGGGATTGAAACCGCTTTCTATCATTGCCAGATAGGCAAGATCCTTCGGTAACCCCTGTTTTTCAAATATGTTTTCGATTATAGGAAGATATCTTCCAGAACGTTTTAACCAGATGGCAAACAGATCTCTACGCTTGCCGGTAAAATATCTAATGAAGTAATTGACCTGGTCATTAAGATTGGAAGGCAGTCTTTCCGAAACGATTTCTTCTGGAAGGAGTTCAAGGTGTTCTTCCAGTACATTTTCGTCATTGTAATCTTCGGTTAAGGAATAGGCGTTTTGTTTGAAAGATAAAGTAATATTGGGATCAAAACATATAATTACGATGGAAAGGAATATAACAGGGAAAATTAACCGCAAACTTACCCGCATGATTGTCCCATTTATATCAAACATAAAAAATTGAGTCAAGATCTTAAGGGATGGTTCTTATTCAGGTGATTTTGAGTGGGTTCAGGGGGGGTGTCCCTGGACTCGTTTTCGGGGAGGTCTTGCGTAGAGTTTTTTTTATAAGTAAAGGATGGATCCGGGAGGTCGGAAGATGAAGAAGGGACTCATAGTGGTGGAATCCCCCACCAAGGTGCGCACCATCAAAAAGGTGGTGGGATCGGACTACGAGGTGTGTGCCTCGGTGGGGCATGTAAAGGATCTGCCCAAGAGCCGTCTCGGGGTGGATGTGGAAAACGGCTTCGAGCCCGAATACGAGATCATTCGGGGTAAAAAGAAGGTCCTCGAGGAGATCCGGAAGCTGGCCCGCAAGGTGAACGAGGTTTATCTCGGGCCCGATCCCGACCGGGAGGGAGAGGCCATAGCCTGGCACATCGCGGAGGAGCTCCGCCCCCTGGGTAAGCCGGTGCGCAGGCTCCTTCTTTACGAACTTACCGCCAGGGGCATTCGCGAGGCCCTGCAAAACCCCGCGGATCTGGACGAGAGGAAGTACGAGGCCCAGCGGGCTCGCCGGGTTCTGGATCGCCTGGTGGGTTATCACCTCTCCCCCCTTCTCTGGGAGAAGGTCAAACGGGGGCTTTCGGCCGGTCGGGTTCAGTCGGTGGCTTTGCGGTTGATTTGCGAGCGCGAGGCCGAGATCCGGGCCTTTCGGCCGGAGGAGTACTGGACCATCGAGGCGGAGTTGCGCACCCTTAGGGGGGAGGACTTTCTCGCCCGTCTGGAGAAAAAGGAGGGCCGGAAGCTTCGTCCCCGGAGCCGGGAGGAGACCGAGGCCGTCCTCGGAGAGCTGGAGAGGGTGGTGGCCGAAGAGGGGCTGCAGGTGGCCTCGCTCAGGCGCCGTGAGGTCCTGAGGAAAACCCCTCCTCCCTTTATTACCAGCACGCTCCAGCAGGAGGCCTTCCGGCGTTTTCGGTTTCCCGCCAGAAAGACCATGTATCTCGCCCAGAGGCTTTACGAGGGGGTGGAGATTCCCGGGGAGGGGCCGGTGGGGCTGATCACCTACATGCGTACCGATTCGGTCCGGGTGGCCCGGGAGGCTCAGGAGGCGGCGCGCAGAATCGTCGAAAACGCCTTCGGAAGGGACTTCCTGCCGGAACGCCCTCCGGAGTACCGGTCTCGGGCCACCGCTCAGGAGGCCCACGAGGCCATTCGTCCCACCCGGTTCGACCTCCCTCCGGAAAGGCTTCGGGGAGTGCTCGATCCCGACGCCTGGAAACTTTACGACCTCATCTGGCGGCGATTTCTGGCCTCCCAGATGACCCCGGCTCGCTACGAGACCACGGTGGTGGAGATCGTGGCCGGCCCCTACGGGTTCGTGGCCCGGGGACGGAGGCTTCTGCACCCGGGTTTTCTGGCGGTCTATGCGGTGCCCGAGGAGGATCAGCTCCTTCCGGGCCTGGAAGAGGGTCAACGGGTGGAACTCAGAAAACTCCTTCCCAGGCAACACTTCACCAAACCGCCGGCCCGTTATACCGAGGCCACCCTCATCCGCACCCTGGAGGAGAAAGGAATAGGGCGTCCCTCCACCTACGCCCAGATAGTGTCCACCATCAGGGAAAGGGGATATGTGGAAAGCGTGGCCGGAACGCTTCGCCCCACGGAGCTGGGCCTGCTGGTGAACGAGCTCCTGGTGAAATCCTTTCCCGAACTGATGGATCCGGGATTCACGGCCCGCATGGAGGCCTTTCTCGACGAGATCGCCGAGGGGCGGGCGGAGAGACACCGGGTGCTGGCCGGATTTTACCGTGATCTCCTGCGGGATCTCAGGGCCGCGGAAGAGAACATGGCTTCCCTTAAGGCCGGTCTCCCTTCGGGGGTCAGGTGCCCGGAATGCGGAGCGGAGATGCTTCTTCGGGTGGGACGCGCCGGTCCCTTCCTGGCCTGCAGCCGTTATCCTGACTGCCGGGTTACCGGGGATTACGAACGGGACGGGGAAGGGAAGCTACGCCTGGTCCGCCGGGAGGCGGAATCCCGGGGAAGCTGTCCGGAATGCGGAGGGGATCTGGTGCTCCGGAAAGGGCGTTTCGGGGAGTTTCTGGCCTGCGTGAACTATCCCGATTGTCGCTATACGCGCCCCGTGGGCACCGGTCTTTCCTGTCCCCGGGAGGGCTGTGACGGAGAGATCGTGAAACGCCGCTCCCGCCGGGGGCGCACCTTTTACGCCTGCTCCCGGGCTCCGGATTGCGATTTCGTGCTGTGGGACGAACCCGTACCCGGGGAGTGCCCCTCCTGCGGAGCACCCTTTACGGCCCTCAGGGTCGGGAAACGGCCCGGACGCTACTGCCCCTTCTGCAAAGCCACCTTTGCCGAGGAGGCCTGATCCGGTGAAGGTAAGGTGTCCGGTGTGCGGAGAGGAGGCGGAGCTCGTGGGCCGGTGAGCCCGGGCCCGGGTGAGGTGTCTCACCTGCTCAAGGGACTGGCCGGTGAGCCTTCTTTCCGAAGAGGCCCTGGCCGAGGCCCGGGAGAAGCTTTTAAGGGGGGAGAAGTCCTGCCGGAAGAAAGCCTAACGAGACCCGAGCCCGGCTTTCGGTGTGGACCCCGGGCCGTTCTGATCCTCACCGAGCCCGACTTTCGCTTTTTCAGGAAGTTCCTCCCTTTTCGGGAGGGACGGCGGCTTTTCCTCTCCGAGATCCGGTACGGAAGTGAGGGGGCCCTGGCGGGTCCGGCCCTGGGGGCCCCTCAGGCGGTCATGTTGCTGGAAAACCTGGCCGCGGCCGGGGTTGAGGAGGTCCTGGTTTACGGGTGGTGCGGCTCCCTGAGGGAGGATCTCCCGCCCGGAGAGATCCTCCTTCCCGAAAAGGCCCTGAGTCTGGAGGGCACCTCCCGCCACTATCTACCCCGGCGCCGGGTCTTCCGGCCGGCCTCCGGGCTTCTTCGGGGCCTGAAAAGGGCGCTTGAGGTGAAGGGGGTTTCGTTTCGGGTGGGGGCCCTGGTCTCCACCGATGCTCCTTACCGGGAAGATCGAGAATTTCTCCGTCGTTTTTCCGCCCGGGCCGTGGCCGTGGACATGGAGACGGCGGCCCTGTTTGCCGCCGCCGAGGCCCTGGGACTGAGGCTTGCGGCTCTGCACCTGGTAAGCGACCGCCTGCGCCCCGAAGGACGCGAAACCCTCGCCCCCTCCCCCCGCGCCACGATGCGAAAGCTACTTTTTCCCCTATTTCGTGCCTTCTTGAGTTCGTCCGGTGCCGCTGGATTTAACCGGATTTAATCAGGGGCCTGATCCCCCGGCATCCCTAAATCCTGAGTGGCAATTATCTCCCTGCCTTTTCCGGCCATCCGGCTTGCTCCGGAAGCGTTCCGGACCGAATTTGAAGAAATTCGACGAAATTTTGTGAAAGAGTGCGCAAGTCCATGGTAATCGGAATTTCTTCTTCTTACACTTCTCACACTTGATTGAATTTGACTTCGGGCCTGATTTCGGGATATAAGCCCGGAAAACGGGGAATTTTCGGACATTGAGGGGGACGAATGCGTAAGGCTAGAGTAATTCTGCTTCTGGGGTTGATTTTTCTGCTGGTGGTGGTTTCGGCGGCCCCGGCCGGGGTGTGGAGGGTGAAGGTGCGGCCGGGGGTGATGGTGGGCGAGGAGGCGGCCTCGGACTTCTATGTGGACGCCTTCGTGCCCGTGGCCGGGGATAACGACACCGTCCTTTTCATGAACTACATCTACCGCTTCGGCACCAACGAAAGTCAGGAGTGGAACCTGGGCCTGGGGCTTCGGCAGATGTGGCGAAGCTGGATCCTCGGAGGCGTCCTTTACTACGACTGGCTCTCCTCCTCTCTCGGCAACCACTACGACCAGGTGACGCTTGCCCTTGAGGCCTTATCCAACAGGTACTTTGACGCCAGGCTGAACTTTTATCTCCCCATGGGCCGGCATGTGACGAAGATCGAGGACCGGGAGGTGGTTTCGGGGTATGTGTTTTCGGGCCGGGGGCTCTGGGAGGTTTACGAGCGGATGAGGAGGTATGAAGAGGCCGCAAAGGGGGTGGAGTTCGAGGTGGGGCGGCTATCATCTTATCCTTTCCGGCTACAACGGCACGGTGCCTAACAGTTGTGCGGACTAGAGAATTTCTGCTGGAGGTGGTGTGATAGGAGGCCTGCACCTGAAAGGATTTCGCCGGCTGGGGTTCTGGAGAGCTTTCCCGCGGCCCCGCGCGGGGCCTACATCATGTGGGGCGCCCCCGAGCGCCGGGCCCTCAATTGAGATCCGGGTGCCCTTTCCCTATCCGCGACGGCCGGAGCTGACCCACACGCCCGAATTTGCGGCCCTTCAGGCCGGGGTGTACCGGGCGCTGTGAAGGTTAAGAAGGCGACCGGGTTACAGGTCCACCTCAAAGATCACTTTCTTGTAGGCGACCTTGGGTGTGAGGCGATCCCTCTTCCCCCGGGGATTTCTCTCGAGCTCCAAGAAGCCTAAATCGGAGAGGATCTTAACGTCCTGCTGAACGCTTCTCAGGTTGCGGTGAAGAAGGTTGGCAAGCTCATAAATGGACTTTGGGCGGTGTCTGCGCACGGCCTTAAGAAGCTCAAGACGTCTTTCTGAAAGCACTTTTCGCATGGTTTTACAGTCCGGAAAAACCACAACATACTTTCCGGGTTTTGCTACTTTTCCTTTTGCAAGGGTTTCCATCACCGCTTGGGCCTCTCTTAAAGTTTCCTCAAGGCTTTTGATCTCCACTTTTACCTTTTTAGTTTTCATGTTTTTTCACCTCCTCCAGGGCCTTCCAAAGTCTTCAAAAAGCTGAGCCACCGTAGTGAACGGGTAAGGTTTCCTTTTTATGATAGATCAGCCGGACTCCCATATAAGGATTTTATGCCGTATATATAGAAGCCGCAAGCTGTATCTCTCTAAAAATAGTATATCCGTCTATTCCGGCCCGAGCTGACCCACGCGCCGGAGTTCGTGGCCCTTAAGGCCGGGGTGCGCCGGGCGCTGGCGGCGGCATAGGAAGGCTTATTTCGGCGGACGGTTCCGGGCCCGGGAATGACCGGAAGGGCCATGAAGGGGAAACGGAGGCGCGGTGGTGGGTGTTTATTTTTTCAGATCCTGATATAAAATATTTCACACCGTGAAACGAAATGCATACATCCCCAGGCTGGTGGCGGAGAGTCTGCGGCGGGCGCTGCGGTTTTCGCCGGTGGTGGTGCTCACCGGCCCGCGCCAGGTTGGAAAGAGTACCCTCCTCAGGAACGAGCCTCCGGTTAAGGACTGGCCCTATCTTACCCTGGACGACCCGGAGGTGAGGACCCTGGTGGAGCGGGCCCCGGAGGAGCTACTCTCTTATCTCCAGGGTTTCCGAGAGCCTGGCCGGAAGGGCGGTCTATCTCGATCTTACGGGGTTTCTCCTGGACGAGCTTTACGGTCCGCCGGAGGGGCTTCTTGCGCTAGCCCGGGAGATGAGGCTTCCGGAGAGGGCCGCTCCGGGGGAGGACAAATATCCCGAAATGGATCCTCAAGCGGCCCAAATTCTACTATCTCGATCCGGGGCTGGCCTGTGCCCTGGCCGGATACACGCATCCGGAGGAGGTCCCCCGGGAGTTTCTGGGCGCACTCTTTGAGACCCTGGTTTTCATGAATCTCTGGAGTCTTAAGGATCTCGTGCCCGGAGCCGCGCTTTTCTTCCTCCATACCTCCGGAGGGCGGGAATGGGAGGTGGATTTTCTGTTAAAGTTCGGCCCTGCCTTTCAGGCCTTTTGAGGCGAAGCTCACCGGGAAGCCGGGGCTTAAGGACGCGGAGGCCCTCTTAAAACTCAGAGAGATCCTTCCCGGGCTCGAAAAGACCTGGCTCGTGCATGCCGGAAAGGAGGCTTTTTCGCTTCCCGGCGGGGTGGAGGCCGTGCCCTGGTGGCGGCTTTAATTGACTTTAAACGACTTTACGGTTTATTTGATTGAATAAAAGGCAAATTTTTAAATCGAGGAGGAAAGGGTGAGAAGGGCCACGAAAGTCATAACGGTTTCGCTCCCTGAAGAAACCTGGAAGGAGCTTAAGAGGAGGGCGGCTCTTTTGGGAAAGAGTATTTCGGCTTTTGTCCGGGAGCGCCTTGAAGAGGAACTCGGGAAGGAGAGGTTTTACATGGAGCTTGACCAGAGACTTCGGGCTTTGGCCCGGGAGGTGGGAGGGCACCTGGAAGGATGGGATCGCGAGGAACTCTACGATGTTTAAAGCCTTTTTGACACCAATGTGCTGGCTTACGAATATGAGAGAAAGGATCTCCGGAAACGGGCCATCGCCGGAGAATTGCTCGGCAAGTGGCGGTCTTCAGGAAAGTTGGTGATCTCGGTTCAGGTATTACAGGAATTGTATGTTGTTCTTACCCGGAAGATGGGAATTCCGGAGGAGAGAGCCGAAGAGGTTGTCCGGCTTTATGCGCAATTTCCGGTGGTTAATGCTGATCCGGATCTGGTATTGAGAGGAATCGAGATAAGCCGGAAGTATAGAATCTCCCTCTGGGATGCGCTTATTGTTAGTGCGGCCTTAAGGGCAGGATGCCGGACGATCTTTACAGAAGACCTCTCGCACGGGATGAAAATAGAAGGGATCGAGATTGTAAATCCTTTTTTTTTGGAAGAAACTTGAGGCACGATAATGACATCTGCCTTCCGGTGGCGAAGAGACCGCGGCGGGGTGGAGGCCGTGCCCTGGTGGCGGCTTTAATCCCGGGGGACGGCCTTAATCACCACCGGAACCAGGAGAAGGGGCGGGAGCGAGATCCAGAAGGTTAGGAAGAAGAACCCGGCGTAGCCCAGATACTCCGCTCCGAACCCCCCCAGGGCCCGGGACAGGGTGAAGGACAGACTGAAAAGTGTTGAGAGCAGGGCGTACTGGCTGGCGCTCATGTCCTTCCGGCATAGGCGCATGAGGAAGGCCAGGAAGGCCGCCGTCCCGAGGCCCCCGGTAAAGCTTTCCACGATGGAGGCTCCGTAGACCGTCCAGCGGGCGGACTCCGGAAGGGCGGCGTAGGCGTAGCCCAGGTTGGAAAGGGACTGGGCGAGGCCCAGCATCCAGAGGGCCCTAAAGAGCCCGAGATGCCGGATGAGTCCACCCCCCACCAGCGAACCCACGATGGTGGCCACGCTTCCCAGGGTGCCGGAGATGAGACCGATCTCGAGTCTGGAAAACCCACGGTCCACCCAGAAGGGGTAGATCATGGAGCCCATGGTGGCATCCCCGATCTTGAAGGTGAGCACGAAAAAGAGGACGGCCGGGGCATAGGGCCTTTTGAGAAAATCCTTTAGCGGATCGATGTATTGTCCGAATATGTCGCTGCTTTTTTGAGTTATTGAGGGAAGCCGCATGTCCGGCAGAAGGAGAATGACGGCGGCCAGCGCCAGGAAAATCACCGTCAGGGCCAGGAAGGCCGGCCTGAACCCCAGAAAGTGGGAGAGGGCCACGAGACCGCCTCCGGAGCCGATCATGGCCACCCGGTAGGCCGAGACCCGCACCCCGTTTCCGGGGCCGAGTTCCTCCTCGGTGAGAAGCTCGATGGTGTAGCCGTCAACGGCGATGTCCAGAGTGGCCGAGGAGAGGGTACAGAGAAACACGAAAAGGATGTAGAGCTTTCCGGCCGGGGGAACCAGGGAGAGCAGGGCCACGGAAAGGGCCAGCCCCGTGAGGGCACCCAGCATCCAGTGATACTTCCGTCCGTAGCGATCCACCAGCGGGGCCCATAGGGGTTTCAGGCTCCAGGAAAGACCGGCCAGCGAGAGGAGACCTATCTCGACGAGGTTGACCCCCTCGGTCCGGAGATAGACCGGAAGGGTCACATAGACGAAGCCGAAGGGCAGCCCCTCGGCGAGATACAGCAGGGCCACCACCGCCATTTTCCGGTAGAAATTCCTCATAACCTAAACCCCGGAAGCATTTTCGGTGTCTCGCGACAATAGGCCTCGTATTCTTTGCCGAATCTCTCGTGAAGCTCTCTTTCCTCAAGCGGAATGATCAGGAGCCGGGTTAAAAGGAGGTCGAGGAGAGCCACCAGGGCCACCGTGAGATACCCGGAAAGGAGAAAGGTCCCGAAGAAGATCAGGCTGTGGGCGAGATAGGTGGGGTGACGGCACAGGCGAAAGGGGCCCTCGGTGACCAGAGTGTTTGCGGCGGAGGGCCTGAAGTGGGGCAGACCTATGATTCGCCTGCCCAGATAGAGAGCCGTTAGCACCTGGAGGAGAAGCCCGGCCAGGAGGGACACCGCTCCCAGGACCCTCACGGGGGCGGGAAGGTTGACAACCCCCGCGGCGGCAAAGATTTTCCGGGTAAGAACGAGGTAGGCTATAATCAACCAGAGGGTAACGATAACGGGATAAAAGAAGAGGCCCAGGGCTTTTCTCACCCTTGGAAGGAGGTGAAGGGGGAGCCAGAAGAGGGGGATCAGGGGCCAGAAGGCCGTGCTGAGGGCCGCGAGCCAGTCCGACCATTTCATGACCAGAATTCTAAAAGTCTTTCGGAGGTAAGGAAAGTGCTATAAACTTGGATTCAAACCGGAAGGGGTAAAGGGGAATGGGTTACTTCACTTCGGCCTGGGTGGAGGCGGCGCTCGAGCGTTACCGGAGGCGCGGGCCCCAGGACACCATCATGGGCAAACCGGTGGCCTTCTCGGACAGGCACTATCTTGCGGCCCTGCTTCACATCTACACCGGGACCCTTTCCCTGGAGAGGATCGCCGCGGTCGCCGGTATCTCGCCGGAGGATCTGCGTCTCCAGCGCTCCCAGGTGGATTTCATGAGTCTGGTGGACTACCTCCGGACCAGGTTCTCGGAATGGTTCCGGGAACACCTCCTCATGCGGGACTTTGCGCTTGCGGAGTACGGGCGACTGGCCCTGGAATACATCCACCTTGAGGAGCAGGTCCAGTCCCAGATTAAGATCCCGCTTTTAAACCAGCTAAAGAACCTCTGCTACGAGCTTGAAGACAAGCTCGCCGGGGGAAAGGTGCTTGCCCCCTACGATGAGGCCCTTTTCAGGCGACTTCTCCTCTTTTTCCTCTCGAGCGAGGCCTTAAGGCCCACCCTGAGCGCCCGCCTCATCAACCGGGCCAGGGAGGCCGGAGAAAGGGCCTATCCGGGAGAATTCGAGAGGCTCGAGATCCCCGAAAAGGAGGGGTTCCCGGAGGAGCTTTTCCGACACCTCAAGGCCAGCCTGAGCCATGAGAAGGGAGCTTGAGATCCTTGAGAGACTGAAGAAGGCCTATCCCGACGCCCGCATAGCCCTGCGCTTCGAAAATCCCCTGCAGCTCCTTATCGCCACCATCCTTTCGGCCCAGTGCACGGACGAGCGGGTGAACCGGGTCACCCCGGAGCTTTTCAGGAAGTATCCCGACGCCCGGGCCTTTGCCGAGGCCGATCTCGAGGAACTGGCTCAGGACATCCGGGCCACGGGGTTTTACCAGCAGAAGGCCAGATACATCAAGGAGGCCTGCCGGATCCTGGTGGAAAAACACGGCGGCGAGGTCCCGAAAAACATGGAGGCCCTGCTCGAGCTTCCGGGAGTGGCCCGCAAGACCGCCAACATCGTGCTGGCCAACGCCTACGGCATAGTGGAGGGAATTCCGGTGGACACCCATGTAAGGCGGCTGGCCCACCGGCTGGGGCTTTCCCGGGAAAAGGACCCCGAAAAGATCGAGCGGGACCTTATGGCCCTTATCCCCCGGGAGGACTGGGCCGTGATCCCCTATGTCCTTCAGGCCCACGGCCGGAAGGTCTGCACCGCCAGGAAGCCGAAGTGCGAGAGGTGCCCGGTTAAAGACCTCTGTCCCTCGGCCGGGGAACATCTTGCCTGAGGAGAGGATTTTTCATTTAATAGTCGAACCGGAGGCCGCCGGCGAACGCCTGGATGTCTTCCTTTCCGGAAAAATACCGGAGCTTACCCGCTCGCGGGTAAAGAAACTCCTGGCCTGCGGCCTGGTTGAGATCCCGGGGGTGAAGAAGCTCAAGGCCTCCCGGCCGGTGAGGGCCGGGGAGGAGATCACGGTCCGGGTCCCCCCGCCGGAAAGGATCCGGCTCGAGCCCGAGGAGGTGCCCTTTGAGATCCTTTACGAGGACCGGGACCTGGCCGTGATCGTGAAGCCCCCGGGGGTGGTGGTGCATCCCGGAGCCGGGCACGCCGGGGGCACTCTGGTGCACGGTCTCCTCCGGAGGCTTTCCGGTCTTTCCGGGATAGGGGGGGAGCTGCGCCCGGGAATCGTGCATCGGCTGGACAAGGATACCTCCGGCCTCATGGTGGTGGCCAAGAACGACCGGGCGCATCTCGCCCTCACCGCCATGTTCAAGGGCCGGGCGGTGGAGAAGTGGTACCTGGCCCTGGTCCACGGGGTGCCGGAGCCCCGGGCCGGGAAGATAAACGCGCCCATAGGCCGGCATCCCGTGCACCGCAAGAGGATGATGGCCGGGGCCCCCCGGGGACGCGAGGCCGAGACCTTTTACCGGGTGCGGGAGGCCTTCCGGCGGGCGGCCCTGCTCGAAGTCCGTCCCTATACCGGCCGCACCCACCAGATCCGGGTTCACCTCTCCCACATCGGCCACCCCATCGTGGGGGATCCCCTTTACGGGGGGAGGCGTCCTCAGGGTCCGAAGGCCGAAAGGCAGATGCTTCACGCCTGGCGTCTGGCCTTTGAACATCCCGTAACCGGGGAGAAACTCTCCTTCGAGGCCCCGCCGCCTCCCGATTTCGAAAAACTTCTTGAGGAGTTAAGGGCTTGCGGAAAGTAGCCGTCACCGGGGGCCCGGCCACCGGGAAGACCACCCTTCTCGCCATTCTTAAGGACCTCGGCCATCCCGTCTTTTCGGCCGACGAGGCGGTAAGGAGGCTCATCGCTCCCGGCGGGGAGGCCCACCGGAGGGTGAAGGCCCTCTGCCCCTGGGCCGTAAGAGCCGACGGGACCCTCGATCGCCGGCAAATTCTCGCACGAATCGTCTGCGACGAGGTCCTCCGGCGGAAACTGGAGGCCCTGCTTCACCCGCTTGTTAGAAAGGAGCTTCTTGCCTTCTTTGAGAGCCACTCCGGAGCCGATCTGGTCTTTGCCGAGATACCCCTTCTCTTTGAGGCCGGCTGGGAGGGGCTCTTCGACGAGGTCTGGGTGGTGGCCTGCGGAGAGGCCCTGCAGAGAAAGCGGCTTCTTAAGAGACTTGAGGATCCGGCGCTCGTGGAGGGGCTTCTCCGGAGTCAATTGGCGCTTTCCGAAAAGATAAAGAGGGCCCACCGCGTGTTTTCCTCGGAAAAGCCCCCTGAAGAACTTCGGCGGGAGCTTCAGGAGGTGCTCTCCAGGATGCGGAGGCCCGCCTCCGAGAGTCCGTGAAGGAGGAGGGAATTCCCGAGGCGTTTTATACGGAGATCTTTAAGCCAGAGGGCCTGTGAAAGCCTGGCCGGGCCTTTTCCGGCCACCGCCTGCGGGGCTTCCTTCCCGCCGATGATCACCGGCCCCACGAAGAAGAAGATTTCATCCGCCAGCCCCTCGTCCAGGAAAGCCCCGTGGACCTCGCCCCCGCCCTCCACCAGCACCGAAAGGATTTCCCGCTTAGAAAGTGCTTCAAGGAGGGCTCCGAGGTCCACCCGCCCGGCCTTCTCCGGAACGCGAATGACCTCCACCCCCAGGGCTTTAAAAACCCTTTCCCTTTCGGGATCGGCCCCCTCCCCGCAGACGATCCAGGTGGGCACCTCCCGGGCGGTTTTAAAAACTTTGAATTCCGGGGAAAGACGCAGACGGGTGTCGAGAACGATCCTTATGGGGTTCCGGCCTCCCGGGATGCGGCAGGTGAGCTCGGGATCGTCGGCAAGGACGGTGTTTTTGCCCACCAGGATGGCATCGCAGAGGTCCCTCAGGCGGTGGGTGTGGCGGCGGGCCTCCTCCCCGGTGATCCACCTGGAGTCCCCGGTGCGGGTGGCGATGCGGCCGTCAAGACTTGCGGCCACCTTGAGGATCACCCAGGGGACTCCGGTGAGGACCCGTTTCAGAAAAAATCGGCAGAGATAACGGCATTCCCTCTCGAGCACTCCGGCCCGGACCTCAAGGCCCCGGCTCCGGAGGTATTCGAGCCCTCCGCGGGCTTTCGGATTGGGATCCCTGGTTCCCGCAACCACCCGGCGGATGCCGGCCGCAAGGATGGCCTCGGTGCAGGGAGGGGTGCGGCCGTGGTGGTTGCAGGGCTCGAGGGTTACATAGAGGGTGGCCCCGCGGGCCCGCTCCCCGGCCCGTCTCAGGGCCTCCACCTCGGCGTGCGGTTCCCCGGCCCGTCGGTGATACCCGCGGGCCACGATCCCTCCGGTTTCCGGATCCACCACCACGGCTCCCACCGGAGGATTGGGGCTGGTGCGCCCGAGACCCTTCCGACCCTCGCGCAGGGCCTCCCGCATGTAAAAACGGTCGTCTTTCATGACGAATTTGCTTATAATAGACTTTGATGTCTTCGGAAAGCCCCCGGATCCTGATCGTGGACGACGATCAGAGCTTTCAGAGGTTCCTTCAGCTCTTTCTGGAGAAGGAAGGCTATCGGGTGCTTATTGCCGGCGACGGCACGGAGGCCCTGAAGATCCTCGAACGGGAAGAACCGGACCTCATCCTTCTGGATCTCCGGATGCCGGAGATGGGGGGGCTGGAATTTCTGGAGAGACTCAGGCGTGAGGGTCGGGAAACCCCGGTCATAGTCATAACGGCCTACGCCTCCCTGGATTCGGCGGTAAGGGCCAAGAGGGAGGGAGCCTACGATTACCTGCCCAAACCCTTTCGTCTGGAGGACCTGCGCCGGAAACTCAAGGAGGCCCTGCGACGATTCCCCCCCGCGGAGGCTCCTCCTCAGGAATTCATGGGCATAGTGGGGCGAAGCCCGGCTATGCGCAGGCTCTTCGCCCTGCTTCCCAAGATTGCCCGGGCCGAAAGCAATGTGCTGATTACCGGTGAGTCCGGTACGGGAAAGGAACTGGTGGCCCGCGCCATTCACCGTCTCTCCCCCCGTGCGGAAAAACCCTTCGTGGTGGTGAACTGCGGGGGGATCCCTGCGTCGCTTTTGGAGTCGGAGCTTTTCGGCTACAAGGCCGGGGCCTTTACCGGGGCGAAACACGATAAACCCGGGCTCTTCGCTCAGGCCCACGGCGGGACGATCTTCCTTGACGAAATCGGGGATCTTCCGCCCGAACTCCAGGTGAAACTCCTCCGGGTGGTGGAGTACAAGACCTTCACCCCCCTGGGAAGCACCGGAGAGATCCGGGTGGATGTGCGCATAATCTCGGCCACCAACAAGAATCTCGAGGAGGAGGTCAGGGCCGGGCGTTTCCGGCAGGACCTCTACTTCAGGCTGAATGTCCTCTCGGTGCACCTTCCTCCCCTGAGGGAACGCCGGGAGGACATCCCCCTTCTCGTGGAGCACTTTCTCAGGAAGTACGCGGAGAAGCTGGGAAAGAGCGGGATCGGCATCTCGGAATACGCCCTCAGGGCCCTGATGGAGTACGACTTTCCGGGCAATGTGCGGGAGCTCGAGAACATCATCGAGCGCTCGGTGGCGCTGGAGACCGGGCCCCTGATCCTTCCCGAGACCCTCACTTTGAGGCCGGATCGGGATACCCCTCAAACCGGAGCGGAGGTCCGTCTCCCCCCTGAGGGCCTCGATCTGGAGGAATTCCTGGCCGGAATCGAAAAGAAGCTGCTCCAGGAGGCCCTGAGGCGCACCGGAGGCCACCGGGAAGAGGCGGCCCGGCTCCTCGGGCTTTCGGTCCGATCCCTCCGTTATCGGCTCCAGAAATACGGCCTGGGATAGAGAGATGGTGACCCTTTCCCTGTGGATACGCCTGTTGCTCTCCGTTTTCGTGGCTCTGTTCGTCTTTAAGCTGGAGAGGTTTTACCTTTTATACTTCCTGGTGGCCTACATTCTGGCTTTTTCGGGATTGCTCTTCCGGCAGATTCGGAGTTCTTCCGGAGAGTCGCTGACCTTCTGGCTCGGCAAAATCCTCGACTTTTCCCTGGTTACCCTGCTTCTCTACTTTACCGGGGGACGGGAAAGCCCCCTGATCTTTCTCGTTTTCCTTCCGCCGCTGGAGACGGCCCTTTCGGGGGACTCCGCAAGAGCGGATCGGGTTACCCTCGTTGCCCTGGGAATTCTGGTCTATTTCTTTGTCCTGCGGGACGGGACGCTCGATTTTACCGACTGGCTTTACTTTTTTGTCTATCTGGGGGCCCTGGGGCTTACCGGCTTTCTGGCCCTTAAGTTTTCCCGGCTCCATTCGGAACTGGCCCGGCAGGAGGACATCCAGAGGTATCTCCTTTCCTCCCTTTCGGCGGGGCTCGTGTTTCTGGATCCGGAGCTACGGGTGCTTTCCTGGAATCCCCGGGCCGAGGAGATCCTCGGGAAGCTGCAGCGTGGACAGGGGCTTCGGGAACTGCTTTCCCCGGAGATAGTTCCGGTTTCCGGAAGGGGAGAGTTCCGGCACGGGGAAAAAATTCTGGGCTATTCCCTGTTTCCCCTGCGGAAGGGATCCCGGATCCTAGGCTGGGGTTTTCTCTTTCAGGACATTACCGAGGCCCGGCGGAGGGAGGAACGCCTGCGCGAGGCCGAGAGGCTGGCCTCTCTGGGGACCATGGCCGCGGGGCTCATTCACGAGATCAAGAATCCCCTGGCCACCATAAGCGGGGGGATAGAGTTTCTCCGGGAGAATCTCCGGGGGGTGGAGGAACTCGCTCCCATACTGGAGGTGATCTCCCGGGAGAGCGAACGCCTCAATCGCCTGGTGAACAACTTCCTCTTCTTTGCCCGGCCGGAGAGGGGCGAGCGGGAGGAATTCGAGGTGAGGGCCCTTTTTGAGGAGATAATACAGGCCAATCAGGACCTCTTCGCCCAGGTGGAGGTGCGGATGCGGGTCCCGGAAGTGAGGGTAAAGGCCAATAGGGAGCAGTGGCGTCAGATCTTCGAGAATCTCCTGCGCAACGCCGCCGAGGCCTCCCTTCACACGGGAAGACCCTGGGTGGAGGTGGAGATGGAGCCCGGGCGGGATTTCCATCGTTTCCGGATCAGGGACTACGGTCCGGGGATCCCGTCCGAGATACGGGCCCGAATGTTTGAACCCTTTTTCACCACCAAACCCCGGGGCACGGGACTCGGGCTTGCGGTTGTTTATCGAATTGTGGAAAATCTAAAGGGAGATCTGCGGGTAACCTCCCGGGAGGGGGCGGGCACGGTGGTGGAGGTCCGAATTCCGGTGGAGGGGTGAGGATGTTGCAGGACGGTTTCGAGGATCTGGCGGAAAGCCTCTCCCTCGAGGTCAGGCGCGAGATTGCCGAGAGATACTTTACCCACCGCAAGGTGCTCGAGGAGGAAATCGAGGAGTATCTCCGGGAGCTCAAGGAGTTCGAAAAGGAGGAGGAAAAGATCCTGAGGGAGATCGTAAGACTCATCTTTATGCTCAAGGACGAGGATCTGGTGCGCCGGTTCGAGGAGATCACCGGAAAATCCGTGCGTTCTTACCACGACGAATACCTGGTTTATTCTCCCACCATAAGAAAGAGGCTCTTTCGGACGCTCCGGACTCGGGGATTCACCTCCAAGGGGAAGTTTCTGCGTCTTTTTGAGGACACCTACAAGAGACTGGTGACCGGGCTTCCGGAATATCAGAAAAAGCTCCGTGCTCTGGAGGTGTGGGCCAGAAGGATTAACGAGGACATAGAGGAATTCCACCGGGAATACGATCTGGGAAGTATTTTCGGCTTTTTCCGGTCCCTGGAAGGGGAGCGTCCCTCGGAACTGGCTGTCCCCGTGCAGGGGGAGGAGACCGGGAGGGGACTTGAAGAGCGGTTGCGGTTTCGGCCGGTCCCTCTTCCGAGGAGCCGTTTTCTCGACCTGGAGGGATTGCCACCCTGGAAAAAGGTGAGCGGGGCGCTTCTGCACCTGGCCAAGGAGGCCTATAGCCGTCACACCGGAGAGGCACGGAAGATCCTTGAAGACCTCACTTCTTAGAAAGGTTCGCCGGGCCATCGAGCGTTACGGGTTGTTTTCCCCCGGGGACCGGGTCCTGGTGGCCGTGTCCGGGGGGGTGGACTCCGTGGTCCTTCTGGAGGTGCTCTGGTTGCTGGCCCGGGAGTACGACTTGAAGCTCTGGGTGGCCCATTACGACCATCGCCTGCGCAGGGGCTCCCTGGAGGACGCCCTCTTCGTGTATCGCAGGGTACGGGAAAAGGGCCTCCCCTTCATTTACGGGGTGGGACCGGTGCGGGAATACGCCCGGAGAGAGGGGCTGAGCCTGGAGATGGCCGGAAGGGAACTCCGGTATCGTTTTTTCGAGAGGTTGCGCCGGAATCTCGACCTTCAGAAGATCGCCCTGGCCCATCAGGCCGACGATCTCGCCGAGGAGGTGCTGCTCAGGTTTCTGCGGGGTGCGGGAAGGCGGGGACTTGCGGGTATTCCCGTAAAACGCGAGGGGTACATCGTGAGACCGCTCCTTCTGGTCACCCGGGAAGAGATCCGGGATTTCGCCCTGGCCAGAGGTCTCGACTGGAGGGAGGACGAGACCAATCGGGATGTGCGTTTCCTCCGCAACCGGGTCCGGCATCTGCTCATTCCCTTTCTGGAGAGGCATTTTCACTCCCGGGTTCGGGAGAATCTCCGCCGCACCGCCCTTATCCTGGCCGAGGAGGAGGAACTCATCGAGGATCTGACCCGGGAGGCCTATCAGAGGGCCCGTCTCAGAGAAAAGGAGATCGCCCTATCCGTGCCGGTTCTGCGGGATCTTCCGGTGGCCCTGAGGCGCAGGGTCTTCTGGAAGGCCCTGGGGGAGGCCGGGGTGCCCCTCATGCGGGTGAGGCGGAGCCAGCTCGAGGCCCTAGAGGGGCTTCTTTCCGGAAAGGCCCGGGGGCCGGTGTCCCTTCCCGGAGGATTCGTGGCCCGGAGGGCCCCCGGAAGGATAAGGATCCTTTCCCGGGCCCTTCCACGGGTCGAACCCTTTCGGCTGGTAATCGAATCCTCCGGAGAGTACGAGCTTCCCGGAGGCTGGCGGGTGGAGGTGCGTTCGGGAGGGGATTGTCCGCCGGAGGCGGTGAGGATCAGGGGTTCTTTTCCCCTGGTCCTTCGCAACCGCCGGCCCGGAGATCGGATTTACCGTCCTGGGGTCGGGCACCAGAAGCTAAAAAAGTTCCTGTGGGAGCTGGGTCTGGATCCCGAGGAAAGGGATGCCTGGCCTCTCGTGGAAATGGAGGGCCGTATCGTGGCCATACCGGGTTGTTACCGCCATCCAGGTTTTGAGCCCCTGGAGGGGGAGGAGTTTCTCTGTTTGATTTTCCGGAAACTTGCCTGATTCCCCAAAAAACTATACAATGTATCGAGATAGTAAGGGAGGGAAGTTAGCCTGAATAGTTTCTGGCAGGGGATAGGATTTGTTAGTTTCCTGTTGTTACTTATACTGATAATCCTGTTTTTCAATTCTCCGGAACCTGCCAATATTAGTTACAATGCTTTTCTGGAAGAGGTTCGGAGCGGGCACATAGAGGAGGTACACATTCACGGTTCGCGGGTAGAGGCTCGTGATGTAAGGGGACACAAATATATCTTCTACAAGCCGAACAATCCGGATTTTATTCCTTTTCTCAGACGCTATCTGGTGAAGATTTATCTGGAGGGAGAGCCCAGGGGGATACCGTTCTGGGGCTGGATTTTGTTAGGGGGTGTGCTGGTTGGGGTGTTATTTTTGATTTTCAATCGCCGGCCGGTATCCTTTCCTTCTCAGTTTTTTTCCTTTGTGCGGAGTCGGGCCCGTCTGATTCGACCGGAGGAGGTAAAGGTCAGTTTTCAGGATGTGGCCGGGGTGGAGGAGGCCAAGGAGGAGTTGCGGGAGGTGGTGGAATTCCTGAAAGATCCCCACAAATTTACCCGTCTGGGGGGGCGTATGCCGAAGGGCATTCTTCTGGTGGGTCCTCCCGGCACGGGGAAGACTCTCCTGGCCAGGGCGATAGCGGGGGAAGCCGGTGTTCCCTTCTTCAGTATCAGTGGTTCGGATTTTGTGGAGGTTTTCGTGGGGGTAGGGGCGGCCCGGGTACGGGACCTCTTCGTACAGGCCAAGAAGTACTGTCCCTGCATCATTTTTATTGACGAGATCGATGCGGTGGGACGGCATCGTATGGCCGCGGCGGGAGGGGGGCATGAGGAAAGGGAACAGACCCTGAATCAGCTCCTGGTGGAAATGGATGGATTTGAATCTCAGGATGGAATCGTGGTCATTGCCGCCACCAATCGCCCGGATATTCTGGATCCTGCGCTCTTGAGGCCGGGCCGTTTCGATCGAAGGGTGGAGGTGCCTCCTCCGGATCTCAGGGGGCGGGAGGCAATATTGAGGGTTCATGCCCGCCGGATCCCCCTGGCTCCTGATGTGGATTTGGCCGTGGTGGCTAAAAGCACCCCGGGATTTACCGGAGCGGATCTGGCCAATCTTTTGAACGAAGCGGCTTTGCTGGCGGCCCGCCAGGGCAAAGACAGGGTGGACATGGAAGATATAGAAAGGGCCAAGGATAAGATCCTTCTCGGAAGGGAAAGGAAAGGTATCATCATCACCGAGGAGGAGAAGCAGCTGGCCGCCTATCACGAGGCGGGTCACGCCCTTATAGCGTATCTCCTGCCCGGGGTGGATCCCATTTACAAGGTTTCCATCATTCCCCGTTCCCGCACGCTGGGGGTTCTGCAGCAGCTCCCTATTGACGAGAGACATGTATATCCCCGGGATTATCTCATCAAAAAGATCATGATCCTTCTCGGGGGTCGAGTTGCCGAGGAATATGTGTTCGGTCAGGCCTCCACCGGAGCCGGCGACGATCTGGAGAAGGCCGTGGAGATCGCTCGCAAAATGGTCTGCGAGTGGGGTATGAGTGATAACCTGGGACCGCTGGTGTTTCCCTCCGGAGACTATCTCGGTCATATAGCTCGGGGATGTTTTGATATGAGAGGATATAGTGAGGAAACAGCTCGAAAGATTGACAAAGAGGTGGAAAACATTGTGCGAAAGTGTTATGAGAAAGACCGAGAGTTGCTCGGCAAACATATTAAGTATCTTCACATCCTGGCAGAGACTCTGCTTGAGGAAGAAACCCTGGATGGAGAGACTCTGAAAAAACTCCTTTCCGATCTGGAGCCGTTAAAAAATGGGGTATTTCCGGGTTAGGGGGAAGATTTTCAGGTGGGGCTTACGCACTTACATAATGGGAATTCTCAATGTAACCCCGGATTCCTTTTCGGACGGGGGGAGTTTTTATCACCCGGAGGCGGCGTTAAGACAGGCCGAGCGACTCATAGAGGACGGGGCGGACATTCTGGATATCGGCGGGGAATCCACTCGTCCCTTTGCCGAGCCCGTATCCGAGGAGGAGGAGTTGCGCCGGGTCATCCCGGTGATCGAGGCCGTGAGGCAACGCTTCCCGGAGATTCCAATTTCGGTGGATACCTACAAGGCCCGGGTGGCCGAGGAGGCCCTTTCCGCCGGAGCGGACATCGTAAACGATGTTAGTGCTCTCCGTTTCGATCCGGGGATGACGGAGGTTATTCGCCGTCACCGTCCTCCGGTGGTTCTCATGCACATGAAGGGCACCCCCCAGACCATGCAGATTGATCCCCGCTACGAGGATCCTGTGCGCGAGATCCGGGAATTCCTGCGGGAGAGAGCCGAGCTGGTCCGGTCCCTGGGGGTACCTCCCCAGGGAATCATTGTGGATCCCGGAATAGGGTTCGGCAAGCGCTTCGAGGACAATCTGGCCCTTCTCAGGGCCGTGCGGGCCTTCAGGGAGCTCGGTTATCCCGTGCTTTACGGTCCCTCTCGAAAGGCCTTTCTCGGGGAGATACTCAAAAAGGAGGCCCGGGAGCGGGACATCGGGACGGTGGCCACGGTGGTGTTTCTGGCCCTGTCCGGAGCGGATCTGGTGCGGGTTCACAATGTGGCCTGGTGCCGGGAGGCCCTGGCCGTGATAGATCATCTCCGGGAGAGGATATGACCCTCTGGCCCCCCTGGAAGTTCCTGCGCTGGCAGGATATCGTGGACATTTCCATTGTGGCATACCTGCTTTATCGACTTCTTCTACTCATTCGAGGCACCCGAGCGGTTCAAATGGCTGCGGGGCTGGCCATCATTGTGGTAATGTATTTTGTGGCCGATCAGCTGAAATTGCTCACCCTGCACTGGTTGCTGGGGACCTTTATGTCCTCCATCTTCCTGGTGGTGGTGATCATATTTCAGGAGGATATCCGTCGAGCCCTTATTCACATGGGCCGTTCTCCTTTTGTGAAGGTTCAGACCGAATACTCTCAGGTGATAGAGGAGGTGGTCAAGGCGGTAGAGATCTTTGCGGAGAAGAGGATAGGTGCGCTCATGGTCTTTGAGAGAGAAGCCGGGCTTAATGAGTTTGTGGAATCCGGCACCCCCCTCGAGGCCCGGGTCAGTCGGGATCTACTGGTGAGTATTTTTAATCCCTCCTCCCCCCTTCACGACGGAGCGGTGCTCATAAGAGAAAACCGGGTGGTGGCGGCCGGGGTCATCCTCCCCCTTTCCACCAACCCCATGATCGGTCGGGGGCTGGGAACCAGACATCGTGCGGCTATCGGGATCACCGAGCTGAGTGACGCGGTGGCCGTGGTGGTCTCCGAGGAGACCGGGGCCATTTCGCTGGCCGTGGGGGGAAAGATCACCCGTGAGATCTCCCCTGCCACCCTCCGACGCATGCTTTCGGAGCTCCTGGGATTTCACTCCGTGGAGCCCTGGTGGAGGAGGAGAATCTTTAAATGAGGAAGTGGAAAAAGAAACACGAAAACCTTTTGTTAAAGTTTCTGGCCCTTTTTTTTGCCTCACTTCTCTGGTTTTTCGTGGCCCTCCAGGAAAAGGTCAGCCAGGAAATACCCATCCGGATCGTTTATCGAAACGTTCCTCCCGGCACGGTGCTTGTTCAGAGTGAGCCCGCTCTGGTCAGGGTAAAGGTGGTGGGGCCGAGGAGTCTGCTTCGATTTCTACCGGATCATCCCCTGGTTGTCTCCCTGAATCTCGCCCATCTTTCCCCCGGGAGACACCGGATCCGGCTGTCCAACAAAATCATACACCTCCCTTCCGGGCTCAAGGTTCAGGAGATCAATCCTCCCCGGGTGGAGGTTTTTCTGGATCGTGTGGTGGAGAGATGGGTCAGGGTTACCCCGGAGTTGAAGGGGCGCCCGGAGGAGGGCTACCTGGTGACGGCCGTACAAATCAGGCCCCCGAGTGTGAAGGTCCGGGGGGCCCGCCAGATTCTTCGGAGGATAGAGACCATTTCCACCTTACCGGTGGATGTTTCTCATAAAAAGGAATCCTTTGAGACGGAGGTCTTCCTGGAGGTCCCGGATGGGGTTATAGATATAAAGCCCAATCGGGTCTGGATAAAAGTTGTTGTGAGGAGGGAGTCTCCATGAATCTTTTCGGTACGGACGGCATCCGGGGAGAAGCCAATTGCCATCCCATGACCCCGGAGGTGGCCCTGCGGGTGGGTCTGGCTGTGGGATATCTTTTCCGGAATAAAGGACGCCATCGGAGAATCATTATAGGGAAGGATACCCGTCTTTCCGGATATATGCTGGAGATGGCCCTGGCCTCCGGGGTTCTTTCCATGGGGGCGGAGGCCTGGCTGGTGGGGCCTCTCCCCACCCCGGCGGTGGCCTTTCTCACCCGGGATCTCCGGGCCGAGGCCGGGGTGATGATTTCCGCCTCTCACAATCCCTTTTACGACAACGGGATCAAGATCTTCGGTGCCGACGGCTTTAAGCTTTCGGACGAGCTCGAGGGTCGCATCGAAGCCCTCATGGAGGATCCATCCCTGGAGGAGCTTCGAGCCCGGGGAGAGGGGATCGGCAGGGCCTACCGGATCGAGGATGCCCGGGGCCGATACATGGTTTATCTGAAGAGGGCCTTTCCGGAGGATCTGGATCTCGAGGGATTGAAGATCGTGGTGGATTGTGCTCACGGAGCCACCTATCGGGTGGCTCCGGAACTTTTCGAGGAACTGGGGGCCACGGTGGTGCGGATGGGCTGCAATCCCAACGGGATCAATATAAACCGGGAATGCGGTGCACTTTATCCGGAGACCCTTAAGCAAAGGGTCCTCGAGGAGGAGGCTCACCTTGGCCTGGCCTTTGACGGAGACGGAGATCGTCTGGTTCTGGTGGACGAAAAGGGCCGTTCCGTGGACGGTGATTATCTCCTGGCCTGCCTGGCGGTACATTTGAAGGAGAGGGAGTCCCTGTGGGGTGACACCGTGGTGGGCACGGTGATGAGCAATATGGGGCTTGAGCGGTTTCTGGCCTCCCGGGGCATACGCCTGATAAGGGCCCCCGTGGGAGATAGATATGTGGTTGAGGAAATGCGCCGGGGGGGCTATCTGCTTGGAGGTGAACAGTCGGGGCATATTGTTTTCCTGGATCAGGCCACCACCGGAGACGGGATTCTTACCGCGCTAAGGGTGCTGGCGGTCCTCAGGAGAAAGAACCGTCCCGCCTCCGAGATCCTGGACCTTTTCGAGCGGGTTCCCCAGGTGTTAAAGAATGTCAGAGTACGGGAGAAACGGCCCCTTTCGGAAATCGACGGGCTTCCCGAACGCCTGGCCAGGGCGGAGAGGGAGCTCGGGGACAGGGGACGCGTGCTGGTCCGGGCCTCCGGCACCGAACCCAAGTATCGGATAATGGTGGAGGGGGAGGATCGGGACCTCATCGAGACGCTGGCCGAGGAGATCGCCGAGCACATAAGGAGAGTTCTGGGATGAGGCTCAAGCCCGGGGTCCTCTGGTGGCTTGCCGCCGGGGCTTTGATCGCGGGGATCCTTGCCGGAGGGTATCACTTTGTGTTCTCCCGGGCGGCTACCCTGTGTCTCTCCTGCATGGGGCTTCAGTGAAAAAGAGGAACTTCATTCAGTTCCTGATCGCGGTCTGGGTCAATTCCTACCTGGGTTTCCTGCTGAAGGGGGGCATATACACCGGAAGACTTAAAAACATCTGTTTCCCCGGTCTCAACTGTTATTCCTGTCCGGCGGCCCTCATGGCCTGTCCCCTGGGTATCCTTCAGCATGTAATGGCCACCCTCCGGACCCTTCCCGAAGTGGCCGTAAGGGGGGGACTCTATCTGCTGGGAAGCCTTCTTTTTTACGGACTTCTTCTGGGGCGTTTCGTCTGCGGCTGGATATGCCCCTTCGGATTTATTCAGGAGATGTTTTATCGTCTCCCCCTCCCCAAAATCTCACTCCCGCGCCGGGCGAGAGTACTCAAATGGGGACTTTTTTTTATTCTGGTTCTTGGCCTGCCCTTTCTCCATAAAGGGGCCACCGGCTACGGCGAAGTCTGGTTTTGCCGGATCTTCTGCCCCGCCGGCACCCTTGAGGCGGGAGTTCCCAGCCTCCTTCTGGTACCCCAACTCAGAGCACTGATAGGCTTCATATTTTACTGGAAGGTTTTGGTGCTAACTTTAATTGTGGTGGGTTCTGTACTGCATCTCCGGTTTTTTTGCAAAATTTTTTGCCCTCTGGGTCTTATCTATGGTATATTCAATAAATTGAGTCTGTTTCGCTTAAGATGGGAGGAAGATAGTTGCATTTTTTGCGGAATCTGTGAAAATGTATGTCCCATGGAACTGAAGATCCCCGGAGAAATAAATTCGGGGGAATGCATTCGGTGTTTAAATTGTCTAAGCTCGTGTCCTACCCATTCAATTTCTCTTAAGGCATCATTTCGTCTGGAAACCGGACTTGACCTTATGCCCCTTTCTGTAGCAGAAAAGAGACATGCGTCCCGACGGAAGGACTCCTGAGGAGATTCGTCCGGTTAAGATTATTCCCGGGTTTTTGAAGTATGCCGAGGGCTCCTGTCTTTTCGAGCTGGGGGATACGAAGGTCCTCTGTGCGGTTTCGGTGGAGGAGAAGGTTCCTCCCTTTCTCAGGGATACCGGTTGCGGGTGGATCACCGCGGAATATGCGCTTTTACCCCGGGCTACCGAGACACGCACCCCCCGGGAGGTCTTCGGGCGCAGGGGGCGTTCCCAGGAGATCCAGAGACTCATAGGAAGGAGTCTGCGGTCGGTGGTGGACCTACAGGCCCTGGGGGAGAGGACCCTGTGGGTGGACTGTGATGTGCTTCAGGCCGACGGAGGTACCCGCACCGCGGCCATAACCGGGGCCTTCGTGGCCCTGAAGCTCGCGGTGAGGAGACTTCTTGAGAGGGGGGTTCTTGAGCGTGATCCGATAAGAAGTTATCTTGCAGCTATAAGTTGCGGAGTGGTGGGAGGGGAGATCCTCGTGGATCTTTCCTTTGAAGAGGATGCGGTGGCGGAAGTTGACGCCAATTTCGTTATGGCTGAAAATGGGGACTGGGTTGAGATTCAGGTTGCCGGAGAGAAAGGGCCTTTTTCCTGGGGGAGGCTGGAAGAAATGAAAACCCTGGCCGCACGGGCTATAGATAAGCTAATCTCTTTGCAGAGAGAGGTTCTGTCATGAGGAGGAAGACTCTGGTTCTGGCCACGGGAAACGAGGGGAAGATTCGGGAGCTTTCCTCTCTTTTGAGGGATTTACCCCTCCGGATTCTTACCTCCAGGGATTTTCCGGAGGTCCCCGCCCCGAAGGAGGTGGGGGAGACCTTTTTTGACAATGCCTTTCTCAAGGCCAGACACTGGGCACTTGCCACCGGTCATCTGGCTCTGGCTGATGATTCCGGGATAGAGGTGGACGCACTGGGCGGGGCTCCGGGGGTCCGTTCCGCCCGTTACGCCGGTCCGGAGGCCACCGACGAGGACAACATTCGCAGGCTCCTTGAGGAGATGAAGGGTGTGCCCCGGGAAAACCGGACGGCCCGGTTCAGGTGCGTGATCATCGTTTACCATCCCTCGGGGCGCTGGATAAAGGCCGAGGGGGTGTGGGAGGGGCTTATTGCGGAGGAGCCCCGGGGGAACCAGGGGTTTGGTTACGATCCGGTGTTTTTACCGGTGGAGTTTGATTTCACCAGGACCGTGGCGGAGCTTTCCCCGGAGACGAAGAACCGTTTCAGTCATAGAGGTCGGGCGCTTGCCGCTTTGCGGGAAATGCTTCCCGAATTTCTCAGGGGCCTTTAAAATATTTTTCGAACGGGGCGTAGCGCAGCCTGGCAGCGCACCTGCCTTGGGAGCAGGGGGTCGGCGGTTCAAATCCGCCCGCCCCGACCATCAACATCCCTAAAAGTTATGATAAACTTCCTTTCGGGGCCGGCCGATAAATAGATTAGCCCGACTCGAGGAGGTCCTATGGATCTGGGCACGATTGTAGGGCTGATTCTGGGGATGGTACTTCTCACGGGCTCGATAGTGGTAGGAGGCCAGGTCGGCATCTTTATCAATATCCCATCCGTTCTGATCACCGTGGGAGGAACCATTGCCGCCACTTTTATTCGATTCTCCCTCAACGAGGTCCTCGGGTCCGTAAGTATAGCCATGAAGGCCTTTTTCTACAAGATAAAGCCTCCCGAGGAGACCATAAAGGAGATCGTAACGCTGGCCAACATTGCCCGGCGGGAGGGACTTCTCAAGCTCGAGAAGCAGCCCATCGAGGATCCCTTTCTCAAGAAGGCCATAATGTTCTGCGTGGACGGTCATGAGGCCGATTTTATCGAGGAGGTGCTTTCCAAGGAGATTCAGCTCACCGCCCAGCGGCACGAGACCGGGATCAACATGTTCAAGTCCATGGGGGATGCGGCTCCGGCCTTCGGAATGATCGGGACCCTGATCGGGCTGGTGCAGATGCTCAGTTCCATGGAGGACCCCAAGTCCATCGGGCCGGCCATGGCCGTGGCCCTGCTTACCACCCTTTACGGGGCGGTTATGGCCAACCTGATCTTCCTGCCCATTGCCGACAAACTCTCCCATCGCTCCGAGGAGGAACAGTTGACCAGGAAGCTCATCATAGAGGGCGTGCTGGGGATTCAGAAGGGGCTCAATCCCCGGGTTCTGGAGGAGGTTCTTCAGACCTTCCTCCCGCCCAAGAAGCGTAAAACTTCCGGACCCGAGGGGTAAATCATGCCTGCCGAAGAGGAAAAATGCAAGTGTGAGGCAGGGGCTCCCAAGTGGATGACCACCTTTTCGGATCTGATGAGCCTTCTCATGTGCTTTTTCGTGCTTCTTCTCTCTTTCTCCGAGATGGATGTGGCCAAGTTTAAGGAGGTGGCCGGTTCTCTCCGTAACGCCTTCGGGGTCCAGC
The DNA here is from genome assembly GCF_019688735.1 of Thermosulfurimonas sp. F29. Lineage (NCBI taxonomy): Bacteria > Pseudomonadati > Thermodesulfobacteriota > Thermodesulfobacteria > Thermodesulfobacteriales > Thermodesulfobacteriaceae > Thermosulfurimonas > Thermosulfurimonas sp. F29. Next base: position 43,020 of record NZ_JAIFYA010000002.1, read on the forward strand.
GCGAGGAGGTGGTATTTCAGATCCCCAAGGGGCTGGATATCGTCTCGCGGGAGTTCAATCCTCGCTTTACGGTGGAGGAGCTTCTGGAAAGGCTTAAATCCGCGGTCAAGCTGGAACTTATCAAGGGGCAGATCCAGATAGAGAGTCTGGAGGACCGCGTGGTTTTGCGTCTGAACGATCGTCTGGTCTTCCCCCCGGGAAGTGCCGAGCTGACCCCGCAGGCGAAGCATATTCTGGATAGTCTGGGGGAGGTCTTCAAGCTCTTCGACGGGGAGATCGTGGTGGCCGGACATACCGATAACATCCCTCCCCGGGGTGGGCGTTATCGTTCCAACTGGGAGCTTTCCGCGGCCCGGGCCGCCGCGGTGGTGGAGTACCTCCTCAAAAAGGGCTATGTGGTCCCGGAGCAGGTTTCCGCGGTGGGCTACGGGCCGTCAAGACCTCTATATCCCAATGACACTCCCCGGCATCGGGCCGCCAATCGCCGGGTGGAGATTATCCTCTTGCAGAGGAAGACCCCGCTCTTGAAGTACCGTCAGACCTTTTCCGGACAGACGAAACAGGAAATCATTCCCAGGGGGCCTTAAATGGCAAAGAAGGAGCAAAACCAGAGTCGACAGCATGTTCGGATCGACGATCGGGTCCTGTTACGCTACCGACGCATCAGCCCGGAGGAGTTTCAGGAGAGGGTGTCCCGCTATCGCTCCGGGGAGGAGGAGCCCTGGGTGGATCCCATTCGAACCCCCGGTGAGGCCCGCAGGCTTAATTATCATCTTCAGAAGCTCAGGGAAAAGAACCGGGATCTGTCGGAGATCCTAGAGATTCTGGCCTTAAAACTCGATCGTCTCCTGGTCGAGGCCAAGGCCGAGGCCCTTAAAGAATTCCGGGAGGTTAAGGTCAACATAAGCGGAGCGGGAATTCGTTTCGAACTGGCTCCCCTTCCCGAGCCGGGAGAGATCTTCGAGTTCGACATAGGTCTCCTTCCCGAGTATCACTTCATAAGGGCCTACGGAGAGGTGGTGCGGGTGGAGGGGCGCGAGGCGGCCTTCAAGTTCATCTGGATCACCGAGGAGGATGTGGATCGCCTGGTTCAGCATGTTTTCCGGAAACAGCTTCTTCAGATCCAGGCCTCACGACGCACCGTAAAGGGCTAGACAGGCCCCGCAGGCGCGGCAGTTCTTTCGGGCCGGACAGCGGGGAGATTCCTCTCCCGCAAGGGCCCGTTCCCATTCCCTGCGCAGGAATTCCCGGTCTATTCCGGCGTGAACGACCTCTTCCCAGGGGAAAGGCTCCCGGGGCCCCCGGAAGAGATTCTCCGGAGAAGAGGGCAGGGTTCTCAGGGCCCGGGATAGAGACTCCCCCCGGGCCATTTCCCGGAGAAAGGGGGCGAGAACCTCGCTTCCCCGGGAAACCAGGGCCTGGATTTGCGCTTCCCTGATGGATTCGATGGAAACCCTTACCCCCCTGGCGGAGAGGGCTCGGCGCAGGTGTCGGGCCTTCTTTTTTAGCGTCGAGGGGGTTTCAAACGGAGCCCACTGAAAAGGAGTCCAGGGTTTCGGTACGAAGGGACTCAGGGAAACGGTAATCTCTTTTCGGGAGAGTTCTTTTATGCGCGAGACCATCCGGACGATGGCGGCGAGATCCTCTTCGGTTTCTCCGGGCAGTCCGAACATGAAGTAGAGTTTGAGCCGCCGGTTAGGCCAGTCCCTGAGGAGGGCCGCGGTGCGTAGAAGGGTCTCGTCGGAGAGGTGTTTGTTCAGAATGCGCCGGAGACTTTCGCTTCCGGCCTCCGGGGCCAGGGTGAGGGTTCGAACCTCCCGGAAGATCGGTTTTAGTTCCGGACTCAGGGCGTCGAGACGCACCGAGGAAAACGAAATTCGGTGTCCCCGGGAAAGGAGTTCCGAGGTGAACTCGACGATAGCCTCGGTTTTGAGAAATTCCAGTCCTATGAGGCCGACCTTTACCCCGGGGGAAAGCTCCTCCAGGACTTCGAAGAGGGCCTTACGGGAAGGGCGGCGCGGGGGTCTGTAGATGAATCCCGCGGCACAGAAACGGCAGCTCTCTCCGCAACCCCGGGTGATCTCCAGGAGCTGGGTTTCTCCGAACTCCGCCTCAGGGGAGCGGAGGTGGGAAAGGAGGGGGCGGGTGAGCTCCGGCACTTTGGCTATGGAGACCGGGAAAGGGCCCTCGGGATTAAGGAATCCGGGGACCCGGGAGAGCCTGGCCAGTAGTTTTTCCCGTTCGGTGTCCCCGGAGAGAAGGGCCTCTACGAGAGGCTTTCCCAGGACCTCCAGTTCCCCCAGAAGAAAACCGTCCAGGAAGGGAAAAAGGGGGCGAGGGTTCAGCCAGATAGCCACCCCTCCGGCCAGGACCGGGATTTTTCGGTGTGAGGGCTCCAGCGGCAGGTCCCCGGCTGTCAGGATCCGTAGCACCCGGGGGTAATCCCCCTCAAAAGGTATTGAGAAAAGCACCACCCGGAAGTCCCTTAAAGGGCGTCCGGATTCCACCGAGCGAAGGGGAAGCCCCTCTGACCAGAAGAACCTTTCGCAGACGATTTCCTCCTCACGGTTCAGGAATTCGTAAATGGAAAGGAACCCCAGGTTGGCCATGCCCACGCGATAGGTATTGGGAAAGACCAGGGCCACCGGTAGGCGTCCCCGCCACCGTTTTTTTATGGTTCCGCTCTCGCGCGTAGGAGCCATTCTCAAGCCGGTCCCCGGATCCGAAGGTCTGATCCGCCGTCTCGCCTGCCGAGCGGGATTTTACCTGCCACCGCCCGGAGTTTTAGCGATATTATAGCCACCGGGACGGCATTTTCAGACCACTCCCCCCGGCATCTTGACGATGCGATTCTGGTTTAAGTATAATGATTTATCCGTTGAGAAGGGGCCTCCTTGCAAATTGAAGGTATAAGGAGGTGGGCAAATGTTGAAAAGGGTGCTCGTCTTCGCCTTGGTATTTTATGGACTGGTGGGGTATTTTACTCTGTCCTCGGCCACACCGCTTCCGCTTGATGATCTTGTGGCCTGGTGGTCCTTTGACGATCCGGAAAATTCTTTCAAAGACGAAACCGGGCATTTTAGGGATATTACGGTGGTAAGAGGTGACCTCCTACAGGTTGCTTCTGGTGAACGCGGGAACGCTTTGGAGTTTCAAAAGGAGGGTTATGACTATCCTTACTTTTATACCGATTCTTTAAAGTGGCCTACGGGATCCTTTACCATTGCGGGCTGGCTCAAGCCCTACACTTTAAATACGGATGGATTGTACTGGCTGGCCTTTGTGAGCAAGGGTGGAAACGATAAGTTGGGGAGTGCTGAGAATTCCTTTAACTTCGAGTTTCATAACGGAGAGGGGCATGTGCGCTTCGGAGAAGAGGGCTGGTATAATCAGTACTACACGCCAAACCCCATGGTGGAGAAGGGTGTTTTTCACTTCGTGGCCGTGACCTACAATGGCTCCACCCTTCGTTTCTATAAGGACGGGTCCCTGGTGGGGGAGACCTATATCTCCGCCGGGATTCAGGCCAAGTATTCACCTATCTATGTGGGGGCCGATTTTCCGGGTTCGGACAACTACTTTTACGGCGTAATGGACGAGGTTACCCTCTGGCAGACGGCTCTTACTTCGGATCAAATTGCCACCCTTTATAACTACAACGGGGCGCCGGTTCCGCTGCCCCCTGCTCTTTTTCTTCTCGGGGGTGGTCTTCTCGGAGCTATTGGTTTACGAAAGGGGTTGATCCGACACTAAATTTCTTTCCGTCCTTCTTCCTCAGGTCCGTAAACCTTTACCGGGTGAAAACGATAGCGGATTTCGTTGTCCGCAGCAATGGGTGGCCTTAATCCGACTTGTCATTTTGAATTTTTCTGATATATTCCCCTGCGAGCTTCTTCCGTAATCGGCCTCTATGGCCTGAGGGTAGGGAATAATTTAAATAGAAGATTTTTCGTAAAAGTTTGTTGTATGTGGAGAGAGCTTTTGACAGGTAAAAGGGTTCTTGTTACCGGCGCCTGCGGCACGGTGGGAAAGGCTCTGTAGAGAGCTTCGGAGTGGCCATAGATTTGCTGGATGATGACGATTTTAGCATGAGGAGGGGATTGTAGGCTGGGCGTCTGTAGCGGGAATAAATTGTTGATTTAGTTTTGCAAAGATCTCGAAAAATTAATAACGCTATACCAATAGTGGTGATGTTTAGTAAACTTTTGTTTTAGTTTGAGACAGATGTGTATTTTAGTGAACTGGTAAAGGCTAGTGCCACTTTCTTTATTCCCGAGACTCTCAGAATAGTTGTAACCAACAGCTTAAAGTTGGGAGATTAAGTGTTTTTGAGGTTATAAGTGTTAGGTAGAATGGTAAGAGAGTTTCTTCAAAACAAGGATAAAAAACAGTTATTTGAAAACTTTATATCTCTTTCGTTACTTCAAGGAGTAAATTATATTCTTCCTTTGATTACTTTGCCATATTTAGTTAGGGTCTTGGGTCCGGAAAAGTTTGGTCTCATAGCTTTCTCTCGGGCCTTTGTGCAGTATTTTAATGTCTTGACAGATTATGGCTTTAATCTTTCTGCTACCAGAGAGATCTCGATATATCGGGAAAGCAAGGAGCGAATTTCTGAAATCTTCAGTGCTGTAATGATTATTAAATTGATTCTGTTAATTTTTTCTCTTGTGATATTGACTATTATTGTTTTTAGTTTTCAAAAATTTCTAAGAGATTGGGAAATATATTACTTGAGTTTTGGAATGGTAGTGGGGCAAGTTTTATTTCCTGTATGGTTTTTTCAGGGGATGGAAAGAATGAAGTACATTACTTTTTTGAATTTGATGGCTAGATTGTTGTTTACTATATCTATTTTTATTTTTATACGAAAAGTTTCTGATTATATATATGTTCCGCTATTAAATTCGGTTGGCATTATATCGGCCGGCCTTCTTGGAATATGGGTAGCTTTTAAAAAATTTCCTATTTATTTAAAAATACCTTCTTGGACCGAAGTAAAGCATCAATTAAAAGAAGGGGGATATATTTTTATTTCACGAATAAGTATAAGTTTTTACACCATTTCAAATGTGTTTTTTTTAGGACTATTGACCAATAATACTATTGTTGGAATTTATTCTGCCGCCGAAAGGTTAATTAATGCTATAAAAGCATTTAATAACGTGATACTCCAAGTAATGTTTCCTTTTATTTCGAAAGTTGCTAAAGAATCTCCTTCCAAAACTCTTAAGATAGTGAATGAGGAATTAAAGATTTTTTTAACACTAGAGCTTGCTTTATGTGTTTTTATATATCTATTCTCTTATAAAATTGTTTTAATCTTCTTGGGTAAAAATTTTATAGACTCTGCTCCAATCATTCGCATTCTGATCTTTACTGTTCCTTTGATTCTTGCTTCTGCTGTTATTGGGCAGCAAATTTTGTTGAATTTTAATTTAAAAAGGCTTTTTACGACGAGTATTGTATATGTTTCTCTCTTTCATTTAGTGCTTCTTCCTATTTTTATACATTTTATGGAGGGTATAGGAGCTGCAATAGTTGTTTTAATAACTGAGTGTGCTATTGTTCTGTTTAGAATTGTTGGCCTTTATAAAGCAGATCGGAAATTATTTGCTTTACTCAGAAGAGCTTATTAATTATGATTAAACTGCCGAATTTTCTAATAGTTGGAGCAGCTAAATCTGGAACTACATCTTTATATTATTACTTAAAAGAGCATCCTGAAATTTTTTTGCCAGATAAGAAAGAGTTGAGGTTTTTTTCTCAAATGAGAGGTGATTTTAGAGGTCCGGGAGATGAAAATCTAAATAGAACAATTGTTAAAGATATTAACGATTATATGAAGTTTTTTGAAACTGTGAAAATGGAGAAGGCAGTCGGAGACATATCACCTGATTATTTATACTATTTTAGAAACTCCATTAAAAACATAAAAAAATTTTTGGGAGATCCGAAAATTATTATTATTTTAAGAAATCCTATCGAAAGAGCCTATTCCCATTATTTGTATTTTTTGAGAGATGGTAGAGAATATCTTTCTTTTGAAGAAGCTTTATCTCAAGAAGAAAGGCGGAATTTGCTTAATTGGGAATGGGCTTGGTTTTATAAAGATGTTGGTTTTTATTATAATCAAGTTAAAGCGTATTTAGAAAATTTTTCAGAAGTAAAGATTTATTTGTATGATGATTTGAAAAAAGATCCCTTAAAGTTAGTGCAAGATATTTATAAATTTTTAGAAGTTAATGATTCATTTGTTCCTAAAAGTATAAATGAAAAATTTAATATATCTGGAGTTCCTAAAAATAAATTTTTGCATAAACTTTTAGTTCAACCAAATCCTATAATCTTCCCCATCAAATTTGTGCTCAAAAGTATGTTACCCAGAGATACAAGACAAAGATTACGAAACAAATTTTTACAAAAAATTCTTAAAAAACCTCAAATGAAACCAGAAACTAGAGAATATTTGAAGCAATTATATAAAGAAGATATTTTAAAACTTCAAGAGTTAATAAAAAGAGATTTATCTCACTGGTTGAAGTAAAATGTTTAACTATATTATAGTTGGATCTGGCTTTGCTGGCAGTGTTCTCGCTGAAAGGATAGCGAATATTTTAAACAAAAAAGTGCTGGTAATAGAAAAAAGGAACCATATCGGTGGTAATTGTTACGATTATAGAGATAAGACCGGAATAATTGTACACAAATATGGCCCCCATATATTCCATACAAATTATAAGGAAGTCTGGGATTATGTGTCCAATTTTACAGATTGGCGTATTTATTATCACAAGGTTTTGGCTTTCGTAGATGGCCAAAAAATCCCGATACCGTTTAATTTAAATTCAATTTATCAGATTTTTTCTCCATCTTTAGCTAATAAGTTAGAGCAAAAACTTTTGAATAAATATAAGTATGGCTCAAAGATTCCGATTTTGGAATTAAAAAAAACTGAAGATCAAGATTTAAAATTTTTAGCAAATTATATCTACAATAAAGTCTTTCTAAATTATACTCTCAAACAATGGGGCAAGAGGCCAGAAGAGCTCGATCCAGAAGTGACAGCCAGAGTACCTATTGTTATAAGTAAAGAAGAGAGATACTTTCAGGAAAAGTATCAGGGTGTACCTGAAGAGGGTTATACACAGATTTTCCAGAAGATGTTAAGTCATCCCAATATAAAAATTCTGTTGAATACAGATTTTCGGGAACTCATAAGACTCGATTGGAAATTTCGGAAGATATATTTTATGGGGCAAGAATTCAAGGGATTATTGATATTTACGGGTATGATAGATGAATTATTTGATTACAAATTTGGGATATTACCTTATCGCTCTTTGGATCTTCATTTCGAAATAATCGAAAAAGAATATTTTCAAGAAGTAGCTGTAGTGAATTATCCCAACGATTATGATTTCACAAGGATAACGGAATTTAAACACATACATCCTATCAAGACCAATAAGACGGTCATTCTTAAAGAGTTCCCGAAAGATTATGATCCGGAGCGAGATATTCCCTATTATCCATTTTTCGATAAAGCAGCTCGGGAGGTCTATGCTAAATATCAAGAACTTGCCGAGAGATTTGACCATCTTATTCTTGTAGGACGATTGGCAGAATATAGGTACTATGATATGGATGATGTTATAATAAGAAGTTTAGAGGTATTTGAAGAAAGAATCAGGTAAAAAATGGCCAGTGCAAAAGATACTGTTTGCGCAGTGGTTGTTACCTACAACCGTAAGGTTTTGCTTATTGAATGTCTTGAGGCTTTGTGCAAACAGACTAGGCCGGTACAGGGAATTTATTTAATAGACAATGCTTCTACGGATGGTACCCCTGACTTGCTTCTGGAGAAGGGGTATATAAAAGAATTACCTCCTGAGAATTTGTTAGAGCCTTGGGAGAAAGAATTCGAGATAAAAAACTTAACTGATGGGCAGCATATAAAATTCTACTATGTTCGAATGCATGAAAATACCGGTGGTGCTGGTGGTTTTCATGAGGGTGTAAAAAGGGCTTACGAAAGAGGCTATGACTGGTTATGGTTGATGGATGATGATGTTGAGCCCTTGCCAAAGGCGTTGGAGACTCAATTGTCATATGCAGAGATTTCTAAATGTATTCATCCGTCTAGAAAATATGTAGATGGCAGTAGAGTTTTGTGGGAAGTGTATTTGGATCCTAAGAGTTCTAAAGAGATTTTTTTGAAAGACAGATCTTTTAAAGAAAAAAATTTAAATTATTGTTTAGTAAATGTTGGATGTTTCGAAGGGATGTTGATTCATCGAGATATTGTTGCTAGGATAGGTTATCCTGATAAAAGCTTTTTTATTTCAAAAGATGATACTATTTATGGTTTTTTGGCAAGTAAATTTACGAAGAATATTTATATTAGAGATATATGTTTTATTAAAAAGGTTAAAAAACTAAATAAACTTTCCGGGAAATCTTTATATTATTTTGTCAGGAATAGGTTTATTTTATGTTTATATTTAAAAAGAGAAGGATATTTCACTTGTAAGTCTTATTTTTGGATTTTTTATAAGGTTTTCAGAATGTTGGTGTTCAATTTTGTAAAATTAGATTTAAAAAGTTGTTATTTTATCTTGAAAGGTTTGTCTAACGGTTTGAAATTTGTTTTAAAATCTTGAGTTTTTATTTTATAAAGTGCTTTAAAAATGCTTCCTAAAATAGCTGTTGTAATTTCTAGTTTGATATTAATTTTGTTATCTTTTTATCCGTTAGCTTTTATAAGATTTTATATTGTCATTAGGACACTTTTTCAGCCTTTTGCGAATAAGCATTTGACGTTGTTTGGGAATTTTCCTATTAATGCCCCATTGCCTTTAATTTTGTTGTTTTATTCGTATTTGGCGTGTATTTTTAGGCAAGATTTTTCTTTATTTGTTCCTAATTCTGTATATCTTTATTTATTCCTTTTTTGGAGTCTGCTTTCTTTGATAAATTCTTTTAATTTATACGCTTCATTTGCTTTCATTTTTAAAATCTTAGCTGTAATTTCCGTTTACTTATTAGTTTATAATTCAATAGAATCCGCTGAAGATTTCAAGAAGATTCATAAGACAGTAGTGTTTTTAGCCTTAATAACTATATTCTATGGTTTTTGTCAAATTTTTTTAAAAGAAGGACAACCATTCTATGGACCTATAGTAAGAATTAAAAGTTTTTTTTCTAGTGCCAATGAATTTGGTATTTTTCTTTCTCTAGCAATAATTTCAAATTTAATATTAGTAGCCATAGAAGGATTTGAAAAACAATATAAGATTTTCTTAAGCTTAATGATATTAGCCTATATTTTGGCTTTAAATCGTGGATCATGGATAGCTATGACTACTTCTATATTTTTGTCATATTTCTTTTTTAGGGATAAAATAAGATTAAGAAGTATTGTTTTACCTATTGCTATAATTTTTTTAATATTTTCTCCAATTATAATATTGCGATTTCTTCAATTGGAAAATCCTGCAGAAAATACCTTTGTAGGCCGTATAAATTTCTGGAAAAATATGCTATATTTAATACTGCAACATCCTCTTTTAGGCTTTGGAATTGGAACTACTGAGTTAGTATTTCAGTCTCTAACTGGACGAAAAATATATCCTCACAATGATTTTTTAAGATTATTTTTTGAAATTGGATTCGGGAGTATTTTTTATATCCTCTTTTTAATTAAATCTTTGTTGTTTTTTATTAAAAATAAAGCTAATAATTGGAAAACAAACTTTTTGTTTATTGTATCTCTTTTTTATTGGCTAATTATTAGTATTCCCCAAAATATTGTTAATAATGTAGTATTATTTCCTTTATTTATGACTTTAATTGCTTCGGGATTAAAATATAACTTTTTAATAAATTTTGAGGGAAAACACATGTAAATTACTATGATTGAATGTAAACTTTATTATTTTTATAGTCCTCATTTAATATAAATCTATGAAGGATTTTATCGTTTAAAAGAGACTCATTAAGTTGAGTGTGTTTGGATAAAAATATTACAAAACGGTGGGATTGTCAAACAGTTTTTAGTGTTTATATGTAAGTTTAGGTATATAGATGAAGCTTTTTTCTGATAAAACTATGTTTTTGGAGGGTGCTTAAATTTTAGTTTTGACCTTTTTCAAAGGTCTCTGAAAGATAAATAATTGGTAATCTAAGATGGAATTGCAAAAAACAAATAAAGTAGTTTATATTGTTGGAAATAGTAGAAGTGGTACTACTTTGATGAGTAAAATATTAGGAAATCATCCTTTGATCTATTCTTTTGAAGAATTACATTTTTTTGAAAGATTATATAATCCCGATTCTAAAAAATTTCTTAATGAGTCTTCTATTCTTGATTTATTAGCAGAACTTTTAAGATCATCGAGAGAGGGAATGTGGTTTAGAAATAAAAAGGATGAATATTATAGAGAAGCGCAAATTATATATCAAACATTTTTCCATGATATAAAAGATATTTCTCCAATTGAAGTTTATAAATTTTTTCTTTATTATGAAACAAATAAAAACAAAAAAGAAATTCCTTGTGAACAAACTCCTAGGAATTTGTATTATCTTAAAGAAATATTCGAAAATTTCCCCGAGGCAAAGGTAATATATATGCTCAGAGATCCGAGGGCCATATTGTTATCACAAAAAAATAAATGGAAAATGAAATTTTTAGGGCATAGTAATATGCCTCTAAAAGAAGCTATACGTTCCTGGATAAATTATCATCCTTATACAATAAGTAAGCTCTGGAATTCAGCTTCCAAGGCTATTAAGCCTTTTTTGTCTCATCCAAACGTTTTAGTAGTAAAATTTGAAGAATTGGTAAATGATCCTTACAGAACAATTAAAAAAATATGTGATTTTTTGGAAGTAGAATTTTATAATGAAATGTTAGATGTTCATTTGGCCGGATCTTCTGTTTATAAAAAGGGTAAAAAAGGTTTCAGAAAAGAGGTGATAAATGTTTGGAAAAATAAAGGATTAAATAAAACAGAAATATATATATGTCAAAAGATTAATATAAAAGAAATGGAATTTTGGGGATATAATCTGGAAAAAGTTAAGCCTAATCTTTTACTATTGTTTTATTATTTTTTAAATTTTCCTTTTAAAACTTTAGGAACTTTGTTATTTAATTTAAAAAGATTTAGAAATATATTTAAAGCTATAAAACGACGTTTGTTATTTTTATGAAAAAGAGAGAAATATATATAGATATAGCTAAAGGGATAGGAATTTTATTGGTAGTCTATGGACATGTGTTGGCTAGATTTCAAGATGCTAATTTTTATTATTCTTGTTTGGTAATTCAAAATAAAATAATTTTTTCCTTTGTTATGCCTCTTTTTTTCATTATATCGGCATATTTTCAAAGGGTTAGATTGGAAAAAGAAAAATTTGATCATATAAAATATCTTCAAAAAATTTCAAGTTCTCTTTTGGTGCCTTTTTATACTTTATCTTTTTTGTTTCTTCCGTTTAGTTATATCATTTACTTGACAGGTAATCAAAATTTAGGAGTTAATTTTGCTAATTTAAAAGAAATGCTTTTTGCCTTGTTTTTTCAGCAATCTAATACAAAATATTTGCCTTCTGGAGTATTATGGTTTTTATTTACTCTTTTTAGTTATCATTTTTTCTCATATTTATGGATCAGGATTTTTAAATTTCGAGCAATATTTTTAGTAGTAATAGGAATTATTTTGAAAATTTTTTATCCATTTTTTCAAAATACTTACTGGCTTGGATTTAACAAGTTCTGTCAATTTTTTATTTTTTATGCTATTAGTTATGTCTTTGCTCATAAAGTTTATTTTACCGAAGATATTTTTATTAGTTGGTTATCTTTAATTTTTAGCTTTCTTATTTATCTAATTTTAATTTTTGAAGATAAAAACAATTTTCTGCTTCAATATGTTAGTTTTTTAGGGACAACAGGAATACTTGGTTCTTTTATAGTGATAAGATTTTCTTATTTGTTCAATTCGAAGTTAAAAACGAATTTAATTGTTAAAATTTTAAGCTTTTTTGGTAAGAACTCTATGGCTATATATGTATTTCATGCTCCTACTTTTGTGATTTGTAAATTTTTTATTCTTTTATTGAACATTTCTAATATTTTGATAAAAATATTTTTTATTTTTGTTCCAAGCGTAATTTTACCTTTAGTATATGCTAAAATTTTAAGTTTTTATAGGCCTGCCTATAAATTACTTTTAGGCCGCAATCCTTAGTATGTTTAAAGTAAATTATGAAAGTTCTTATAGCTAATAAATTTTTTTGGCTTAAAGGCGGCTCAGAAAAGGTTCTTTTTCAGGAAAGAGAATTTTTGATAAATAATGGAATAAAAGTAATAGATTTTTCCATGCACGATCCCAGAAATTTTCCTTCTGAATATTCTTCTTATTTTGTCTCGCACATTGACTATCACGGTGCAAATGGATTCCAGACCAAACTGAAAAACGCCTTCAAGTTCATACACTCGCCGGAGGCGGTGCGGAAGATCAGGGCTTTGATCCAAAAGGAAAAGCCGGACACTGCGCACCTTCACAATATTTATCATCAGCTCACCCCTTCCATTATTCATACGCTTAAGGAACACGGGGTGAAGGTTGTGTTGACCTTGCATGATGGCAAACTTATTTGCCCTACCTATCTTATGCTTGACAGAGATTTAAAGTCCTGCCTTGAATGTCAAGGGAGGCATTTCTATAAGCCTTTCTTCAAAAATTGTGCTAATTCGAGACTTCAAAGCTTTCTTTTGATGGTGGAGGCTTACTGGCATAAATTTTTCAAATCCTATGACAAAGTAGATCTCTTTATTTCTCCCAGCCGGTTTCTGGCGGAAGTGGTGGCGATGCGGGTTCCGCGGGAGAAGATTGTAGTTTTACGAAACGGGATAGACCTTAATGAATACAGGCCTCCTTATGAGGATGAGGAATATGCCCTTTACTTCGGAAGACTTTCCCGAGAAAAAGGAGTGGAGACGCTGCTTAAGGCTCACTGGGAGGTGGCGGGAGAGATTCCCCTTAAGATAGTCGGAACCGGGCCGATAGAGGCTGAACTCAGGACGAAATATCCGGAGGCGGAGTTTTTGGGTTATCGGACAGGGGAGGAGCTCAAGTCGCTTGTGGCCCGGGCTTCCTTTGTGGTGGTGCCCTCGGAATGTTACGAAAACTGTCCTATGACTGTGCTTGAGGCCATGGCATTGGGGAAACCCATTATTGCAAGCCGCATCGGGGGGCTTCCGGAGCTCGTGGAGGAGGGTAAAACGGGGCTTCTTTTCGAGGCCGGAAATGGAGAGGAGCTTAAGGAGAAGATGCTTTTCTTGTGGAAAGATAGGGAGTTGCGATATGAGATGGGGCGTGCGGCCCGGGAGAAGGCAGAACGGGAGTTTTCCCTGAAAAAACACTGTGAGGAACTCTTACGAATATATCGAGGGCTTCTTGAGAATTGACCGATGAAAATTTTCTTAGGTGTTATTTCTTTCCTTTTCATTTTCTTGCTTTCGTCTCTTCCGGCGCAGCCGGTAGCGGAGATTACCGTCAACTTTGAGGAAGTGGGGATAGTTAACCCTTATGTTTTTGGTCAGGGCATTTTGGGCTTTGACCGTTGTTTGATTGTAAAAAAGAAAAAAAAGTTTTGTGTAAATGACGGGCGATTTACTAATTTTGGAGCAGGGGTCTGGGATCCGCTTTTGAGGAGGCCCGATCCGGTTCTGGTGGATCTCGCTAAAAAAATAAAAGTCTCCGTTTTGCGGTTTCCGGGTGGGTGTGGCACTCATCACTACGACTGGAAAAAGGCTATCGGCCCGGTCGAAAAGCGGCCCATGTATAAATTCGGCATAGACGAGTTCATGAAGCTCTGTCGGGCGGTAGGAGCTAAACCTATTATTGTGTTGAGCTATTTCACCGGGACCTGTCAGGACCTGGCGGACCTGGTGGAGTATCTGAACGCCCCCCTCGGGACCAACCCCAACGGCGGAGTGGCCTGGGCGGAGGTACGGGCCGCCAATGGGCACCCGGAGCCTTACGGAGTTAAGTGGTTTGAGTTTGGAAATGAAGTGTGGCATGGGGATCATAGGAAAATTTCCGCTGTAGATCCAAGAGAATATGGAGAACGGTATCTTGAATGTCAAAAGTTAATTAAAAACATTGATCCTAAGATTGAACTCGGAGCAGTAATGAGAAGAAGTTTATATGGATTAGGCTGGTGGAGTCGAGCTGTTCTTTCTGTAATTAAAAAAAATGTTGATTTTGTAATTTTTCATATCTATCCTCCTGGTTATCGATCTGATAGAAATGAAATATCTACTAATGAACTTTTTAAAATAGCTTTGGCTGCTCCTGAGCAAATTAGCGATTCTCTTTTTAGGATTTCTAAACAATTAAAAGAAATTACTAGGAGAGAGATTCCGATTGCTATTACCGAATATAATGGTGGTTTTGTACAAAAGAGGCCGGTGCCATACAGGCATTCTCTAGGAAATGCTCTTCTAATTGCAGATCTTTTAAGAGTATTTTTGTTGCATGGAACATCTATTCTTTGTGCAAATTACTGGCATTTCTCTAATTCTTATTGGGGTCTGGTTTACAACCCGAACTACATGAGGGGACAAGGTAGATATTACAAAAGGCCTAACTATTATGTTTTTTATCTTTATGCCAATCATTTTGGAGATATTTTATTAAAAACCCAAGTAAAGTCAAAGAGTTATTTTCAATCTGGATATAAAAATATTTTACCTTCTATAAAAGCTAAAAAAGTATCTTCTCAAAATTTGGATCTTCTAGATACTGAAACTTTTAGAGAAAAAGTTTTGAAAATTGATTTTAAATGGCTTCCTCCGTGTGTTAGAATGAAAAAATATTTTGATTATTCGGTAATTCATTTTGATTGCGAAAAACATAATAAGTTAGGAATCTTTTTTATTGAAAAAATTCAAAATGTTAAACCTAATTGGTTATATTTTTGGGAAGCCGAAATAAAAACAAACTTGGAAAAAGCATGGTTTTTTATAGAAATTAAAGATCAAAGGTATAGACGCATTAAACATTCAAAGATTTTATGGGGAAATACAGAGTGGATAAAAATCGGCTTTGATTTTAAAACTCCCGATAATATTAAAATTTTAAATTTGCTGTTTTTTATCAAAGGAAAAGAAAATAAAGGAATTAAGGGAACAGTCTATATTAAAAATATGAAAATTGGGGACCTTGGCCCCGCCCCGCAATACGGGCCGACGCCATATATTTCGGCCCTGGCGAGCACCAACGAGAAGAGGGATCGGATATACCTTATGGTGATCAACAAAAACCTGGAAGAGTCCATGAGGACGCGGATAAAAATCAATGGCTTTCCCTTTGAGCCCGTGGTTCGGGCCTGGGTGCTGAACGGCCCTTCGGTGGCCGCCACCAATGAAAATAGGCGGGAAAGGGTTAAAATACATTACCGTGAGATTAGGGTGGCTCCTGAGGAGGGGGCCTTCTATTTCACCTTCGAGCCGCATTCGGTAACGGCCCTAGAGTTAACGCGCAGGGAGGGAACTTGAAGGATAGCTGTCTCGAGTTTGTTCGGAATCAAAAGATAACTCCCTCACACCTCAGGGAAACCATTTGCTTCCGGGGAAAGAAGCTGCCGAAGAGATTTTTTTATGAGGAATTGCAGAGGTATTTAAGCGAATTTCTCGAATCCGGCCGGGGGATAAGGATGGTGGCCCTGGCCGGACTGCGAGGAACCGGGAAGACCACCCTCCTCTGGCAACTGGCGGACTATCTCCTTCGAAACTTCAAGGAAAGAGCCGAAGCCTTCTTTATAAGCCTTGATGTGGCCTACAGTTATGGTTTTTCGGAAAAAGATCTTATCGAAGGATTGCAAAAAATATACGAAGATTTGAAGTCTCAAAGGAAAACACCGGTGCTCTTTCTCGACGAGGTGCAGTATCTCCCCAACTGGCCTCTGATGCTAAAAGTGCTCTATGACAGGTTCAAAGACTGTTTTATTTTCGTAAGCGGAAGCTCAGCCCTTTATCTTCACTCCACGGTGGATCTGGCCACCCGGTGGATCCTGAGATCCCTTCTCCCTTTGAGTTTTCGCGAGTTTCTAATGATAAAGGCCTTCCTGGAATCTGGCTTTGAAGTTCCTTCCTTTTCCCGGGCGGAGGAGCTCAGGAAGACACTTTTCTTCTCCGAATCGCTTGAGGAGTTAAAGAAAGGCCTGAAACTCGTAGAAAAAGAGGTGCAGGAGTTTTATAAAGAAAAGCTTCCCTGGCAGGAGCTCATTCGGGAATACATTTTATTTCATAATCTCCCCCGTTTTATCCCGGTGGAGGAGGAGAAGGTTCTGGCTGATCAGACCTTCGACATGCTTCAAAGAGTAGTCTATCAGGATCTCCGGAATCTCTACCCGGAAAACGAGGTGGTGAGTGTCTTCAAGCTGCTTTCTCAGCTTGCGGCCAGCGACGAAATAAACCCGGAGAGGCTTTCGCAGGATCTGGGGGTTTCAAGAAAGCGGATAGAACGAATAATAAAAAGCTTGATAGAAGCGGAAGTCTTATTGGCCTTTCCTCCCTATGGAGGAACCAAAACCAGAGTTGCCCGGCACAGAAAGGTCTTTTTCCTTTCTCCGACCCTTAGATACGGAATCCTCAGACAGCTTTTTGCGGACCTTCGGTCTTTCTTTTCCAGGTTTCTGGAGGATACCGTGGCCCTCTCTCTGAGGCGACTCCTTCCCAACAGAGTGTTCTATCTACCTACCGGAACCCAGAAGACCCCGGATTTTGTGGTGGAAACCGCTCTTGCACCCGTGGTTTTGGAAGTGAGAACCGCTAAAAGGGATGTTTCCCAGCTCAAGCTTAAAAATATGCGTTACGGTATTCTCCTGAATTTTGATCTGGAGGTGCCGGAATTCAGGGATAAAGTAGTTATCTTTCCTTTCAAGTGGTTTTTGCTTATGTAGATTTTTACCTTAACATAGGGGGGTCTGAGGATGGAGGCGGCTATCATTTTGACCTATCGCTGTATCTGCAAATGCTACATGTGTAACATCTGGAAGTATCCCACAAAACCTTCGGAGGAAATAAAGCCTGAGGTGCTGGAGAAGCTTCCGGACAATCTGGCCTTCGTGAACCTCACCGGGGGCGAGCCCTTTTTGCGGGAAGACATAGAAGACATTGTGGACATTGTGATGCGCAAGTCTAAAAGAGTGGTCATAAGCACCAACGGGTGGTTTACGGAAAAGATCGTAAATATTGCCAGGAAGTATCCCAAAATAGGTATAAGGGTAAGCCTTGAGGGGCTTCCGGCGGCCAACGATGAGCTACGGGGTATAAAGGACGGCTTTGACCACGGCCTGCGGACGCTCCTTGAGCTTCAGCGCATGGGCCTGAAGGACATAGGCTTCGGCATCACGGTCTCCGACCGGAACGCCAAAGACATGATAGAACTTTACCAGCTTGCCAAAAGTCTGGGGTTCGAATTCGCCACTGCGGTTACTCACAATTCCTATTATTTTCACAAACACGACAATGTTTTCAAGGATCAAAGAATGATCGAAGATTGCTTTCGGGAATTGATAAAGGAACTGCTCTGTACAAAGAGGGTAAAGAACTGGTTTAGAGCCTACTTCAATTACGGGCTTATCCGAAGGGTGAGGAGGCAACCGCGACTTCTTCCTTGTGAGGCCGGGACGGAGAATTTCTTCGTAACCCCTTTCGGGGAAGTGGTTCCCTGCAATGGTTCTCCGGAACCGTGGGTCATGGGTAATCTGAATGAGCAGGACTGGGATGAGATCTGGAACGGTGAGCAGGCCCGGAAGGTTAGAGAAAAGGTCAAAAACTGTGATAGGCAGTGCTGGATGATAGGGACCGCCGCCCCGGTGATGAAGAAATATATATGGAAGCCTCTAAAATGGGTGGTGAGGAACAAGCTGCGGGTGATGATGGGAAAGGAGCCCTGTCTGGACTGATTCCATGAGAATCGTCGTATGCGGAACGAGGGGATTCCCCGGTGTTCAGGGAGGGGTGGAGAAACATTGTCAGGAACTTTACCCCAGGCTGGTAAAGCTCGGGTGCGAGGTTCTGGTCTTCACTCGCACGCCGTATATCCCCAGGGACAACCGTCTTTTCGAATGGCGCGGAGTAAAGTTTTACCATTTGTGGTGTCCGCGGAGAAAATCCCTTGAGGCCATAACGCATACTCTGTTTGCCGTCTCTTTGGCGCGGAGATTTAAGCCGGATATCCTGCATATTCACGCCATCGGTCCGTGTCTGGTCGTACCTTTGGCGCGGGCTCTTGGGTTCAAGGTGGTGATGACCCACCACGGGCCGGACTATGAACGGGCCAAGTGGGGACGACTGGCCAGAAGGGCACTCAAGCAGGGCGAAAGCTGGGGCGTGAGGTACAGCCACCGGGTGATCGCCATCTCCCGGGGCATTCAGGAACATCTGAGAAGGCTTTACGGGCTGGAGGCCGTGTTCATCCCCAATGGGGTGCACATTCCGGAGGCCGTTCCTCCCGGAGAAGGGCTTTCGCGATGGGGACTTGAGCCCGGAAGCTATGTCTTTACCGCCTGCCGCTTCGTGCCGGAAAAGGGTCTTCATGACCTGGTTGAGGCCTATCGGCGGCTTGAAAATCCGCCCTTCAAACTCGTGATAGCCGGAGACGCCGATCACGAAACACCTTACAGCCGGAGGCTCAAAGAACTGGCCGTCCGGACGCCGGGCGTGGTGCTCACGGGTTTTGTTTCCGGAAGGCCTCTTGCCGAACTTTTTTCAAACGCCGGGCTCTTTGTGCTTCCCTCTTATTACGAAGGCCTTCCCATCGCCCTTCTTGAGGCCCTGAGCTACGGGCTCCCGGTTCTCGTAAGTGACATTCCGCAGCATCGAGAGCTTCCTCTTCCTGATTTTCGCTATTTTCGGAAGGGAGACGTGGCTCACCTGGCACAAGCTATGGAAAGTCTTTTCCGCCGTGGGGTATCGTCTGAGGAGCGCAGGGAATATTTGGACCTCCTCCGCCGCGACTACGACTGGGACCGCATAGCCGAGCGGACGCTCGGGGTGTATCGGGAGGCCCAAGACTTTCGCACTTCGTAGGTGCAACAAGGGATCGGGGGATCTTTCCGGGGGTAAGCGGTGCGGCCTCGCGGAGCATGGGAAAAAGGATGGAGTGGATCCATGTATTGATAGGTATGAATTCATGCTTAATAATTCATGTAAGTAGAAAGTAATTAGTGAAATGAGGAAAAGTTGATGCGTGCGAAGGTTGCTGAACGGGGACAGGTGACGATACCGAAACCTTTGAGGGATCGGTTGGGAATTCGGCCCGGGACTATTTTGGAATTTAAGGAAGAAGCAGGGCGTTTGGTAGCCGTGAAAGTAGAGACTTTGGATCCTATAGATCAAATTTATGGTCAACTTGGTCGGGGAAGGCATACGGACGAGATCCTCCGTCAGTTAAGAGAAAATAAGTGATTACAGCCGTTGATACCAATATTCTGATAGATATTTTGGAACCTGATCCCCTTTATGGGCCCGCCTCAAAAGAAGCTCTAAAAAAGTGCCTAAGAGAAGGAAAGATTGTAGCTTGTGAAGTTGTATGGGCCGAGGTGGCTGTGGTTTATGTCGAGGCGCAGGAAGCCCTTATAAATTAGAGAAGATAGGGCTTGAATTTTCACCTATTGCTCGGGAAGCCGCCTTAGTGGCGGCTAAATGCTGGGCTGAATATTTAAAAAGGGGGCCCAAGAAGAGAAGGATTGCGGCTGATTTTCTCATAGGAGCTCATGCCTTGGTTCAGTGTGATCGTTTGTTAACCAGAGATAAGGGATTTTATCGAGAGTATTTCAAAGGGCTTAAGGTTGTATATCCTGTTGATTGAAAGATGCCGTTGAGTTTTCGCGAGTTTCTAATGATAAAGGCCTTCCCGGAATCTGGCTCCGCCGCGACTACGACCGGGACCGCATAGCCGAGCGGACGCTCGGGGTGTACGGGGATGTCATCCCAGAAAACGGCGCAGATAAGCGGCCTCGAGGATTATGTCGGTAAGTCGGCCCGGATCGTTTCGTTTGAGACGCCTTATGATCCGGGAGGTGGCCTCCTGATGAGCCGTATCGGGTGTGCAGTCCAGGCTGAGAGTGTTCAGGAGATCCAGGGCCCTCAGTAAGGCCTTTCTGACCTCCTCGGGCAGAAGATCGAGGACCCGGGGGTTAAAGTATTGCATGGCCAGGGAAAAGTCCCTCTCCAGGTTGCGATAGAATCCCTTGAGCTCCTGAAGCTCCTCCCGGGATAACACATTGAGTCCAAGGAGTTCCGGGGGAAGCCCCATGGAATAACATGCCCCGCAGAAACCTATAGCCCGCGGAAGGGTCACCCGTCCCAGACTCCGGGAGTATCCGAAAAGACCCACATGGAGTTTTCGCATGCGACGGCGGGGTATATCCCGGGCCACCCGGTTGACCAGCGGAGCCAGGGGCTCAATCAGTCGCTGGTACTCCCGGGAGGTCTTCTCCACCAACTCCAGGGCCTTCGCCTCATCAAAATCTTCCAGAGGGTAGCGAATAAAGTTTTTTATCTTTTTGATGGCCTCTATAACATCCTCGATGGGATTATCGTATTTAAAGGCCGACTGAACCGTGAAGGTCTCCACGCAGGGATACTCCTGAAGGACCAGCTCCACTGTGTAGGGGGTAAGATTTCCCCGAAAGGGAGGGGACCCCACACCCAGGATGGGATGGATCTCGATTTCCAGTCTGGACGCGAGTCTTTCCAGCCGCTTCAGGGCGATCTTGTTCGCCAGCACCGCACTCACACTCCCGTAATTGAGGGCCGGATCGGAACGGGCCAGGAAGACCCTCTGGTGCACGATCTCCTTATCGGCAAGGTACTTTTCCAGGATCTCATCCGCCCGAACCATGGAGGGAATGTCCTCAAAAAGGGGGATTACCTGGATCCTTTCCGGCAAAAATTCTCCCACCCATTCGGCGAGCGTTATGTCTCCCTCGTAGATGGGCTGGTATTGTTTGCCGGAAATAAAGTTCCGGTAAAAGTAGTAGACCCGGTTGAGCTCCCGCGCGGAGGTGGTCATGGGAAGAATAACCTCAAAAATGGGAGGCGAGGGGTCTCCGTAAAAAAGGCGAGCAGCGTCCATGGAACGGGGAATGCTCTCCAGGGCCTCCACCAGGATCTTGGCCTCCTCCCGTTCCACCGAGGGATTGGGCACCCGCAGAGTGAGGAAACAGTCCCGCCCGAGCCTGCGATTACGGAAAAAATGGGCATACCGGGTAAGTAACTTCTTGACCACGAAGTCGTCCACCTCTTTGCCCTCGCTATCCCACATCTGTTCATCACATCCGAGATGGGAGAAGGCGTAATAGGCCTCCTGAATCTCGTCCTCCCCGGACATGTCCGAGGTCTCGGCAAAGAAGGGAAGAGAGACATTGTCGGGATGCTGGGTGGACATAACCCTGGGGATGCGCATGGCCGTTACCTCTTTCTGCACCGCAGATTTTCCAGGTATTTCTGAAACATGTCCTGAGTGGCCTTTATAACCCCTTTAAGCTCCTCGGTCGACAGCCCCAGATAGGCCGCTCCACGGGAAAGATTTTCTTCGGAAATTTCTCTCTGGTTTACGATCTCGTTGGCAAAGTACAGAATGGAGACCAGGGCCACCTCCGTGCGGGCCTCCCACGGACGGTGGTGATAGGCTATGGCTGTGGAAAGTTCCTCCGGAAAGTCAAAACAATGGGCGATCAGGAACCCCACCTCTCCGTGATCCTCGGGAAGTTCGGTTTCCGGGCAGAGAAAACGGGGGATCTTACCCACATCGTGAAGAATGCCCGCAGTGGCTAGCGTGGTGGGATCAATGGCCAGGAGGAGAGGACTCTGACGCATACTGGTCTTTAGTAGCCTTTTGAGCAATTCCTTGGCCAGATAGGAAACCCACTGGGAATGAGCCCAGAGGGGAGTTAGCCGGGGATGGCTTTTAAAAAAGGAGACCGTAAGCACGATGATGCGTATGTTTACCATTCCCAGGAGCACCACCCCATGGGCCACCGAGGAGATCTTGCGGGGAAATCCGTAATACGGGGAATTGACCACCTTAAGGATTTCGGCGGTAAGGGCCGGATCCTTCTCTATAACGCGGGCCAGTTCGTCGAAGTTGGTGTGCTCCGAACGGAAGGCCCTTTCCAGCTCGGCCACCACCTCGTAGCTGGCACTGAGCCGCCGAAAGCATTCCTCATAGCGGGAACAATCCAGCCGCCCCATATTTTCATCATACCAGACCGGGACCTTAAAGCGATAGCCTTTTCAGACGCAGGGCATTGGTCACCACGGAAACGGACGAGAGGGCCATGGCCGCCGCAGCGATAGCAGGACTGAGGCGCAGACCCCATAGAGGATAAAGGGCCCCGGCGGCTATCGGAATGGCCAGCACATTGTATCCAAAGGCCCAGAAGAGATTCTCCTTTATGATCCGCAGCGTGGCCCGCGCGAGTCTGATGGCCAGCGGCACGAGCCTCAGATCGGGGCGCATGAGGGCGGCATCGGCAGACTCAAGGGCAATGTCTGTCCCGGAGGAAAGCGCGATTCCTAGGTCCGCCTCGGCCAGAGCCGGGGCATCGTTAACTCCATCTCCCACCATGGCCACCCGGAAACCCCGTTCGCGCAGCTCCCGGACGATGCAGGCCTTGTCTCCGGGAAGAACCTCGGCCCGGTAACCGTCCAGGGAAAGCTCCCGGGCCAGAGCCTCCGCGGTAGCACGGTTGTCACCGGTGAGCATGAACACGGAAATCCCCATGGCCTTAAGAGTGTTGATCACCTCCCGGGCTTCGGGACGCAAGACATCGGCTATGGCCAGTCCTCCCACCACCTCTTTATCCCGGGCTACAAGAATGATCGTCTTTCCCGAGGAGCCCCTTTCCATCCGCTCCCGGAATTCGGAGGAGATGGATGTTTCACCGGCCACCCAGGCCGGGTTACCCACCCACACTTCTTTCCCGTCCACCAATCCCCGTAGGCCTTTCCCGGGAACGGCCTGGATCTCCCGGGCCTCGGGGACGGAAAGATTCGCGGCGGCCCGCACCACCGCAAGAGATAAAGGGTGTTCCGAATGCTTCTCAATCGCCGCCGCCAGTCGTAATACCTCCTCTTCGGTATAGCCCGGAGCCGGGATGATCTCCTGCACCCGGGGTTTTCCCAGAGTGAGGGTGCCGGTTTTGTCGAAGACACACGCCGTAATCCGGGCCCCCTCCTCCAGTGCGGAGGCGTTTTTTATCAGAATGCCCAGCTCGGCAGCCCGTCCCGTTCCCACCATGACCGCCGCCGGAGTAGCAAGTCCCATAGCACACGGACAGGCAATTACCAGAACCGAAACGAAGGAAAGGAGAGCATTGGGGAGCCTCGGCTCGGGCCCCATGAAATACCAGACTATGAAGGTCAGGCCGGCTACAGTAAGCACCACCGGCACAAACACCCCGGCCACCCGATCGGCCAGACGCTGAACGCGAGCCTTGGAGCCCTGGGCCTCCTCCACCAACCGGGCCACCGTGGCCAGTACCGTTTCCCGTCCGACCTTTTCCACGCGAAACCTGAAGACACCGTAAAGGTTCAGGGTACCCCCTATCACCCGGGACCCGGGTTCCTTCTCCACCGGAAGGCTTTCCCCGGTAAGCATGGATTCGTCAAGGGCCGTCCGTCCCTCAACGATGATTCCGTCCGCGGGGACCCGCTCTCCGGGACGGACCACCACCAGGTCCCCCGGGAGCAGGGCTTCGGCTGGTATCTCCCTTTCCTCTCCTTCCCGGATGACCCGGGCCACGGGCGGGGAAAGGGAAAGGAGTTTTCTTACCGCCTCGCCGGCCCGTCCGCGGGCCTTAACCTCGAGATACCGACCCAGCAGAACAAAGGCAATGATCATGGTCGCGGAATCGTAGTAAACATGAAGGGGAAGCCCGGCCCGGACAAAGACCTCCGGGAAAAGGGTTATTACCACCGAATAGGAATAGGCCGAAAGTGTGCCCAGGGACACCAGCGTATTCATATCCATGGTGTTATGCCTGAGTCCCTTCAGGGCGCCGCGCAAAAATTCCCAGCCGGCGTAAAACTCCACCGGCGTGGCCAGGAGAAATAAGAGGAAGTGCCGGGTCTCCCGCGGAATCCGGGAAACGAAGGGGAAGAGGTCGGCCATGGAGAGCAGAAAAATAGGGGGCACGAGAGCCCAGGCCGCAAGAAGCCTCCTTTTGAGTTCGTAAAGCCTGGCCTCCTCCGGACCTCCGGCATAGGATGTTGTTTCCCGGGAAAGGCCCAGGAATTGATAACCCTCGTTCTCGATCACCCGCCGGAAATCGGAAATCCCCGTAAGTTCCGGATCATAGGTAAGACGGGCCTTACCGGAGGCCAGATTGATCGAAACCTCAAAGACGCCGGGAAGTTTTCCCAGAACTTTTTCCAGACGGGCCACACATGCGGCACAGCTCATTCCCCCGATGGCCACCACCGTCGTCTCTTGCCTCGCGAGCTCGGGTACGAGCTCGTAGCCCTCCTTCCCGATGGCCTCCACCATTTTTTGAGGGGAAATCCTTTCGGGATCATAAACCACGCGCGCCCTGGCTGCGGCGAAATTTACGGAAGCCTCAAAAACCCCGGGAAGACGCGAGAGAATCTTTTCAATGCGGGCCGCACAGGCGGCACAACTCATCCCGGAAATACGAAACCGCATCACCCGTCCCCCTTCGGGTAGGGACCCTCCGGAAACCCCCCTTCCGAGAGACTCACCCCGGGGAAGGGGACAGGTGTTTTTGGGGATCTTTTCCCGCATGGGAGGGTTATTCCAGCCGGTAGCCGGCCTCCTCTATCGCCCGGGCAATATCCTCCCGGGTCACACCTTCGGGTTTCTCAAAAGTAGCGATCCCGCTCTTTAGATCCACCCGCACCTCTCTTACTCCCGGAATACTCTCAAGCGCTCTGGTTACCCGTTTGACGCAATGCTCGCAGCTCATACCGGAAATTCTAACCCTTATGCGTTCCATGGATTCCTCCTGAAATTAATTGAAGGACAGGAAGCCCAACCTTTACAAAAAGGAATTTCAGACTCCGGAAGGGAATTTTCACCGGCACCGGGACAGAGACCTGGTGGAGCCGGTGGGACTTGAACCCACGACCTCGTGAATGCCATTCACGCGCTCTCCCATCTGAGCTACGGCCCCACCCGTAGCGATTCTACCTTAACCGTCTCCGGGAGGAATGTCAAGGTCCCGCGGTTTACCAGTTTTCGCACAGGGGTTCGAAATAACCCCTGGGATGGGCACAGGAGGGGCACTCTTCCGGGGCCTCGGGACCCACATGAATGTACCCACAGTTCCGGCAGCGCCAGGCTATTTCTCCCTCACGCTTAAACAGGGTCCCATCTTTTACCTTTTCAGCCAGGGCACGATAACGCTTCTCGTGAAACTTCTCCGCCTCCGCGATGGCCTCAAATACGGCGGCAATCTCCGGAAATCCCTCCTCCCGAGCCACCCGGGCGAACTCGGGATACATCCGGGAATGCTCGTAATTCTCTCCTTCGGCGGCAGCGAGCAGGTTTTCCAGAGTGTTCCCGATTCGGCCCGCCGGGAAAGAGGCCTGAATCTCCACCTCTCCTCCCTCAAGAAACTTGAATAACCTCTTGGCGTGTTCCTTTTCCTGCTCCGCCGTTTCCAGAAAAATGTCCGCAATCCGCTGATAACCTTCCTTCCTGGCCCTGGAAGCAAAAAAAGTATAACGATTGCGGGCCTGAGACTCCCCGGCAAAAGCCGTGAGTAAATTCCTCTCCGTCCGTGTTCCCCTGATGCTTTTCATTGATTACCTCCCTGAACTTAAATTTTTTACTACCTTAAAGTCAATATAAAGAAAAGTCAAGTCTCCTATCACTGCATCCGGGGCCGAATTCCTGACGAAACTCCATGCAGATCCGGGAGGTTTGCCTTTCGACTCGAAAGTTTTCGCATTTTCAGGGTAAAGAAAACCCTCGCTGAACGCAGGAAAGATGGTATACTTAACCTCAAACCGAGGAGGGAGAAAGAGAATGGCCCGTTTTCCTCTCATCGCCGGAAACTGGAAGATGCACAAGACCGTGACCGAGACCCTGAACTATATTCACCGGTTTCGGGAGCTGGTTGCGGGAATTGAAGACCGGGAGATCATGATCGCCCCGCCCTTTACGGCCCTGTACCTCGCGGGGAGGGAGCTCGCCGGCACCGGCATCCGCCTGGGGGCCCAGAACGCCCACTGGGCCGAACAGGGCGCCTTCACCGGGGAGATATCCCCAGTAATGCTTAAAGAGTGCGGGGTAACTTATGTAATTATCGGTCATTCCGAGAGAAGAAATGTCTTCGGTGAGAACGACGAGATGATAAGAAAACGGCTGGAAGGGGTTCTTAAGGCCGGGCTGCGTCCCATCCTTTGCGTCGGAGAGCGGCTCGAGGAAAGGGAAGCGGGGAGGACCTTCGAGGTCCTGGAGAGACAAATCCGGGAGGCCCTTTCCGGTTTTGCCCCGGGGGATCTCGGGGAACTGGTGATCGCCTACGAGCCGGTGTGGGCCATCGGCACCGGGAGGACGGCCACCCCGGAGCAGGCCGAGGAGGCCCACCGGTATGTCCGGGGTCTGCTGGGGGAACTTTTCGGGGATGATTTTGCCGAAAAGATACGCATCCTTTACGGAGGGAGCGTTAAGCCGGAAAACATCGCTCAATTAATGGCCCGGCCGGATGTGGACGGAGCCCTGGTGGGCGGGGCCTCCCTTGACCCCGAAACCTTCTCCAGGATCGTGAAATATGAGACTCTTTAGGAGGGCTTGTGCTCCGGCTTTTTCGGTCTAAGCCAAATAAGGGCTATAATAGAGGCTATTACGGCCGTCCCAATTCCTATCCAGAAACCCTCAAGTCCGTGCATGTTCCTCTCCTTTTTTTAGACAATAAATACCTACCACGAAAAAGTAAAGAGCAGCCATGGCACCGCTTCCCAATATACTCCAGTCGGTCCGGTAATGAGCAATCGGTTGCACCACTAATGTCCCAATCAAAAGAAGGGCCAGATTTAAGAAAAACTTTCCTACTTCGCGCCAGACCACGATGTTGAAATATTATTACACGAGGCAAAAATCATGAAAAGTTCAAGTTCCGTGGAAAGTTGCCGCCTTCCGGATTACACCCGGATTGAGCCCGAGGCCCTGGAGGTGGTGAGAAAGTTCCGGCGGGTGGCCGTGGTGGGGGCCAGCCCCAAACCGGAGCGCCCCAGTCATCAGGTCATGAAGTACCTGCTGGAGAGGGGCTTTGAGGTGATCCCGGTGAACCCCGGTCAGAGGGAGATTCTCGGGGAGCCCTGTTATCCCGCCCTTTCGGCGATACCCGAAAACCGCCGTCCGGAGGTGGTCATCGTATTTCGCCGGGCGGATCAGGTTCCCCCCGTAGCCGAAGAGGCCATAAAGATCGGGGCCCGGGTGCTCTGGCTCCAGGAGGGAATAGTTAACGAGGAGGCCGCCAGAAAGGCCGGGGCCGCCGGGCTTACGGTAATCATGAATCGCTGCTTCAAGAAGGTGCATCAGATAGCCACGCGGGAGGCCTGAGGAGGGAAACGATGCCCGCCTCTCCGGGACGCAAGGGGTTGCTCGCCGAGATCAATGTTACCCCCCTGGTGGATGTGATGCTGGTGCTTCTCATAATCTTTATGATCACGGCCCCGCTTTTCACCACCGGCCTCCGGGTGGATCTGCCCAGAACCCGGGCGGGCAAACTCAAAACCCCGGAAAGGCC
Organism: Thermosulfurimonas sp. F29; assembly: GCF_019688735.1. Lineage (NCBI taxonomy): Bacteria > Pseudomonadati > Thermodesulfobacteriota > Thermodesulfobacteria > Thermodesulfobacteriales > Thermodesulfobacteriaceae > Thermosulfurimonas > Thermosulfurimonas sp. F29. The sequence goes on from NZ_JAIFYA010000002.1 coordinate 70,824, forward strand.
CCTGGTGATCACGATAACCCGGGAGGGCAGGATTCTGGTGGGAAAGGAGGCCGTCTCCCTTTCGCGGCTTTCCCGCTGGCTGGCCGAGGCCAGGGCCGCCGGACTGGTCAGGGAGGTGCAGCTCAGGGCCGACCGTGCGGTGCCCTATGGGATCGTGGCCCGGGTCTTGGGAGAGCTCTCCGGAGCTGGGCTCACCGACATCGCCCTGGTTACCCAGCCCCTGGAACATGCGCGGCCTTAAAAAGTTTTTTCTGTTGAGCCTGATCTTTCACCTGGGGCTTCTCGGGGTCTTCTCCCGGGAGTTTCCGGCGCAAAAGGCCTACCCCACGGTGAAGGTCCGGCTCACCAGCCTCGCCATCAATCCCTCTTCCCCCGGCCCCCTGCGGAAGAATCGTTCCTCACCGGTCAAGAAGGCCGTTTCCTCTTCCCCGAAAAGGAAACCCCGCAAAAGAAACCCCAAGAGACCCCTTCGGAGGAAAAAAGTCCCTTCCCGCAAGCGATTCGCGGGAAAAAGGAAGCCCGCCCTCGAGCGGAGGAAAAAGACGGCCCCGGCCCGGGAAAACGGTGACGAAATCCTTGAGGAGCGACTGGCCGCCCTCAAAAGGGAGGAGGTTCTCCGTAAGAAACTCAGGGAGCTGGAAAGGAAGTTAAAGGAGGAACGCGGCTCCGCGGGCTCCGGGGGGACGGCCGGGGGCAACCCTTCCCCGGGATATACCGGAATCTTCAAGACCCACATCGAGAGCTTCTGGGAGGTGCCCCTGGCCCTGGAAAAGAAGAAAAATCTTTCGGCCACGGTTCGCCTCCGGATTTCGGCCCGGGGAGAACTTCTCTCCTATGAGTTGCTCAGGTCCTCCGGCAACGAGCTCTTTGACCGGGCGGTGCTTGCCGCGGTAAAGGCCGCGGCTCCCTATCCCGCCCCGGGGACCCCGGTTACCATTAAAGCCATTTTTACCCCCGGGGGACTCCGGCTCTAATCGGAAACCCTTTCCACCCGTTTGGCCTTGCCCTCCCGACGGGGTAGCTCCCCCTCGGCAAGAAGGACCACCCGGGCGTGAAAGCCGAGGAAGTTGTAAATTTCTTCCTCCAGTCTTTCCCGCAGGGTTTCGTCCCGCCGGCGGCATTCCACCAGGATCTCGATGAAGTCCTTTCCGGCCTTTTTCCCTATACGGATGAGGTACTCCGGGGTGGTTTCCGGGTGGCGCATGAGGATTTCCTCGACCTGACGGGGGTAGAAGTTCACCCCCTTCACCTTCAACATGTCGTCGGTGCGTCCCTTGATCCGGGCCAGCCGCAGCATGGTGCGCCCGCAGGCGCAGCGCTCCCGGGAAAGGATGCGGGTAATGTCCCGGGTCCGGTAGCGAATCAGGGGAAGCCCCTCCCGGGTGAGGGTGGTTACGACGAGCTCTCCCTCCTCGCCGTCCGGAAGCACCTCCCCGGTTTCGGGATGAACGATCTCCACCAGGTAGTGATCCTCCCACACATGGATGCCCTCGTGGGCCTGACAGTCTATCCCCAGCCCCACGCCTCCGGTCTCGGTCATGCCTATGATGTCGAAGGTCTCAATCCCCATGGCCTCCTCGATGTAACGGCGGGTCTCGTCGCTCCAGACCTCGGCCCCGAAGATCCCCACCCGCAGACGGGTCTCCCGGAAATCGAACCCCTCCTCCCGGGCCACCTCAATGAGTCGCAGGGGGTATGAGGATATGGCCGCAAGCGCCGTGGTTCCGAAATCGCGGATGAACTTGAGCTGCATCAGGGTGCGTCCCGGACCGATGGGCACCACGAAACAGCCGATCCTTTCGGCTCCGTAGTGGAAGCCGAAGCCCCCGTTGAAGAGCCCGAAACCGGGGGTGATCTGAAGCACATCGGCGTGGGTGAGCCCGGCGGCGGCAAGACAACGGGCCATAATCTCGGCCCACTGTTCCACATCCGCCCGGGTATAGGGATTGATGACCGGGGTGCCGGTGGTGCCGGAGGACATGTGGAACCGCACGAAGGCCTCCCTGGGAGCGCAGGCCAGCCCGAAGGGATAGGCCTCGCGCAGTTCCTCCTTGGTTATAAAGGGAAGTTTTCGGAGATCGGAGAGGTCGGTAAGGTCCTCGGGAGCGAGGCCCCCGAATCGAGCCGCGTATTCGGGATTGCGGGACCGGATGCGTCTCAGGGTGTTCCGGAGCCGCTCGAGCTGTAACCTCTCGATTTCTTCCCGGGGCATGGTTTCAAGCCGAGGTTGATACATCTGACGGACCTCCCTTACGGGCTTTCTCCACGGCCCGCTTGAAACCCTCGCGGGACCGTTCGATGATCTTTTCGTCAACGCAGAAGGCCAGTCGAATGTGTCCCGGGGCTCCGAAGCCCCTTCCCGGAACCGCCAGAATAAGCTCCTCCTGGAGGAGCCGGCAAAACTCCACATCATCCACCGGGGTCCGCGGAAACACATAAAAGGCCCCTTCCGGACGCACATATTCCAGCCCGGCCTCGGAAAGGATCTCGCAGAGGAGATCCCGGCGCCTCTCGTATACCGAGACATCCACCAGGCTTTCGGCGCACCGGGCCGCGATCCGCTGGGCCAGGGCCGGGGCGTTCACGAAACCCAGGATCCGGTTGGCCAGGATCAGGGCGGAAAGGACCTCCTCCTTCCCCGGCATTTCCGGATGGACCGCCACGAATCCGATGCGCTCTCCGGGAAGGCTGAGTTCCTTGGAAAAGCTGGAAACCACGAAACTGGCCTCGTAATGGAGGAACACCGAGGGGGTTCTGCGCCCGTCGAAGACGAGATTGCGATAGGGTTCGTCGGAGATCAGATATACCGGGCGTCCCAGGGTCCGGCTCTTCTCGCGAAGGAGTTCCCCCAGGCGGGCGATATCCTCCTCCGGATAGAGACGTCCGGTGGGATTGTGCGGGGAGTTTATGAGTACGGCCCTGGTGCGGGGCCCTATGGCCGCGGAAAGGGCCTCCAGATCCAGGGAAAAATCCTCTCGCGTGGGAACCGGCCGGGGCACTCCGTGATGGTTTTCCACATAAAATCCGTATTCCACGAAGAAGGGGGAGGGGAAGACCACCTCCTCTCCGGGATTGAGCAGGGCCTTGAAGATGATGTTGAGGCCCCCCGCCGCTCCGCAGGTGAGGATCACCTCCTCCGCGGAGACCTCAAGACCCTGCTCCCGGCTGACCTTTCGGGCCATGGCCTCCCGGGCAAAGGGGAAGCCGGCGTTGGGCATGTAGGCGTGAAGTTCCGGCCGATCCTCGGAGACGATCTCCCGCAGGGCCTCGCTCACCTCCGGTGGAGGAGGCACATCCGGGTTGCCCAGACTGAAGTCACAGACCCGATCCGCTCCGTACCGGGCCTTTAGCCGGGCTCCTTCCTCAAACATTTTCCGGATCCAGGAGGCCCTTTCGAGGTATTCCTTAATCCGCGCGGCGATCATCTCTCTCCTCCTTTCGGGACTCACCTTTTACTACAAAAAAGAGAAAAAATAAAGCGGAGAGGCCGGCGGAGGAGAAGATCATGAGCATGATGAGAATCTGGTACTTTACGGCCACCAGAGGGGAGACCCCCGCCAGGATCTGTCCGGTCATCATACCGGGGATGGAGACCAGCCCGGCGGAAAACAGGCTGTTGAGATAAGGAATCAGAGCGGCCCTGTAGGCCTGATTGCGGGCCTCCTCCGGGGAAGCTCCCATACTCCGGGCGGAAAAGAACCTCTCCGCCGCAAGACTCAGCCCGTTGAGCGCCCCGTAAAAGGTCATCCCCGCAAGGGGTAGGAGGTAACGGGGGTTCCACCAGGGAGACAGGGACAACACCCCGAAGAGGGCCAGGGCCAGGGTCCCTCCGGCCCCCAGGAAGATGGCGGCCAGGGCCCGGGCGAAAAGATGAAGCCCTTTCTTTTGGAGGGGATGGAGGGCGATCCAGGCCGAGGCGGAAAGCATTACCCCGAGCGCCGCAAGCACCGGATAGGGATGGCGGGCCGAGAAGAGGTAGACGAGCACATAACCCAGCAGGGTGAGCTGCAGGACCATGCGGGTGAATCCGTAAAGGACCTTCAGGCCTCCGGAAAACCACCTGGCCCGGAAAAGTACGATAACCCCTACGGGAAGGGCGAAAAGAAGCAGGGCCCCGGAGGGAAAGGCCTGAGGAGCCATTTTTCAGAGGGGCCAGTAGCGGGATAAGAAGCTGCGGGCTTCCCGCACGATCTCCACGGCCCGTGGGTCCGGTTCCTCCGCCGGAGCCGGATAGTCGCCTCCAGCAAGCACCCCGATCACCCGGGCCACGCCCTCCGCAAGCCCGGTGAGGCTGTAGCCCCCCTCAAGGGTCAGAAGCATGCGCCCCTCGCAGACCTCCTCGGCCACCTCCCGGAGGATTCCGGCCAGAGCCGCAAATCCTTCGGCGGAAACCCGCATCCCCCCCAGGGGATCGTCCCGATGGGGATCGAAACCGGCCGAGACCAGGATTATCTCCGGCCGGTATTCCAGGGCCACCGGACGCAGGATCTCCCGAAAGACGAGGAAGTACTCCGCATCCCCGAAACCGGCCGGAAGGGGTACATTTACGGTAAAACCCTGTCCCTCCCCGTGCCCCACCTCCTCGAGGCGACCCGTCCCCGGATAATAGGGAAACTGGTGGGTGGAAAAGTAGAGCACCTCCGGGCTGGAATAAAAGGAACGCTGGGTTCCGTTTCCGTGATGGAGATCCCAGTCCACGATGAGGATCCGGGAAAAGCGCAGGACCCTCAGGGCATAGTGAGCGGCAAGGGCCACATTGTTAAAGAGACAGAACCCCATGGCCCGATCGTATTCGGCGTGATGGCCCGGGGGGCGCACCAGGCAGAAGATCGTGCGGAAGTTTTCCCGGAAGATCTGGTCAAGGGCCACGAACTGGGCCCCCACCGCGGCAAGGGCGGCCTCGAAGGAACGCTCGGAGGTGGCCGTGTCGGGATCGAGCTGTACATAAGGCTTTCCCGCGGTGGCGGCCACCCGCTCGTAATGGGCCTCACTGTGGTTCCACAGGATTTCTTCCTTCTCGGCAGCCCGGGGCTGGATGTATTCCACGAGCGGGGCTATGTCTTCGGCCCGCAGACGGTCCAGGATTTTCGCGAGCCTCTCCGGCCTTTCCGGATGGTAATCCCCGGGCCTGTGCTCCAGAAAAAGGTCGCTGTAAACCAATCCTACCTTCATGCCCCACCTCCCAGAGCAGGGAATACCTCCTTTAATCCTTCTACCATGTATTCCACCGCAATCACAGAGAGAAGTAACCCCATGATACGCACCATCAGGTTGGCCCCGGTGCGTCCCAGTAAGCGGGAGACCCTGGAGGCCTGAAAAAACAGCAACACGGTGAGGATAAAGGTGGCCGCCGCGGAAGCCAGAACCCCCAGTTTTGTCGGCCAGGGCTCTCCTCCGGCGAGCACGATGACGGTGGTGATGGCCCCGGGGCCGGCCAGGATGGGCACCCCCAGGGGAACCAGGGCGACATCCTCTCTTTCCCGGCTCTCGGCCTCCTCCGGAGGGGTACTTTTGGTGCTCCGGGGCTTGGCCTGAAGCATCTCCATGGCGATGAGAAACAGGAGTGCCCCTCCGGCCACCCGGAAGGAACCCATGGAAATCTGGAAAAAGGCCAGAATTTTCTCCCCGAAAAGGGTAAAAACCGCGAGCACGAGAAAAGCGGCGAGGGCCCCCTTTAGCGCGGTCCGGCGCCGTTCCTCCTCGGTTTCGTCTGCGGTGAGGCTCAGAAACAGGGGAAGACCTCCGATGGGGTCCACGATGACGAAAATGGCTACGAAGGTCTTGAGGAGAAAACTAATCTCCGGCACCGCGAACCCCTCTCAGATAAAGGATGGCCCCCGGTAACGCCCCCGCCAGCACCGTGGAATAGACCAGCAACCCCAGTAGCAATCCCTTCTCCTGGGGGAGCCCGCGAAGCCCCAGAAAATAGACCAGACTGGTTTCCCTTACCCCGAGCCCTCCGAGACTTACGGGAAGAGAAGCCAGGAAACCGGTCACCGGCACGATCACCAGATAGTCCTTGAAGGGAAGACCCAGGTGCAATCCTCCGGCCAGCACCCAGAATTGCACCACATAGAGGATCTGCACGGCCAATCCGTAGGCGAACAGCCCCGCGAAGGAGGGCCAGGCCACGGGAGCGAAAAGCCCCTTCCGATGCACGGTGGCCCGGAGGGAAAGCACAAACCCGCCCCCTAGTACCAGTCCGGCACAGAGGAGGGTTACATGACGCACCCTGGGAGGCAAAAAGTCCCCCCATAGCGGAAGGGCCAGGATCAGTAAAAAGGATATCCCCAGAAGCCCGGAGGCCCGATCCAGAATTACGCTGAGGGAACTTTCCTTAAGTCCGAATCCGTCCCGGACCAGATAGTACCCCCGCACCACATCCCCCCCCATGATTCCCGGAAGAAGGGTATTGAAGTACATGTTTACCAGATAAAGCTTACCGAAGTACCGGTAATCTTTTTCGAAGCCGTATCTTTTGCAGATGTACCGCCAGCGTTGTACGCTCAGGGCCTGAAATGCGGCGTAGACCAGAAGCCCGGCCACCCACCAGCCCGGCGAGTAGTGAAAAAGGGCCTCCTTGAGGGCTCCCGGGTCGGCCTCGCGAAGCAGATACACGAGAAGCCCGGCGCTGACCCCGATCCTGAAAAACAGTCCCAGAAATTTTTTCACGGGAGTCTCTCCCTAACGCTGTAGATCTTTCGGCCACTCCCCTCGTAGTAGGTGCGCACCAGGAGTTCGGCCAGAAGCCCCGTTCCCAGGAGATTTACTCCGGTTATTAGCAGAAGGGCTCCCAGGAGGAGGAGGGGGCGCTGACCGATGGACTGATGATAGACCAGTTTGAGAAAGGAAAGATAGAGTTCGATGGAAAAACCCAGCGCCGAAAGGACGAGACCGACCAGACCGAAAAAGTGAAGGGGTCTGGTGGCGAAACGCTGAAAAAAGAACATGAGGAAAAGATCCAGCAATACCCGATAAGTTCGCGATATTCCGTACTTACTTTTTCCGAACCGTCGGGGATGATGGCGCACGGGGATCTCGGTGATCATGGCACCGCGGAGGTCGGTGAGCACGGGGATGAAACGGTGCAGTTCCCCGTAAATGGGGATCCCCTGGATGACCTCCCGACGGTAGGCCTTAAGCGTACATCCGTAATCGTGGATTTTGACCCCGGTGATCCTTCCTATAAGCCAGTTGGCCAGACGGGAGGGGAGTCTGCGGGAAAGAAAGGGGTCCCGACGCTCCCTGCGCCATCCCGAGACCACATCGTAGCCCTCCTCTATCTTCTCCAGCAGACGGGGGATGTCCTCCGGATCGTTCTGGAGATCGGCATCCAGGGTCACGATCACCTTACCCCGGGCGTTTTCGATGCCGCAGGTAAGGGCCGCACTCTGTCCGAAATTGCGCCGCAGGATAAAGACCCGGAGCCAGGGATAGCGTTTCACCGCTTCCTTGAGGATCTGCGGCGTGCGGTCCCTCGAGCCGTCGTCCACCACGACGACCTCGGAGGGGTGAGGAAGAGAGCGGATGACCGAATCCAGCTTTTCGAGAAGAAGGGGCAGGGCCTCCTCCTCGTTGTAGGCCGGAATGACTATGGACACCGCGGGTTCCATGTCCTACTCCTTATAACCGAGAAGCCCGGGACCGACAAGAAAAATTAGGACCGATTTTCCTGCCAAACTACCGGAAGGTTGTCAAACGCGGTGGTACCCAGGGGGGCAGGGACTCCAGAAGTGGGAAGACTTTGTGCCTCAGGAATTCTTCTTCCGGCTCTTCAGGTATCCGGGCACGGCTCACCGCACCATTTTGGAATGATTGGCGAGTCCGGAAAACGGAGCCTCCGAAGACCTCACGAACATCCTACAGATATCCCGGACAGATTTCGGTATTTGTAAGTCCACAGGAAATCGCAATTTTTTTGGGTGACCGGTGGGATTCGAACCAAATTTTACCACCATCTATGAGTAAGGTTCCGCAAGAAAATGAGAGAAATTTCGAATTCGTGTGGTGACCCAAAAGCACACCGCGGTGCCTTGAATAGATGTAATAATGTTTATCAATTAAATTTGCCCCTCATGAAGAGATGATTTTAAAATTCTCGAAGGTGGCTATTTCGCTGACCAAATGGGCCATATCATGAAAATCGACTCAGATAATCGCTTAATATATCCAGGTAATCGGTCAGCATGGTTTTGTCGTGAAGAGCCTCGGCAGGGATTTCCAGGATTCTGTAACCCTTGGCCTGGGCCTTGGCCCTGAGGAGTTTATCTTTCTGTCGCTGAACAGGATTTCCGTGTATACCTTCAGAGAGTCCGTCAATATAGATCAGAATTTTTCGGTCCGGATAGGCAAAATCGGCTATCGTTTTTTGGGAGCCGCCCAGAACAACCTCAAATTGTGGAACCGGCGCAGGGAATCCGCGTCTTTCCAGAATCTTTAAAAACCGTTCTTCCGCCGGACTTTCAAGTTGCTCTTCATCAATATCAACCTCAACATAATTGGGTGGAATGTCATATTCTTTTTGCCAGGGTAAAAGGTCCTCGATCAAAGCGAGGGCTCGTGAACGACTCATAAGGTTGTGATAGGGCTGATTACGATAGTGTAGAAGGCAGTTATAACAGGCCTCTTCGCAATCACATTGTTCAATAGCAATTTTGGCGCTAAGCACTATGTCCGACCAAAACTTTAAGATGAGCGGCAAAAATCCGGTTCCTCCCGGAATCGGATCATAAAATACCAGTTTCGTGCCCCCGGCATCATCTTTAATACTCACATTTTCAAGTTCCTGATCTCCCATATCAAGAACCAGACGGGCTCCAATACGAATTATTTCGGCTACATGATGGGAATCCAACTCATTTTCAAAAGGCCCGATAATTAAAAGATCCGAATGCACCTCGGTGTGTAAACATAGACGTTCGATTTCTCGACCGCATTTTTTACGATGTCCCTCCGCAAAGCTTTTAATTTCGGTCTCGCCGGCAAAGGGGCTTCTAAGCTCGCCGCAAACAGGACAGATCGGAAAACCATATTCTCCTTTGGCAAGGAGTTGGTAGGGACCTACATTAACCAGCTTTAATTGCCCCTGGTAATAGTAAACACAGTCTATTTTACCCAGATGTCCTTTAAAGCCTCCGGCATGATAAGGGCTCAAAAGCCCCAGTATGTGATAGGAGGTGCGCTTAGGATACTCCTGCTGGTCGCCGATGTTCCCACGCGGCTCGAGCTCTACATCCACAAGCTTTACGGAACCGAGAGTTAAGGTTTCCTGCCCCCCACCTTCGAATTCTCTTTTCCCTGGAGCTAATCTGGTAAAAGATCCGTCAACATAAAAGGTTTCCATCTGGCTTCGGAAGTTTTTGTCTCGGGCTTGTAAAACATAAAAATTGAGTCTTTCGACTCGGAATTCATTCCGGTTGGCGTAAATAAGATTGGCCGGCACGAATTCCCGGAGGGCCACACAGGTGGGGCGCGGAAGATCGATATAAGGTTCCGCGCACTGGGCCCGAACGGTATCCTTGGTCAGGGCGTACCCGGGCAAAAACCCCCTTTTGGCCAGATAGGTGATGGCGTAGTTTTCCTGCTCCTCAATCCACAATCGATCAAGCGCCTTTTCGTATCGGTTTCTTTTATTTTTATCCTCTGGAGAAAGGCGTTCCCCTTTCCTTTCGAGTTCCGCATATTCGTTAAGGATTCTTTTATAAGCCGAAACCCGGGCAAAAAGATCATCTACAATAGTTTGAAGCTCATCTGGCATATCTTTTAGGATTTTTTCAAGGCTCTCCCGGGAGACGAGGTTTCTTGATTCCTCAGGCCAGGTCTCGGTAAAAATGGTTTCCAGAAAGTTCAATATTTCGTCCCGGTACTTCCTGATAGCTTCTTCTAGAGGAGTTTTTACCTTTAAAGGTTCGTCGCGGTAATGCTCTCTTCCGTTTTCTTTTTGCCCAAAGTAATGCCATATAAAAGACGGAATAATGGCGTTTATTATCTCAGCGGTATCTTCTTTCTGTCTCAAAAAGCTCAAAACCGTAGAAAAGATATGTTTGCGAATTAAGGGTTCATTCTGCATGGAAAAAGCGGGTACCAGAATTCTCCCCGATATCATTTGCTCTGGATGTCGGTAAAAGTACTTGTCATGGGAGCGGTTTCGGCAGTAAGTGAAAACCACTCCTATACGATGCCTCCGGCCTGCACGACCACTTCGCTGGACATAACTTGCCGGAGAAGGGGGAACATTTCGCATCAGGACCATTTCCAATTGACCGATATCCACGCCCAATTCAAGGGTGGGGGTGGCAACCAGGCAGTTAACGGTGTTTTCCTTTTCCTTGAACTCTCTTTCGTACCTCAGGCGATCGTCCTGAGGAACCTGGGCCGAATGTTCTCTGGGAATCAGGGGGACAAAGTCGAGTTTGGTATACTGGACCACATCGTAATGTTCTTCATCCCAGTGCTGATAAACAAGACGACCTTTGCAACGATAGGCCGGACAGACGCCTCCGGGCGTAGGCCGTGAACGGGACAGCCGACAGCTCTGGCAGACATATCGCCCTTCACTATGCGTAATTCCAATTTTCTTGTAATTGATCTGGTATCCTGAACCGCCTCTAACGGAGACAATTCTTCCGGCCCGTTTCCTTTTTATTTCCGCCGGAATCAGAAGGTCTCTTTCTATAAGCCATTCCCAGAGTTCTTCGAGAAAGCGGTCTCTCGCGTCTGATTTCAGTGCTGGAAAGACCTTTCTCAAAAAGACCTGGGCCGCGGAACGACCGTTTGGGGCCATCCACCCTTTTTGATATTTGCTCTCGCCCTCTTTTTGAAAGACGAGAACATGCGGACAGTAATATTCCGTAATGTTTACTATCCCCTTTCGCACCTCGGCATCCTGTGAAGACCAGTCCCGCTGAAGGAAAGGATCGCTTAAAACACCTTGTATGCGGTAAATATCGAGAAGAGCGTGGATGAGGTTCCCGAGGTCTTCGGCGCTCATCTCAAACTTTTTCAGCCAGTGGGAAAGGGCCGTCAGATTTTCCGGTTCTAGACCGTCATAAAGAACCGCCGCGAGTCCCAGCTGCTCCAGGCTTCCGCGCATCTGACGCCGGGTCAAAGAGGCCAGTTCCTCCACGATGAACCAGCGGAGCCTTTTGTGTTCCTCTTCCTGGCCCCAGCGCACCCGGGGAAGCAGTCCCTCCTCCGCGGCTTTTTCAATCAGTTTTTCATGTAGCGAATCAATGGAAAAAATTCTTTCCGGCTCACTTCTTAAAATTCGATAGACAAGATGCCTTAAACGGTGTCTTCGAGACCGGTTTTCCATCCAGCCGGCCTGAAACGCGGCCTCCTGTCTGGAGTCTGCAAAGACGATAAGTTTTCTTAAGCTGGGCTCCGGCATGGCCGAAAGCATGGTCTGGGCAAGGATCATAACATCGGAAACCTCGGCCGACTTTACCGGAGTGATGACCGGGCTCCGATCCGGGTTGGCCGCCCCACAGGAAACACAGTGGTGTAAAGGTGCGGGGAAGAAAATAATCGGTATTAACTTAGTCTCTCGGCGACACTTTTCGTTAAGACAGATCGAGAGATCCCGATCATGGATGGCTCCGCAGTAGGGGCAAAGATAGCCCGACTCCCCGGGCACCTCTTCCTCCACCCCCGGGATGATAGCGTCGGTAAAATAAAGGCTTTCGGCATCTTCCGAATTCTCAGAGAGAATTCTTACTCCGTATATTTCTCCTTCGTGATCTACCGCAAAGGGAGAAGAATATGTTTCTCTGACATAGTGTTGACCGCAGGAGCGACAGATCTGCGGTTCAAATGGAACACGATCCGTCTTTATCGCCTGGTCGAAAAAGATATTTGGGACTCCATCTTCCTGCCAGGCGATGTAAACACCTTGAAGTCCCTGCACGAAATAATGGAGCTTGGGTCTTAGCAGAGGCTCATCATGGAGGCGTGCCAGGGCTCCTAAAGTCAGGTAGCTCAGGATTTCGGCCTCAAGGGCGGCGTCCGGAAGCCTCTTCCTTTCGGGAAAAGCCTTTTTAAATTCATCTACAATTTCTTTGAGCTGGCGTGGAGTTTCCGTAATCGTCTCAAGGAAAGAAACTATCTCGCTTTGAGAAAGAAGTTTGTAAAGCACGGCGAGCGTGTCTTCCCCCTCCGGGGCCTTGAGGCTCACCAGTTTTTCAGCGAGTTTTATGGTCTCCCGGGAGACCTCGGTCACCTCATCCTGCAGTTGCACCTCACGCACGCTTTTGAGGATCTCCTCAAAAAGTCTCTGCGGATCTTCGGGTGGCGGGGGTCTGAATGAACCTTTTTCTTTTCTCTCTTGATAGCTTTCCTGAACAAGATAGAGCTTGTCCTCCGGTACACCAAAAATATTGGCGGCAAAACGTTTTAATTCCGCTTCCCATTCCCCATTCCCGACTCCCCACTCCCCATCCCCGACTCCCCACTCCCCATTCCCGACTCACTTTTAAGGGTGGCAGAGGTTCCTATGCAGATAACTTCATCCCTTGTTTTACCGGCTATGCCTCGCACCCGACGTATGAGACAGGCAATTTCCGATCCTCGTGAGCCCGTGTGGGTGTGGATTTCGTCTAAGACGATAAATTTCAAAGGGGCCTCCAGGAAAAGCTCAATATCTTTGTGACGCAGGAGGAGATATTCAAGCATACTGTAGTTGGTGAGAAGAATCTGAGGTCTTCTCGCAAGAATTTCCTTTCGCGAGAAACATTCTTCCCAGGGAAGAGGAAGCATATGTCCAGGCTTTTGCGCCTTTAAAAGCTCGGCTCTGGTATAAGGCCGGGGTTCGGGAAGCCTTGGAAGGTTTTCTTCGGTTTCGGGGGTTTCTCCGGTATAGCGTCCGAAGGTGATGCGCGTTCCGGCAAGAAATTTCCTCAGGCGTTCAAGCTGGTCGTTTACCAGGGCGTTCATGGGGTAAACCAGGATGGCAATAGGTCCCCTGCTCTCTCCCCGATCTCGTGCTTTGAGACATTCATCGATGATGGGAAGGAGAAAACCTTCGGTTTTACCGGAACCCGTGCCGGTAGCGATAATGACATGATTTCCGGCCTTTACGGCTCGTAAGGCTTCCTCCTGGTGTTTGTAAAGCCTCTCGAAGTTGAAAATTCCGGCCAGAGCGGGATGCAGATCAAGAGAGGGGTCCTCAATTAGTTCTCTTAGCGTCGGGCCTTCCACAAACGGACGGCTTAAGTATATATATGGTCCCTTAGCCAGCCGCTCCTTTCCACCGAGCCCAAAGGAAAGCCCTTCCTTGAATTGTTGACGAAGCCTGGGATCAGCCACCGGAAAGGTGGTAAGCAAATAACGCCCAAACTGATCTATAACATCCTTACCAAACTGGACCGGATTCAGGGGCATTGGTTACTCCTAACTTAACAACGGAAAACCAATAATTTTAGCCGCCTGATTAAGTTTTTTATCAAAACAACCAAAGATTACCTTTTCGCTTGCCTTTTTTAATAAGAGATCTGCTGCTGCCAAGTGAACACTATCATAAGCCTTCAGAGCAAAAGCTTTCGCAAAATCACTGGCTCGCTCTAAAAGACTTTGGTTAAGGCCAATTTTCATATAGTGAGGCCAATCTTTTTCAAAATCTGCCTGGATGTTTTCTAACATTTCTTCGGAAATTACACCTTCACGACACAGCCTGGCAAAGGCCGCATGAGCCTCTACATAAGCAATTAAATGCGTAGCTACAATTTTGGCTTTAGAAACCGCGTGCTCAACTGTAGAGCTGTTTTCCTCTTCTACATAAAGCTTTACCAAAGCAGAAGTATCCAAATAGAGAATCACCGCCGATCCTCCAGGACACATTCGGCGACACTCTTACCGGATATTTTTGGTCTGACACGTCCACCTTTGGGCTTACCACCATCCCAGATAACCAATCCATTCGCCATCAGGGCCTCAATACCATTTTTTTGTTCTCCAGCGGGACAAAGTCTGGCTATCAGCCGGCGGTGGCGCGTGACTTCAATGATTTTCCCCTGTTTGACCTCTCTTAAGTAACGAGAAAGATTGCTTTTAAGTTCTCTTACCGAAACCTGCATAATACATCTCCTAATGTGATTGTGGTCTCATTTTAACACATGAGGCTACATTTGACATATTATACACGACTCATCCGAAAGGGGTTTACAATCTTAACGCCTTCGATTTTCTTAAATCTTCCGTAAAAAGCACTCGACAGCCAGCTTCCAAGGCGGAACTCACGATCAGGGCGTCCCAGAAGGAACACCACAAAGTTCTTCCCTGCGCCATTTGGTCAACGTCCCGAAATGTTCTTGCATGATGGTGAGGATCTCTTCGGTTACTTCTTCTAATTCGTTTTTTTCTTGGGTAAGGGCTTCAAGTTGTTCCCTGATAAGGGCGCTTAAACTCTTCCTTCTTTTGGCCGCCAGCTCCCGGGCCTTGCGCCACACATGCTCGGGAAGAGCTATAGTTACGTTTTTGTACATGGCTTTTCCTCAAGAAAATTAATTCTTTTTCACAGTTTCACAGACCAAAGGAGCTTTGTAAAAGCGTAAATCAGTGCCTATCTCCTAGGAGGTGTTCGGCTATAAGGCGTTCGGCAGCGCCTTTGCCCGATACCTTGTTTTGTCTCGGTAAAAATATTAAAATTTCTGTAAACCAAGAAGTAAGGAGGCTTGGTATGCTGGCCAAGTTGTCTTCTAAAAACCAGATCACCATTCCGAAAAAGATCTTAGCTAAACTCCCTCCGGTAGAATATTTCGAGGTTTCTTACGAAAACGGTGCCATAATTCTTAGACCAGTCCAGATAGAACCAATAAAATTGGATGCCATCCGACAAAAGATGAAAAAGCTTGGTCTTTCTGAAGATTCGGTAACCGAGGCTATTGAACGGGCTCAGAAAAAGTAATATCGAGCAGTCTTAGTTTTTGTAATATACAGCTTTATCCAGTTGTCTCAATAAAAATGAGAGAAAACTTAACAGATCAAGGCAATCTTCTTTTGTTATAGGCCAATCCATGGCTGGTTCGTGGGCAGTTGGATTCCTCACGGCTCGCATCAAACCTGCTGAAAGAAATTTAAGTCCTTCCTGAACATTTTTATCAGTCTCTGTTTCGCAAGGTGTAACTTTTAAACTTCCCTTGCAATCCCACACCTCCATCATTAGAGAGTATCCATCTTTCGAACTCTTCGATTTTTCTTTTACCACTTTGTTATATACTTTGGCAGCTTCAAAAACAGCATGGAAATAGTTTCTTTGCTTATAAAGCGAGAAACAATGTTTATGAATTAAATAATGAAAATTGCGAGAATAGAACTCTTCTAACGATTTATCTAGATATACATTCACACCAGCTTCTCTTAGAATTTCTTCTACTTTATGAAAAAGATTTTCCGGAGTAATCAATCTTAAAAATTTTCTAAGCAATTCATTTCTCTCATCATTATTCATTTTTTGCCTGGCCAGAGAGAGGATCCAATCGTGAATAAGCTTAGCTCTTTCAGATGTAATAACTTCATTTGGAAATTCTTCTCTCATAAAATTAAAAACCGATCTGGCAGCTCTTTCTATTTTGTTAATTGTTGCATCATATTTCAAAAGATCTCCAACTTGAATAGCTATCAACCTATAATTCATGTTCATTACTCCGCTAATGAAAATTTAGCATTAAGATCTTTTACTACCTCCATTCGAACGAGTTCTGTTAGTGCTTTCTTACATATTGTCAACGAAATTTTCAGTTTTTTGGCTATCTCTTCTGCACTCAAAGCACGGTTTGATTCAACTAAAAGGTCGAAAATTTTTTCTTTGATACGCTCCAGGTCTTCGGAAGAAATGTACTCGCTCTTGGGTTCGGCGGCTTTGGGGAGGGAGTATTCCGGGGAAAGTTTTTCCTGGAGTTCTTCGTAAGTAACGGTTGGTTTTTCTCGCTTTCTTTCTTGGGCCTCTTTGAGAGAAATTACCCTAGTGATCGGTTTTTGGTCCAGGGGTTTGGGGTGGGGGATCTGGCCGTCGAAGCGGTCGTATTGTTCGAGGCAGAGGCGTTTGGTGCGGTACTCGCCGAAACGTTCTTCGTCCTTTCGGCGGACGATGGGAAAGGTGTCCAGGATGTAGGCGAATTCGTCATGGGTTAGACCGTAAAGATGGGCGAAAATGGCGTCAAGCTCGGCGCGAATTCGGGCGCGTCGCCTCTCCCAGGCGGAGACCAGATCCTCGGCCAGCTCCTCCGCGGCGGCCACGAGAAAGGCCCCGGAGCCCATGGCCGGATCAAGGATCTTCAGGCTCAGGATGTCCTCCGGGGTCTTTCTTTCGGCAAGAAGGGGGCCGAGGGTACGCCTTACGACCTCCGTGGTCAGGACCTTTGGGGTGTAATAGGTGCCGGTGCGTTTGCGAAGCCCGGAGGGGACAAGGCACCGTTTGTTCTCTCCTTCTTCCCCACTCCCGACTCCCGACTCACTACTCCCGATTTTTACGCTATAACCCAGAAGGCCCTCGTACATGTGGCCGATGTGCTCGATCTGAAGGGTGCGGTAGCTTACCCGCTGGGCTATCTTTTGCCGGCCTACCCTGGCCTCGGTGTTGGTCAGGGCCTTGAGGATTTCGTAAACCACTTCGTTTGAGAGCCTAAGGCGCGCTCCGTCAAGAAGGGGAAAGCGTTCGGGATTGAAAAGATCGCCGCCGTAAGGCCGAAGGTTCAAATCGGGATGAGGACAGCCACGGTAAATCAGACGAAAGAGGGCCTGAAGCCGGGGCCAGGCGTCGTAGCCCTCGCGAAAGGCCTCGGGGTGTTCTCTTTTTTCCTCTTCCAGGCGAAAAAGGAGCCTGCCGAGACTGTAAGACTCCTCATAAAGAGGCATTCCGTGGGGGAGAAGCTCGCGCTCTTCGGCAAAGAGAATGAAGACCAGGCGCATCATGAGGGCCAAGCCCGCGGCATGAAGTTCCTGCGGGGAAACCGGGCCGTCTATCTCCGCGCGCTCCACAAATATTTGAAGGGCCCGAAGGGCCTGTTCTCCCAGAGTCTCGGTAAGTTCGGCCTGGCGCTTCTCGCTCTCACGGCAAAGCTCAACTAGAAGAAGTTTCCCTTCGCCGATAAAACGCTCGAGCCTGAGGAAGGTGTAGAAGGCGTCGAGAACCAGCTTGTCTCCCTGCAGGGCCTCCGCCGAAAAGGTAATCCAGGAGGAGGGAAGCCCCATGGGGGCGTAGAGCAGACGGAAGTGAAGGCCGTTGGTGACCAGGCCTAGAGGGCAATCAAGGCCGCGCAGAAGCCTTTCAAGCTTTACCGTGGGGGAGGCCCTCCAGGTGTGCCGGCGCCTCTCGTTCCGGTCAAGGGGATGGGCAAAATCGGCTTTGTATACCATAAAGACGGGGGATCCGTTGGAAATAAGGGCTCCGTAGGGCTTTAAGGTTTCCCGATGCTCTTCAAGGTAAAGGCTGCAGGACTCGGGGACCTCCCTTCCGGTAACCCAGTAAGGGGCACGGTAGCCCAGAAGATCGCCGAAAATAAAATGGAGCCAGTGGCGCAGGATCGGGACGGCCTTTTCGGGAGTATCTTCCACGCTTCTTATACGCTCCCATTCCCGGAGGTAACGCCGAAAAAGCCCCTCGGGGACTTTTTCCGGACCCTGGGGGAAGTGGAGGTTGAGAACGGGCTCGCTTAAAAGCAGGCCGTGGAGATCCACCTGCGAAAGCCAGAGCCGATGATCTCGCTCTTCTTCCGGCAACCTTTTCTTACGCCTCATTTAAACTATGAAATGTGCTCAAGTAAGTACCTGATAGCAAGTTCCAGTTCCGGAAGTTTGTGATTGATTACGTCCCAAATAATTTCTTCGTCAATACCAAAATATTCATGTATTAAAATATCTCTCAATCCAGCTATCTTTCTCCATTCGATTGGATAAATTTTTCTTTGTTCTTCTGGAATATGCTTTACAGCTTCGCCTATGTTTTCTAAACACTTCAATACTGCATAAAATGCCATCTCATTTTCTGTGAACTCATCTAAAGAAGAAATATTTCTCATGAATCTTCTAATACGATCAATCTCATCGAGTATTTCTTCTAAAACGATTCTTAATTCTCTTTTAGACATAAATAAGTTCCTTCAAGATGTAGGGTTGTAGTCTGCGTTTTATAGATTTTTTAGTGATAAGATCTACTTTGAGTCCAAGAATATCCTCAAGGTAAAACTTCAAATCCATATAGTTATCAAAAGTTTTATGGCCGGTTTCAAACTCTATAACAATATCTATATCGCTAGTGGATGTTTGTTCTTTCCGAGCATAAGATCCAAATATTCCTATTTCTTTTATTCCGAAACGTTTTTTCAAAAATTCTTTGTGTTCTTTCAAGATTTGTTGAGCTTCTTCTAAATTTCTGACTCGCATGTTTACTTAACTTAGCAAGGATTTCGGCAAGACAAAACACACACCCACCGGGAGTATTTTTACCGTTTTAAGTTCATAGCGCGTTCTGATTCTTTCGGGTTCTTTTGAAAGATCCTCCTCCAGGGTCCTTCGCCGCGCCTCAAGATACTTTATGTCCTCGCGCAGGGTCTCATCTATACGCCGAAGCTCTTCAAGAGAGAAAAGAAGAGGTATCTCGGTTCTTTTATAAAGCTCTTTCAAACGGCCCTCTATTTCCCGGATGCGTTCTCGAATGACTTCCCTTACCTGCTGAATCTCGTGGTTGGCCTTTTCCTTGAGAAGCTTCCGAAGCTTGCGGAATTTTTCCTTCTCAAGGGCCTTGATCTTTTCCTCGATAAAATTGAGGCTTTTACGGAAAGAAGAGCGAATTTCCCGGGCCAATTCCCTGGGGATGGGGCGATGCTCTCCGGTAAGGAGAAATCCGAAATCTCCATCCTCGCCAGAATACACGAGGGGTTCCCCGGGATTAAAGGAAAAACGAAGAGAAAAAAGTTCCTCATGAAGTTTCAGCCCCTGCACACTTGAGGCCAGGAGTTTCAGAAAGATTACCGCCTGGGCCTGCTCCCTACTCCCCATTGCCCATTCCCCACTCCCGCAGACCACAAAGGAGGCGCGGTGAAGTTTTTCTCCGGTAAAGCCCAGGGAATAAAAGGCTTTCTTGAAGGCCGAAAAGGCCTTCTGCATGAGGGGATGATTCAGGTGAAGGAGCACCACATCCCGGCGGTCCCGGGCAAGCTCCGGCCTGAAGACCAGGGTAAGGAGCCGCCCTTCGGCATCCCTGATGGTCGAAAGTAGATCTTTTCCCCAAGAAGGTGGAAGACTTTCCAGAAGATATCCTTCCTCAAAGCCTTCCCGTTTTTTAAGACCGGGATGCCCCGAAAGTTTAAGGGCCTGGTCGAGAACAAGGCACAGGGTCTCGGGATAAATTTTCTTCTCGTGGCGGATAGTTTTTATTTGGGCCTTTATTTTTCGGATGCGCTCCAGGTCGAAAAGTCTTTCTCGAATTTCGTCTTCGAGCTTTCTCCGGGGGGTGAGTCGCTCTATTTCCTGAGGACTCACCTTCCGGCCGAGCATTCTTTCGTGGAGTTTTTCCTCAAGCACCGCGGCTACAGAACCCAGATCCTCTCGCATCTTTTCCACTTTGTGCACGATGGTGCTCAGAAATTCTGAATCTTTGTGATCCTGATAGACGAAGTGAAAAATCCTTACTTCTTCGGCCTTCTGGCCGTGACGGTCAATACGGCCATTTCGTTGCTCAAGACGGTTGGGGTTCCAGGGGATTTCGTAATGCAGGAGATGGTGACAGTGATTCTGTAGATTAATGCCCTCAGCGGCGGCATCGGTGGCCACCAGGATACGCACCGGATGTTCGGAGGGCGGAGCCTGGAAAGCCTCTTTGATTTTTTCGCGCTCAGAAAGATTCAGCCCCCCGTAAAGCGCAAGGACCTTCTCCTCCCCATAGCGGGCGGAAAGCTTTTCGTAAAGGTAATCAAGAGTGTCCTTATATTCTGTGAAGACGATAAGTCGCTTTTGGGCGATCAGATTATCGGCGAGAGAAAATAGAGTTTTCAACTTGGTGTCGGGAAGTTCGGGGGAAGACACTAAATCCCACATACGGGAAAGTAATTCCTCCTCTTCGGAAGAGATTTCTCCAAGAAGAAGACTCCCTTCTTTTAAGGCTTCCAGCTCTAAGGCCTGTTTCTCAAGATCGTCGGCCGTGTCTTCGGCAAGCCTTTCGGCAAGCCGTTCAAAGACCACGGCCCTGGAAGAAGTTTCTTCGGTCATTGAGATGGTAGGCCTGGTTACATGCTCCAGATGGACTTCAAGGGAATTTCGGAAGGCCGCGTAACTTGAGAGCAGGCGCTTTTTGAGAATGGTTAGGGCAAAACGCAGGGCGTTTCTTTGAACTTTGTCTTTGGGGGCTCTGAGTCTCTTCTCAATATAAGCTTCAAGGCAGTCAAAGAGTTCCCTTTCCTTGGGAGAAAGGGTCACCTCCCGGGCCTTGATGGTCCTTTTCGGGAAGGTTCGGTTGGAGACCTCGGGGATGAGGTCCCTTTTAAGGCGCCGCACCATTACGAGTTTTGCCTGACGGGGGTCCACTCTGGGGCCGCGGGTGAAACGCAGGGGATCAAGCAACTCCAGAAGGGCGGTGAAGGACTCGGTATAGCCGTTGTGAGGGGTGGCGGTGAGGAAAAGGCGGTGTTCAAAATGAGGGGTTATCTGGCGAAGGAGCTTCGTGCGATCGGAATCCTGAATATAGTCCTTGCGGCCCGAAGGGGCACAATTATGGGCCTCGTCCACGATAAGAAGATCCCACTTTGAGATACCGGGCTTCCCACCGTTTTTGTTTTCGGTGGTGCTCAGGAACTGCTGTAGATAAGGCTCTCGTTTTAAAAAGTCCATGGAGGTGATAAGCCGCGGGAAGGATTCCCAGGGGTTCACATGAAGCCCGTATTCCCTCTGGAGCCTTAGAATTTCGTCACGGTCTATGATCTTGAAGACCAGATTGAATTTAGTAAGCATTTCGTCCTGCCACTGTCTCTGAAGCGAGGCCGGGCAAAGAATCAGGATCCTGCGCACACGGCCGCGAGCAAGAAGTTCCTGGAGGATGAGGCCGGCCTCTACCGTTTTCCCGAGCCCCACATCATCGGCAAGAAGGAGAGAGACCCGGGGCATGGCCAGCGCCCTTGCCACCGGCTCAAGCTGATAGGGTTCGATCTCTATAGCACCACGGAAGGGCGCAGTAAACGAGTCATTGGCGAATACCGAGGCCTCGGTCCACTTGAGAGAAAGAAGAAGTGAGGCCAATCTTTCCGGAGGGTCCCAGGCCGAAAGGTCGGGAAAACCTATCACATCTTCGACCCGGGGAGAGACTTCAAGCTCCCAGATAACCTCAAGGGGTGTGCCCAAGCGGTGGTCCTCCAGGGATTCAAGGGTAACTTTGTGAAAAGTCGTCTCAGGGGTTGAGTAGGGGTGAACATCCTGAACTAAAAAGGTCTGGTTCCTTACCCTTACTATCTGACCGGGTTCTGGGATTATCATTCGCCCTGGACGGCCTTTCTCCCTTACTTTTTCCAACCATAGCAAAGAAGGACTCCGCAGAAAAGGAGGTTAAATGTTTTTTGGGAAAAACAGGCCCCGGGGAAGGTCTGGAAATTGGCCTATTCCCGGGGTTCATTAGTTAGCGGTTATCCTCTATGCTTTTTAGGGACGAAGAAACCCGAACCTGGGCTCATTTGCAGACCTCTGCAGTCTCTTCTCGTAGTTGATTTCCAAACACGGAAACCGTCTCATCAAAAGTCTGCCTTCTACCTGATTAACCAGATACCGGAAGGTCACCTTGACACCATTGTGCGTCGCCGAAACTTCTTGGGCCACTTCTCGAACAGTAGCAGCAGAATAAGTTTTCAAGATCTCCGAGCGGTGCTCGTAAGGAAGGCTCAGGAGAACCTTCACCTTCTCCTCCGGGCTGTAAGCCGGAAACCCAATGAACTCCACCCGATCGCAAAGCTCCGGTAGCCCTTCGAACTCCCCGGTCCTATTCCCCGCAAGCATCACAAAAACCTTGTACCTCTCATATCATGCCTGTGACCAGGAAACATCCCCGAAACAAAGATGTCCTCAAGCGGCTGGGCCGGATCTAAAAGCTTCACCAGCAAAGGCAACGCCTCAAGCCCGGCCTTGTCCACTTCATCCAGAAAGACGATCACCACCTTCGGGTTCTTCCGAGAGGCGAGCTTGAAAATCTCCGAAGGCTGGGCGTTGGAATAGTGAGCTTCGGTCCCGAAAAGTTTCATCTCCATCTGTTCCTTGGCCAGGTTACCCGAGGTGCAGACCACCCTTATGACGTTTGCCGAAACCCCGATCTTATCAAGCACATACCGAAGCGCCTCGACCGCCTGGCTCTTGCCGGTTCCCGGAGGTCCCACCAGGAAAGGAGCCCGCGCGCACCGAGACCCCACCAAAAACTTTAAAAGAAACTGCACCAGAATCCTCTTAACCACCTCTTCCCTTAAAGGAAGCTCCCTTTTCATGTGCTCGAAAAGCTCAAGGACCTTTTCATCGGAAAGATTTTCTAAGACCGGACGCTGAAGCTGGGGATAGAAAAGCCGAAATTCGTCAAGACCAGCTACCCAAAGCCCTTGCCCTCACCACCACATCGTCATCTCCTTTAAAAGAGCTCTTTTCAAGCTCCTCTTTGAGACCGTAGAGATGTTTGGCGAGAAGCTCTTCCTTTAGCCTCATAAGTTTTTGCTTCGGACAATGACACTTCTTCATAGCGCACCTCCTTGTGGGGTTTTCACCCCTTTCTAAAAAGAAGAAAAAAGAGCACCTCCGAAGGAGCGGATGCCGAAGATCCGGATATCTGGAAACTCCGCACAAGGAGGAGCGCCACGGAAACCAACGCACCCAAGATCGCCATGAGATCCAGATCCATTTCCTTTCGTCCTCCCCTTCGGTGTCCTCACCTAAAGAAAGATCCGAGGAAAAGATCTTTCCGGAAGGACTAAGAAAGCTTTCAGAAGGGTCTCAGAGGGGGTCTCGTGGAAGAATATATAGATCCCCAATAATGATTAGTTCTTCCTGGCGGAGCCGATCTTTCCCACTAAAGGGCAGATCTTTTGCCTTTTCGAATTTTAAGTTCTCCCTCTACCGGGGCGGCCAGCAGGTTTTCGATAGGTCTAGATCCTAAAAATGCCCAATGGTTGTCAAAAAAAACGCCGCTTGTTCTAACCGTAAAACGATTTTCGAATAGCAGAAATTCGTGGAATGGTCGTCATTTTCGATCACCTTTTGATCGTGCAAGACTCCTCCTGTAGGGAAGGGGCTTGGGGAGTCCGCAGAAGAAAAGGGCTCGATCCAGAGAGGCCTCTGGCAGGCTTTTTTTCGCAATATCCCTCTTTCGGCCCAGCTTTTGAGAAGAAAAGGCCTACATTACTGCAACCTTAAGGCGCCTGAGTCGGATCATTCCTCAGGTAAAGCCTTGATCCCCCACGAAAGGACCGTCTCTCACTCGAAGCCAATTTTTGAAAACGGGTTTGATTAAGGCTGCTAACCCTGCGGCACCGTGGCATTCCTCAGAAACATACGGCCACCGCCAGACAGCGACCTCCGTCACTATCCGACCTATCCCCTCTCTAGAAGACTCAGAAGGGGAAGTGTTTTGAAAACCCTCTTTCGAAAAATTGCCCTCTGAGATCGAAAGCGAAACGCAATTCCGAGGAAGATCCTCAAGAGGTAACCCGGGCCTCAGCTCGGCCGAGATCTCCAGGTTCCCCCAGAAGATGAACTCCCGATACTCCCCTCGCCCTTCCTTTTTAGCAGCCAAACAGCTTACCCTCTCCACCAGGGCCAGGTTCTCCCCGAAAACCTCCCGGGACATCTCAACGAGTCTTTCGTCAAAAGCGTTCGAACCCAGGATAAGGGCTCCCCGCTCAAGCGCCCGCGATAGAGCCTTGAGGAGCCTCTCCTGATCCTCCCAGCCGAAGGCCTTGAGCACATAGTCTTTGAACCCTCCTTTTTCGGGAAGCGCATACGGAGGATCTATAAAGAGAAAGTCACCCTTCCCCGCCACATCCACCAGGGCCTCAAAATCACTCACGCGGAGATCCGCAGCTTGAAGGGCCCAGGAAACCTCCTCCCAGAATTCCGGGGGCGGAAGAGCCCTGATCCTCTTTCCCATGGGGGGCGTTGAACTCGCCCCGCATGTTGTACCGACAAAGCCCATTGAAACAGGCACTGTTTAGATACAGGAACCATGCGGCCCGTTCGAAGACCCTTCAGGCTGCTCTCTCCGAATCCGAACGTAATAATCCCTCGAGTGCCTTCCATGGTGGCCCTTGAGAAGCTCGTACACCTGGCACCAGTCCTCCCGCAGTGCCTCATAGGTAAGGATCAGATCTTCGTTTATGTCTCCGAGAATGGCCTTTTCGGGAAGAAGAGAGAAAAAGACTGCTCCGGAGCCCAGAAAGGGCTCGATGTAGCGGTTGAACTCTCTGGGAAACATATCCCCATACCTTACGGTAAGCCACCTCTTGCCTCCCACCCACCGCAGAAAAGGCTTCAAGCCCCTTCTCATAATTCGGGTCTCTGCTTACAGGATGCTTTTGGTCCTTTTAAAGAAAAGAAGCCCTGAGGAAAAATCGTGTGGTGGAAGTATGTGAAGATGTTGGGCAGGCTTGGGTAAGAGGCTTCAGATTTTCAAATGCTCTCTTAAGCTCAAAATCCTGATCCCCTCAAACTGGACAAGATCCAAGATCTCCCGGTCTCCGGTAACGATGACCTCGGCTCCAGCCTCAACCGCGTACTCCAGAATCCGATTGTCCGTCTCATCTCGAAGGACGGTTATTTTTCTCTTAGGGCTTACAAATTGTGCTATTTCGGACAGCCATACCACCAGACGAGCGAGCTCTTCCCGGTCTTTGCTGAACTTGGTAGCCAAGACTCTTAATAACTCATCAAGAATCTCTTTGGAAATGAAAAGCTCGTCTTTCCCTTCAAGGACTCGATAGATGGCCTTTTCCGCAAGACCTCCGGGAAAAATCAGAGTAAAAGTGTAAACTTCTTCCGCTACCTGCATCGCCTCGAGTACATCCCGCAGGTTCCGCGCTTCCCCAAAGTGAAGACCCCTGAGCCGGTCATCAAATATTTGGAGCTTGAGGACCAGCAGAGGCTCCTTGAGGCCATACCTGAGGAGCATCGGGACATCTTCCTTTTCATGTTCGTGTTCGGAGTGCGCCCCTCAGAGGCCCGCGCCCTTCAATGGGACTGCGTGGACTTCCGGAACAGGCGCATCGTCATCCGGCGAAATTTCTCCGAGCACCAGCTGGTGAACATCCCTAAAGAGGGCGACTGGAAGACCCTTCCCATGCCGCCGGTCATCGAGGAGATGCTTCTGCGGCGAGCCAGAGACAAGAAAAGCCCTTTTGTCTTCTGCCACAGCGAGGGCACCCAGGGTAAATTCTGATATCACTACGGGGACAAGCGGTTACGGAAGATCTTCAAGCGGGCCTGTGAAGTGGTGGGCATCCGCGGGATAACTCTCTACCAGGCGGTTCGGCACAGCCTGGCCATGCAGGCCCTAAACGATGGCTACTCCTACGAAGCTGTCGCCCGCACCCTGGGACACAAGCATGTCTCCACCCCCCGCCGCTACGGAAAACTCCGGACCGAAGCCGTGCGTCCTCTACTTGAGGACCGCGCCGCCAGGATCGTGAGCCTTTCAGACTACCGGGAGAAACGCCGCAAAACCGACTCCGAATAATCGCCGAAAATCAGGAACGGAGCTCCCGAAACCCGCCTTGTTGCAATTGAATCTCGATGGGAAAGCTTTGAGTATCAACGGCTTCCGGACGAGTGCCCCAAAGGTGCCCCAGGTGAATTTTGGTGTTTGTAAGTCCACAAGAAATAGCCAATTTTTGGGGTGACCGGTGGGATTCGAACCCACGATCCCCGGGGCCACAGCCCGGTGCTCTGACCAGCTGAGCTACGGTCACCGCCACGATTGTATATTTAAAATACCTCCCTTCCCGGGATTTGCAACTCCCCATAAGCGGGCTTATGGAGGAAGGCTATTCCGGAATCAGACTTTTAACCAGAAATACATCCAGCTGATAAGTAGCCCCAGAATGATCAGGGTCTGAAGAACGAAAGCCGTGGTTCCGTGAATAACCAGGAACCTGAGGGTCATGTGAAAGTTTCCATCCCGAAATTCCCACCACAGATCCTCCATCCGCCAGCCTAACAGGGGAAAAAAGACAAGGGAAATAATCAATCTCTTTTTCCAACTATCCGGAGGCCACAATCCTTTCTTCCTCGCAACCCGGTATCTTAATTCCGGCCCAATTTCTTTTTAATAATTCCCACCCCCAGCAATCCCGACCCGAGCAGCCACACCACCCCCGGAAGAGGGACCGGAGAAATGGCAAATTTGTCGGTAAAACTGATCTGATACTGAGAGAAATTAAGACCGGACCAGGAAATAAAAAGTTGCTGTCCATCATTCGAAATAGAGTAACCAGCCCCGCCCTCCGAGGTCCACACATAGGTGTCAGGCTCTCCGTTTCCGTCATTGTCCCAGGCCACAAAAATATCGTAAATTCCTGGCTCCACCGTAGAATTGAGAGAACTCAAGGAATTCGCTGAAACCGAAGCCTCCCATTTTGTTTCGGAATGATCAGCGGACATTATTCCCGTCCAGTAAGTCTGATTATCCGTATTACCCAGCACAACCTGAAAGGTAACACGGTTATCGTTCCCGGTGTCGATAAACTTTACCAGGAACGGAGAAGCCCCCACCCCGGATACCAGTAGAAACAGCACAAACAATGGAGCAATGAACCCCACTTCCATCCTTCTTCTCATTTTTGCTTCCCCCGGTTTTTATTTCCCCGTTTTTGAGCTTATTTAATATTAAAATATGCTCCGAATGTCAAGGGACCTCAGCGGGAGAGGGTGAAATTCTGAGCGAATCCGGTTTCAGGGCTCCACTTCACCCGGTCTTTCCGTCCGGTCAGCGTTCAATTTCCCGCAAGGTCCGGCCCAGCCGGAGGCCGAGGAGGGAGCCCATCAGGGTGTAGAGAAAGCCCTTCACCGTTACCGAGAGCCAGAGGTACCACCCGGGGAAGAAGAGGCGGTAGAAGGCCATGTGGAGGACGAGGGAGGAGAGGGTGTTTGCGGCGTCGGCAAAGGCCAGGGCCACGGCCGTGCGCGTACCGGATGGATTACCATAAGCCCGGAAGAGTAACAGGGCGGTCTCCAGGGCCAGGAGGCGTGCCCCCAGAAAGAAGGGATCGGTGGCCCGCAGCCCTCCGAAGAGGATCGTGCCCATGAGATAATGGAGGAGCCCCGAAAGGGTGGCAAAGCCGGGTTTCGGCACCAGGATAAAGACCGCGGTGAAGACCAGGTAATGAACGACCTCGGTGATGAGTCCCCCCACGAGGATGTTGAAGGGGCCCAGGATGGCGTAAAGCACGGTGGAGGCGAGCCCGCCCAGGAAGTCGAGTCCGAAGGCCACGGCGCCGGAAAGGGCCACCAGCGAGAGCTCCCGCAGACTGAAGGCGGCCAGCAGGGCCCGCAGACGAAAAATCAGAACGAGGGTAAACGCAAGACCGCTTCCCATAATAAGGAGAAGACCGGCAGCTAGAGCCGTACTTCCCCGGGTAACCCCGATGCGCCGTTCGCGCACCAGAAAGGGGTGTTTCTCCCCCAGCACGCGCACCTTTACCCGCACCCGGTATTCCCCGGGGGGGACATCGCGCACATACACCGGAAGTACCGCCCGGGCGCGTCCCCGGGGCGGAAGGTAAACCAGGGCGAGGGGCTTTTTCACATGCCCCCCTGATCCCCACCGCGGAGGGTAAAAACCCTTGACCTTCCTTCCGGAGAGATCCGTAAACTCCGTCTCCACCACCAGGTTGAGCGGGATGTCGCTTTCGTTTTGAAGCCATACGGTCTGATAGGCGAAGGGTTCGTAGCGAGAAAAACCCCGATTTTTCAACCCCAGGAGGTATCCCAGGCGTTCGAAAAGGGGATTGGGCAACGCCAGCAGTCCCTCCCGGCGATGACGCACCCTGAGCCCCGACTCCTCGGTGGGTATGTGCCAGGCGAGAAGGTGCACCCTGCGGGCGGGATCAAAGAAACGGCGCTCAAGCCGGAACTCCAGGGCATGACCGTTTATCTTCAGGATAAGCTTCTGCGGACTCCGGGAGAGATCGGGTCTCAGCCGGAAAAGCCGACGGGCGCACTCCCCGGAAAGCTCGATCTTCCTCCCCGAAAGTTCTACGGTGAGGCGGGGAGCGTAACCGGTTATCAGGAGGCCGATTTCCGGATACCGGTTCGGGGAGAAGAGAACCAGACGGGTGTCGGAGACATTTACGGGAGAGAGGGTCCCGTCTCGATAGAGGATATATCGGCGTCCGGGGCTTCCCAGCGGGGCAAACACCTCCAGCTCCGCCAGCACCCGGCTTTTCGGAGCCCTGAGGGGAAAGGTCTTCCCGTTAAGGCGCAGGACATAGGTGGCTCCGGGGGTCCAGGGATGGATCAGGAGGAGGTTTTCCGTGGGGAGCGGGGGATAGCGCAGCAGGATCGTTCCGTTTGCGGAGAGGAGTTCCGCTCTGGTGCCTTCGGGCACGCCGTAAACCTCAAGACCGAGCGGACCGAAAATCACCCGGGGCTTCAGGGGAGAACGCTCGCAGCCGGTTATAAAGAGAAGGAATCCCAGGACCAGGAGGCAGGAGAATCGACCCCTCATGAGCCGGAGCTTTCCGGAACCACGCCGGCCTTTTCACCCACCTCGTGGTGCCATTTTTCGTAAAAACCCAGGGCCAGGGCCGATAGGAGCAAACGCTGCGGTTTCCCGGTCTCGGGGGCCAGCTTTTTACGGAACTCGGGAAAGCTTTCGCGCCTCTGAGAAAGGGCCGTGGCCAGGAGGGCGGCTTCGTCAAGTAGCACCTCGGAGGCCACCTCCTCGGGCACTATCTCCCAGCGCGCGTTGTCCCACAGGTGCAGGTAGGACAGGAGGTGCGAAACCAGCACCGCATCTCCCAGGAGGGGATAGCGGTTTCTCGCGAACCACTCGTGCACCGGGGGAGGAAGAAATTCCCTGAGAGCGACGAGGAGGGTTTCCTCTCCCAGTCCGTAGCGTTCGAGAAGCCTGGGGGCATAACGCACCGTCTCCGGGGTGAGCTTGTTCTGGAGGGAGAGGGCGCGGAACAGGGCCCGGCGCGTAGCCCGGGAAAGAAGCTCCCCCAGTTTCACATGTTTTCCGGCCCCGGAGAGAGGGCGGAGGGAGGGATCCAGTCTTGCGGCCACGGCGATCTGGTCGGTGCCGGTGCCGGTGGCCAGTCCGGAGGAATAGCGGGAGGCCACATGCAATTCCTCAAGCACGGTAACCTTGGCCTCGGTCACCATCTTCACCGCCCGCACCAGGGCCCCGGGGGTAAGGGGCCGATTCACGAAGACCATGAGGACTATGGTTCCCCGTCTGTCGCAGGCCACCGCGCCCCCGCCCTCGATCCTCAAGAAACGGCCTTCCTCCTCGTAAAAGTGGGCGGGGTCCCCGGCGCGCCCGGCGTTGGTCTCCACTCCCGCGGTGGCGGCGCAGAAGACCGTTAGGTCCCGAAAGGCCTCCGTAGCGAATCCCGCAAGATACATGTTGGCCGCGGTGCCGAGAAGAGCGGTCTTTTCCGGGGGGAAACCGTAGGTGTTGCAGATGAGTCTATGGTAGCCTTCCGGGTCCCGCGCGGCGAGACACCGACGGTGCTCACAGTCCGGATGGGGTCTCGGCTCGCAGGCCTGGTGATTCACCACCAGGGAGAGATCCTCCCTGAGACCCCCGTTCACCCGACAGGTGGAGAGCACCGCGTGCGGGGCCGCAAGCTCCGCCGCAAGCACCCGCTCGCCGCGTTTCACCCTCAATCCTTCATAGGGTTCGAGAATAACCACTTTACTCCACCTCCGCCTCCAGGGATAGGTAGAGGTCTTCCAGTTTACTCCTGATCTCGGGATCGGGGTTTTCCCAGAGTCCGCGACGGATGGCCTCAAGGAGTCTTTCGGCGATGTTGAGAAGGGCCGCGGGGTTGTGCCGCCGGAAGAATTCCTGCATGGAAGCGTCGAAGGCGTAAGTTTCGGCCAGGTCTCGCCACATGCGGTCCGAGACCACCCCGCTGGTGGCGTCCCAGTGGAAGACGAGGTCCACCGTGCGGGAAAGGTCGCCGGCTCCCTTGAACCCGTGGGTCTTCAGGGCCTCTATCCAGCGCGGATTCAGCACCTTTATCCTGAAAAGGAAGCGCATCTCCTCGGCGGTGGTGCGCACCCGGGGCTTTTCGGGATCCTCGCCGGAGGCGGAGTAGGAGACCGGGGCCGTTCCCCGCACGGCCTCCACCGCGGCGTTAAGACCCCCGTGGTAAGCGTTGAAACAGTCGCAGGAGAGGATGTCCACCTCCCGGGTATCCTCGTTTTTGTAAGTGGCCTCGGTGCGGGAAAGCACCGCACGAAGGGACTCCACGGCCTTTTCCCCGTAAGCTCCCTCTCCGTAAGCGTAGGCCATGGAGGAAAGGTACATTCGTCCCAGATCTCCCCGGCTTTGCCAGGCCCCGGCGTCAAGCAGCGTTTCCACCCCGTTTCCGTAGGTGCCCGGGGCCTCGGAGAAGACCCGGAACCGGGCCTTGAGCCGGGCTTCGTCCCGGGGAAGCCCCTCCGTGAGCAGTCGTTCCAGATCGCGCCGGAAGTTTTCCGCCAGCGGATTCATCTCCGGGGGTTCGGGGAGGGCGGCCACTTCGGCCACGGCGCGGTCGAAGAGTTCCATGAGGTTGCGAAAGGCATCCCGGAAGAAACCGCTCACGGTAAGGGTTACATCCACCCGGGGGCGACCGAGCTCGGAAAGGGGTACCACCTCGAGGCCCTTCACCCGTCCGTCCTCGCGCCACCCGGGACGCACTCCGAGAAGCCACAGAGCGCAGGCGAAGTCCTCACCCCGGGTGCGCATGGTGGGAGACCCCCAGAGCACCATGGCCAGGGTGCGGAGGGGACGCCCGTGATCCCGCCGGTGTCTTTCCATCAGGGCCTCGGCCTGGCGCACTCCCCGTTCGAAGGCGGTGCGGGTGGGGATCCTGTGCGGATCCACGCTGTGGAAGTTGCGCCCGGTGGGGAGGGCCTCCACCGCTCCGCGGGTGATGGCCCCGGAGGCCCCCGGCGGGACGAACCCCCCGGAAAGACCGGACAGCAGCGCCTCCACCTCCTCGGTGGCCCGGGAAAGAAGCTCCTTCAGCCGGGACTCGGACAGATCGGTGTGGCGCCTTATGGCGGAGACGGTCTCCGAAAGGGCCTCTCCCTCAGGGGGGACCCCCAGCACATGAAGTCCACGATTCACATAGGTTTCGGCCACCTCCTCAAGGTATTCGTGAAGCCGGCGCAGGAATCCTCCCGCATCCCGGGAGACTTCCTCCGGGGAAAGTCCGACTTCGGAAAAGAGATCCTCCTTCCGGGAGAGTTCGAGGATCTTCTTCAGGATGGAGTCCGCAAGGGCGGGGTTTTCCGCCGCGCTCTCCCGGTATTCGGCAAGGAGTTCGGAAAGCCTCTCCAGAGGCCCGTGGAGTCCGGCCTTCTGTCTCGCAGGCGGGAGGTGCGACACGATCACCGCGTGGCTGCGCCGTTTGGCCTGGGTTCCCTCGCCGGGATTGTTCACGATGTAGGGATAGAGGTTGGGAAGCGGCCCCAGGGCCGCGGCGGGGAAGCACTCCTCCGAAAGCCCCACCGCCTTCCCGGGAAGCCACTCGAGGGTCCCGTGTTTGCCCACATGGATTACCGCGTGCGCTCGAAATTCCTCGCGAAGCCAGGTGTAGAAGGCCAGATAGTGATAGGGCGGAGGAAGGGCCGGGTCGTGCACGGCCCCGGCGGAGAGCCGCTCGATCTTGCCCCGTGGAGGCTGCAGGGTAAGGAGGATGTTCCCGTTGCGAAGACCGGAGAAGAGGAAGGCCCCCTGCTGAACGAGAAAGGTGCCGGGAAAGGGTCCCCAGGCCTCCTCGAGCCGACGCCGAAGCTGCCGGGGAAATCGCCGGAAGTAAGGGCGAAAGGCCTCAACCGGCCATCGCACCAGGGCCCGCTGCCACATTTCCCCCGGGGAAAGATACCTGGCGTCGTAGATCTGGAGACGACGAAACGCCTGAGCCAGTTCCTCCCCCGAGGAGTAAGACCTTTCCACCCGATAGCCCTTCCGGGCCAGGATCTCCAGAAGACGCACCACCGAGGCGAAACTGTCCAGCCCGAAGGCGCAGCCCATTCGATCCTCCCGCGGAGGATAGTGATGGAGGACGATGGCAATCCGGCGGCTTCCCGGGGGGGTTTCCGCAAGACGCACCCAGGCCGCGGCCTCCTCCACCACCGCCCTGATCCCCTCCTCCACGGGAACGAGCCGGGGGACGGGAACCCCCAGGACCTCCGAGGGCTCGGATAGTCGCCTCCCGGCCACCACCCGGGAAACGATCACCCCGTCGAATTCCGGCTGAGCCACGCTGACCGAGACCTCGAGCGGGGAAAGCCCCGCCGGAGAGCGTCGCCAGTGATCCGGATCGGAAAAGCTTATCACCCCGTGCACCACCGGCACCCCCAGGGAGGGATAAAGATCCCCGGTCTCCGGCCAGAGCAGCCGGTGGGAAAAGGGCTGAAGGTTTACGAGAACCGAAACGACGGTCCTTCCCCCTTTCCGGAAGAATCCCTCCGCCACCCGATTCGGAGGGAGGCCCTCGCCCTCGGCCACGAAACGCCGGTGGAACACCGGCAGGGCCCAAAGTCCACGGCTTTCAAGTTCTTCGACGAGGGCCTTCACCGGAGCGAGATCCCCGTTTACGAAGTAACCCTGGTAAAACCAGATACCCACGAGGGGACTGGGCCCCGAGGGGCGTTTCCGGAGCCAGGAAAGATAGGCCTCAGGGTCGGGAAAGAACCCTCCCTCCGGATGCCAGATTCCCTCGGAGGGGATTTCCTTCGGGGGAGGGGGCGAGGGCACCGCTTCCCCCAGTTCGGCGAGAAGGGCAAGGAGGAAGCCCTTCAAGTTTTCGACGCCGCCGCGGGAAAGGTATTCTTGCCTTCTTTTCAATAGCTTTCCCCGGGGGCGTGCGTATCTTTCCGCCAGGGAGAGGTCCGCCGGGCTTCCGGAGACCGGCTGCACATGGACGATCTCTCCGGAAAAGGCCGCGAGGATGGTGGAGAGCCCGGGGAGGCTCTCCTCGCCGCCGTGCGGGACGAGCACCAGGGCCCGGGCCCGGCGGGCCAGGGAGGCCAGCTCCCCTTCGGACGGAAGGGTCTCGCGAAAGAGGGCCCGGAGGGGTACGGTGAGCCCTCCCCTTCGCAGGTCCCGAACGGCCTCCTCCAGCGCCCCCAGTTCCGTTCCGGTTGCGGTATAATAGAGAATCATAGAAACCTTCCCGGAGGGAATTGGATGGAGAAACCCATTTTAGTACCTCGCCACACCGCTAACGCGGTGTTGAAACAGGCCGGTCTTCCCAGGAAATTCTAAAGTAAACCCCCGGGGCGAGGGCGAGTAGGCCCCCCGCCCCGGGGAGAGGAAGGTGTGGTGCTTGGTGGGGGAGGAGGTATTGCCCACGGTCCTAAAAGATCCTAACCTTTATTCCACCGAACAGAGCAAGACCGGGAGCCCGATACCCCGCAGCCCATTCGTAATCCACATCGAAGAGGTTCTCGGCGCGCAGGAAGATTCTGGTGTTCCCGTTCAGGGCGTAACTTCCCGTAAGATCCACGCGACTGTAATCGGGAATGATGTGCCGGTGATCGTAGGCGGTGCGCCTGCCCACATACTTGTAATAGAGGTTTAGGTTCCACCTCTGCCATTGCACCGTGGCGCGGGCTCCTACCTGATGATGAGGTACCAGGGCCAGATTTTCGAAATCGTCCTCCTGACCCTCGGTATAGGTGTAGTTTATCGAAAGGGAGAGCCATCGGTAGGGACGGACCTCCACCTCCGTCTCCAGTCCGGTGGCCACCCCGCCGCCTGAATTATAGTAACGCCAGGTGCTGTAGTTGAAGCTTATCCGCTCCTTGTAGTGGGTGTTGAACCAGGTTACGGACCAGCGCAGTTTACCGTTCCAGAGTTCCTGTTCCAGGCCCACATCTCCTCCGGTACTCCTCTCCGGATCAAGGTCGGGATTACCGTAGCGGGGGTCGTAAAGATTGAAGAGCGAGGGGGCCCGGAAACCGGTGGCCAGGGTGGCCCTGAGCTTCAGGGTATCGGTGAGAAAGTAGGCCACCCCCAGCTTATAGGTGAAGTGCGTGCCGAACTCCTCGTGGTCGTCGATCCGGGCTCCGAGATCCACGGCCAGGCGATCCTCGAAAAGATTCAGAAATAGATTGGCGAAGTAGGAGGTGGTGGACACCTCGTCGTCGTAGTCCTTGGTTCCCCAGGCGGTGGCGCTGTAAAAGTCCGCCTTTTCCCGGTAATATTCCACGCCGGCGGTGAGAATGCCCCATTCCCGCAGATAAAAGTCGTTCTGAAAGACTACCGGATAGACCCGACCGCGATAGAAACCGTCGAAGTAGCTGTCCGTCACCGGGGAGCCATCGGGCCGGTATCCCAGAATGCCGTCGTCCCGATCCAGGTAATCCCGGCGGGTCAGGTGATAACCCACGGTGAGGCGGCTTTTCCACCAGGGGAAGGGTTTTCCGGAGAGGGTTAGGTGATGGATCTGGATCTGCTCCCGGCGCTCGGCGTGGGGGTCGTTATAGGCCCTGAAGCTCGTCCAGTCCCACTGCTGATAATTCAGATACCCGTAAGAGTATCGCATGGTGTAATCCAGCCTGAGAGTCCCCGGAAAGCCTCCCCTTGTCTCGAACGGCTGAGTGTTCAGGTTGAGATCCACGGTGCTCTGACGGAATTCGTCGTCCCGGTAGAGTCCGTCGGTGTTCACCCCGGACAGTCCCAGGAAGTAGCCCACCGGCCCGGCCGAGCCCTTTATGTATCCCGAGCCCCGCCAGGTTTCGTATCGCCCGTAGCCGGCCTTCATCCGGACCTCAAGCGGCCCTCCTCCCTTTCGGGGAATGAGATTGACGGCTCCGCTCATGGCGTTGGAACCGTAAAGGGCGCTCTGAGGGCCCCGGACGATCTCGATGCGTTTAAGATTTTCCGCATCGAACCAGGACCAGAGATCCCCGAAATCGTTGGCCGTATAAGAAGGATCGTAAAGGCGTACCCCGTCGAAGAGAACCACGGTGTCCTGATTCTTTCCACCTCTCAGACGCAGATACCCCCACTGCCCCAGCCAGCCGTTGTGTTTGATGGTGATCGAGGGGTAGCTCTCCAGGGCCTGGTACAGTCCCTGCACCTCCCGGCGATCGATCTCTTCCCCGGTGATTACGGTTACCGAGTCCGGAAGGTGCCGGATGTCGGTCTCCACCCGGGTGGCGGTGACCACCACCTCGCCGGTTCGGTCGGGGGTTTCCGCCCGGGATTTGAAGACCGGCCCCAGGCTGCACACCAGGAGTACCGATAGGAAAACACAAACCTTTCGCATACGCCTCCCTCCTTCGCAAAAATTTTTCGAAGGAGGGAGCTTCGAGGGGTTCCCGAGGAGGCAGTGGTCCGGGAGAGACTCCGGAGACCACCTTCCCGCTCGGGAACGGAGCAGTTAGCCTCGAAGCTCCGCTCCCTTCCTCGGCCTCCGGGCCGGTCTCCCGGCTTCCGGATCGTCCTACTCGCCGCGCCTTCCCGGGCGACCTACGGACCCCTCCCGGGCCCGTGGCCCACCCAGTGGCCTGTCGCCACCGAAGGCTTGCCCTCCGGCGGCCCACCCGGAAACCCTCGGGGCCTTCGCCCCTCGAGCGCCCGGGCGGGGAGACCGGTTAACCGGCCTCCCAGCGGCTTTCGTCCCCGGTCACGGTTGCGGGCCAGCGCCGGATTTCCACCGGCTTCCCGTTTAACCCCGAACCCCCAAGGCCCGGGGCACCCGGAGACCGTTAAATAATGTGCTACCAGTTTTCTAAACAGTGTCAAGACCGTTCCGGGGAGTACTTGAAAAAGCCTTGAAAAAGGAGTAATTAAATCGGCAAGTTCGCAGGGAGGAGCGGTAAATGTTTACAGTTTTGGTGGTGGTGCAGGCAATTCTGGCCATATTTCTGGTGGCTATCGTTCTCGTCAATGTAGGCAAAGGTTCGGAGGTGGGGGCAGTGTTCACCGGCAGTCAGGCCATCTTCGGAGGAGCCGGACCGGGCACCTTTCTCAACAAGGTTACCGCTTTATTGGCCATACTGTTTTTCGCTAACTCCCTCCTTCTCACCTACCTTTCCGTTCAGAAAAGAAAAGCTTCCCTCATGGAAAGGGCCCCGGTGGCTGTGCATCCCCAGAAGGAAAAATCCCTACCTACCCCTCCTCCCCTTCCGGTGCCTCCTCGTTCTCAATGAGCTCTTTTTCCTTTTGGAGGAGGTAGTTTTTATCTCTCAGATAAATTTCACATTTTTCGCATTGTTGCATCTTTTTGCATGCCGAATTGACCAATTGCCAGCAGGGTTTAGATCGATCCCGGTAGGCGGTACATTCCTGACGCACCTCTTCGGGACAGTTCTTAATTTCCCAGCAGGGAGTAAACTCTAAAAGCTTTTTGATCCCCGGGATGCTGATACCCTCTTCGTGAATAAAAGAGCGCAGACACTTGAGCCACTCTATATCATTGTAAGAAAAATATCGTTTGTTTCCTTTTTTTATGGGCTTTACCAGCCCCTCCTGTTCGTAAATTTTAAGGGTTCGAGGATTCACCCCCAGGATCTTGGCGGCCACACCTATAGGAAATAAAGGTTCATCTTTTTCGGGGATTACCTTTTTCAGCCTCGCAGACATAAAAACCTCCCGAAAAAGTACCGTCCTTTTTACCTAAATTACCACCTTTCACTGAGGGGACAAGGGGGAAGAATTTCTACCACATTAGAAAGGGGGGAAGAACCCCCCCTTTCTCAAAAGCTATGAGACCGGAAGGCGAACTATTTCTTGTGACAACCCCTGCACCCTACCGGACCGGTCTTCTCTCCTTTTTTCTTCATGGCCTTGTGGCAGCCCCTACAGTTGATGTGCATGGCATTTTTTACCGAGCGCAATTTCGGATTGGGGTGCTGCTTGTTGTGACACACCTTGCACTCCTGGATCTTCATACCCGGCTTGTAGGGAACCTGCTTCCAGTCCGCCGTGCGGCTGTGATGACACTCTCCGCAGTTACCCTTGAGAATTTCCTGGTGTT
The DNA here is from genome assembly GCF_019688735.1 of Thermosulfurimonas sp. F29. Lineage (NCBI taxonomy): Bacteria > Pseudomonadati > Thermodesulfobacteriota > Thermodesulfobacteria > Thermodesulfobacteriales > Thermodesulfobacteriaceae > Thermosulfurimonas > Thermosulfurimonas sp. F29. The sequence goes on from NZ_JAIFYA010000002.1 coordinate 107,975, forward strand.
TGCGATGAGGGAAGACCACAGTGGAGTGCATCATCCTGGGAGCCGGAAGTTTGATAACCTCGGGCCCCTTGTCACAACTACCGATCCCTACTCCATACACCCCCAAGATTAAACCCATAGCTCCCAACATGGCTAACCATTTACGCATAACCCTCCTCCTTTGTTAAAAATTTTTTAAACATATATACTCCCGTAACTTTCAAAGGTCAAAAACTTAAAAAGACCATTGAGAGAACTTCTGCCATTTTTATCGCCGGAAATACGGACGAATCTAATTTTTTCAAATGATTTTGGCCAAAATAAAGCCCAGTTCCATCAGAAGGTAAAAGCTCATAAAGATGAGCACCTGGGAGAGAAAATCTCCGGGGACGAGGAAAAGAGCCAGGAGGTAGATCCCCCCGAGGATGTACCATCTTTTCCGGGCCAGGATCTTTCGGGAGATAAGGTTAATTCGGGTTAAAAAGGCGATGGCCAGGGGAATTTCGGCCACCAGTGCGGAGACGAGTACGGTTTTGCCCAGAAAGGCCAAGTAATTCTGGAGGCGCAGGTTGGCCTCAAAGTGGCTGAAGCCGAAGCCCAGGAGGAATTTCAGGAGAACCGGCAACCACACGAAGTAACCGAGAGATATTCCCAGGACTACGAGGAAAAAGGAGAGGAGGAGCACCCGTCTTCCGAGGCGTCTTTCTTCCGGATAAAGTCCGGGGGAGAGGTAGGCCCAGGCGTGATAACTGATCACGGGGAGGGTGAGGGCGAGGGCGAGGAAGAAGGTGGTCTTGAGGGCGGCCATGATGGCCTCGGGAAGGGTGGTGAAGACCAGTTTTAGGTGGGCCTCGCCCATGGCGCGGGTGTAGGGCCAGAAGAGCAGGGGGGTCAACCGGGGAAAGAGATAGAAAAGGAGACACCAGAAGAAAAACAGTACGGCCAGGCAAAAAATGAGCCTTTTGCGCAGTTCGGCGAGATGGACTTCAAGAGGAAGTCTGGGAAGTTCCCGACGGTGAGGAAACATTTTCCAGGGGCTCCTTTAGATCCTCTCCTAGAGAGGTTATCTCGTCGCGGGCTTCTTCGATTTCGTCAAGGGCGAGTTCCTTTTTCAATTCCTCGGTGGCCCTGCGGAATTCCACCACCAGTCGGGCCACGGCCCGCCCCATTTCCGGAAGTTTTTCCGGCCCCACCACTACCAGGGCCACGATGAATATAACCACCAGTTCGGGGAATCCGATGTTAAACATCCCGATAGATCCTCACCAGTCGTCTTCCCAGGGCACAGAATATTTCATAACTGATGGTTCCGGCAAGCTCGGCCAGTTCGTCCACCGGGACCCTTTCCTCCGCACCGCCCAGGAGGATGACCTCCTCTCCCGGTTTGACCTCACCCTCCACTTCGGTGACATCCAGGGTTAAAGAGCGCATGGACACCGCCCCCACCACCGGGACCCTTCGGCCCCGCAACCAGGCGAACCCCCGGTTGCTAAGACCGCGGGGATATCCGTCGTCGTAGCCCACCGGCACGATGGCTATCCGGCGGGGCTCCCGGGCTCGATAAAGGGGACCATAGCCCACCGCTTCTCCGGCCCTGATGTTTTTGACCTCCAGGATACGCGCCTTTAAGGTCATGACCGGTCTAAGTTTAACACGGGCCCGGGCTCGAAAGGAGGGATATCCTCCGTAAAGGCTTATTCCGGGGCGAACCAGATTGCCTCCGGCTCCGCGCAGGAATATGATCCCCGCGGAGTTGGCCGCGTGGAAAAAACGGAGGGAGGGGAATTCCCGGGAGAGTGCGTTTTTCAATTGATGGAAAAGGCGGAGCTGTTCCCGGGTTAGGGGGTCTTCGGGTTTTTCGGCGCAGGCCAGATGCGTCATCAACCCCGAGACCCGGAGTTGCGGATTTTCGCGAAGGAGATTCAGGGCCGCGGGAAGTTCCTCCGGGGTGAGCCCCAGTCGGTGCATCCCGGTATCCATCTTGAGGTGAACCTCCAGGGCTATTCCCTTGCGCCTGGAAAACTCCGCCGCGGCCTCGATCATGTGTAGAGAGGCCAGGGCCGGGATGATCCGGAGCCGAAGTATCTCGGGTAACCAATCCGGCTCGAACCCCGAAAGGAGAAAGAGAGGAAGGGCCAGCCCGGCGCGCCGAAGGCGCAGGGCCTCCTCGGGTTCGGAGAGCCCGAATCCGTACACCCCCTCCTGGGAAAGGACCCGGGCCACCTCGAGGAGCCCGTGTCCGTAGGCCTCGCTCTTTATGACCGCGAGAACGGCCGTCTCTTCGGGAAGGAGGGCCTTAAGGGCCCGTAGATTGGCCCGTAGGGCGGCCAGATCTATTTCCAGCCAGCGCGACCAGCGAATGGAAACCTCCCCCGGTTCGGGTTCAGTTCTGATTTAACCTCAAAGCCCGGTTCTTGGCAAAAATCTTAAGGGAATATATCTTTGAATATCCTCCTTGACAGGGAAGAAGAATATTCATATTTTTGGATAGAGATACTCAACTAAAGGAGAGGGTGTATGGGTAAGGAGGCTTTGCTGGAGGTAAGGGATCTCTGGGTGGAGGTGGAGGGCAAGGAGGTTTTGAAGGGGGTGAGTCTCACCATTCCCAAGGGGGAGACTCACGCCCTGTTTGGTCGAAACGGTTCCGGGAAGACCACGCTGCTCATGACCATCATGGGTTTTCCGGCCTATCGGGTCAAGCACGGAAAGATCATTTTCAAGGGAGAGGACATCACCCACCTCCCCCCTTACGAGCGGGCCAAGCGGGGCATAGGCATCATGTTTCAGCGCCCGCCCACCATTCGCGGGGTAAAGCTCCGGGAGATGCTCAAACTCTGCGCCAGGGACAACGGAATCAGGATCGAGGAGCTGGCCCGGGAGTTCGGGTTCGAGAGTTTTCTGGATCGGGATGTGAACCGCGGTTTTTCCGGGGGGGAACTCAAAAAGAGCGAGCTTTTGCAGCTTCTCATACAGAGTCCGGATCTCTCCCTGATCGACGAGCCGGAGTCCGGGGTGGATGTGGAGAATCTACAGGTCATCGGGCGCATGATCCGGAAGCTCCTCCAGAAGGACTCCCATCGTCCCCGCACCCGAAGCGGTCTGGTCATCACCCACACCGGGTTCATCCTGCAGTATGTACCGGCGGACCTGGGATATGTGATGATGGACGGCCGCATTTACTGCAGGGGCAACCCCCAGGAGATCTTTGAGGGGATTCAAAAACACGGCTACGAGGAGTGCGTGTCATGTCTGAGAAGAATAGAAGAATAGAACCCCGGGTGGAGGACTTCAGGCCGGCGAAGGAGGCCGAAACACCGCGGTCTCCGGAGGAGTTGAGCCCCGAAGAGTGGCAGCGCCTGAAGGAGGCGGGGTTCGACCCCGAAGCCCCCAAGGAGGGGGAATTCCTGCAAACCGATGCCCGCGTGATTCAGTGCCGTAAACTGCCGGAGGGGCTTGAGCTTCTTCCGGTCACCGAGGCCCTCAAAAAGTACGACTGGATCGAGGAGTACTGGTGGAAGGCGGTCCCCGCGGACAAGGACGACTACACCCGGGCCACGGCCGAGGATCTGGACGACGGATACTTCATACGGGTGCTTCCGGGGTATCGTCTGGTCTACCCGGTGACCACCTGTCTTTACATCCGCACCCCGGAGGTGGTCCAGAAGGTCCACAACCTCATCATCGTGGAGGAGGGCGCCGAACTCAACCTGATCACCTCCTGCACCACCCATCCGGGGGTGCGTTCCGGATTTCACATCGGGGTTTCGGAGTTCTATGTGAAGCGCAACGGAAAACTCACCTTCACCATGATTCATCAGTGGGGGGAGGAACTCCATGTGCGGCCTCGCACCGGGATTATCGTGGAGGAAGGGGGGACCTACATCTCCACCTATGTGACCCTTCACCGGGTGGCCACGGTGCAGAGCTTTCCGGTGTGTCGGCTGGTGGGGCCCGGGGCCCGGGCCGTCTTCGGCTCGGTGGTGGTGGCTCCGGAGGGGAGTATCCTCGATCTGGGGGCCCGGGTGTCCCTTGAGGCCCCAGGAACCCGGGCGGAAATCATCTCCCGCAGCGTTTCCACCGGTGGGGAGTCCGTAGCCCGGGGGCACCTCATCGGCAAGGCCCCGGAAATTAAGGCCCACCTCGAGTGCCAGGGGCTTATGCTCTCGGACGAGGGAGCCATCAAGGCCATCCCTCAGCTCGACGCCTACTACGCCAATGTGGACATGTCCCACGAGGCGGCCGTGGGCAAGATCGCCCAGGAGGAGATCGAGTACCTCATGGCCCGGGGACTTTCCGAGGAAGAGGCCACCTCGCTTATCGTCCAGGGGTTCCTCAATGTGCGGATCGAAGGGCTTCCCGAGGAGCTTCAGAAACGGATAGATCGGGCCGTGGCCCTGGCCCGTGAGGGGCTATAAGCCCATGCGGATCAAACCCTGGCTGGCCGGGCTTTCGCCTTATCCTCCGGGAAAGTCCCTGGAGGAGGTAAGAAGGGAGCTCGGCCTCAAAGGGCCCATTTACAAACTGGCCTCCAACGAGAACCCCCTAGGGCCTTCCCCCCGGGCCCTTGAGGCCGTAAGGGAAAGTCTTACCCGATTGCATCGCTATCCCGAGGCCGCCAACCGGACTCTTTCCGAGGCCCTGGCGCGTCGTTACGGACTCAGACCGGAAAATGTGGTGTTGGGAAACGGTTCCAACGAGGTGATTGATCTTCTGGTGAAGGCTCTGGTGTCCCCCGGGGACGAGATCCTGATGAGCGAGCCTTCCTTTCTCATGTACGAAAAGTTCGGGGCCGCGGCCGGAGCTTCCCTGAAAAAGGTTCCCCTGAAGGGCTATCGCCACGACCTGGAAGGGATACTTTCGGCCGTAAGCCCCCGAACCAGGATCGTCTTCCTGGATCATCCTCACAACCCCACCGGTTCGGTATTTTCCGGGGAGGAATTCGAATCCTTCCTGCGCGGGGTCCCCGGGGAGGTGGTGGTGGTCCTCGACGAGGCCTACGGGGAGTTCGTCCGGGAGCCCTCTGCGGCCCGCGGGGTGGAATTTCTGAAAAGGGGCTTTCCGGTGGTGGTCCTCCGGACCTTTTCCAAGGCTTACGGGCTGGCCGGGCTGCGTATCGGCTACGGTCTCATGCCCGAGGAGCTGGCCCGGGTGCTCAACGCGTTGCGCCAGCCCTTCAATGTGAACCTGCTGGCCCAGGTGGCGGCCCTCGCCGCCCTTTCCGACGAGGAACACCTGCGGCGCACGCAGGAACTGACCTGGGAGGGCCTGGATTATCTCTCCGCCGAGCTGGAACGGCTCGGCCTCAAGCCTCTTCCATCCCAGGCCAACTTCCTCTTCGTGGAATGCGGGCGTCCGGCGCGTCCTCTTTACGAGGCCCTCCTGCGCAGAGGGGTGATCGTGCGTTCCATGGAGGCTTACGGTTTTCCCGAGGCCCTGCGGATCTCGGTGGGGCTTCCCGAGGAGAATCGGGCCCTGATAGAGGCGCTTGCGGAGGTTCTGTGAGCGGGGGAGGGACGGTCATCACCATAGACGGCCCGGCCGGAAGCGGTAAGACCACGGTGGCCAGGATGCTGGCCCGTCGTCTGGGCTGGGGGCTTCTCGAATCCGGGAGCCTTTACCGGGCCTTCACCTGGATTTTGCTCAGGGAGGCTCCCCGGTTGCTCGAATCTCCGGAGGAGACCGCGGTGGCGAACTTTCTCCGGGGGATTCTTCCGGATCTCCGGTGCGAACTGGGGGAGGAGGGGCTTCGAATCTACTTCCGGGGGAGGCGCCTTTCGGAGGAATTGCGGGCTCCGGAAACCGAGGCCCGGGTTTCGGAGGTGGCGGCTCTCGGTGCGGTGCGCAGACTGGTCAACGAGATCCTGAGGGGTCTGGTTCGCGAAAGAGACGCCGTGGCCGAAGGGCGGGACATGGGTTCGGTGGTGTTCCCGGAGGCCAGGTATAAGTTTTATCTTACGGCCTCTCCCGAGGTGCGAGCCCGCCGTCGTTACCTGGAGTGGAAGGCCAAAGGCCTTGAGGTCTCCGAAAAAGAGGTGCTCGAAGGGATCAAGGCCAGGGACCATAAAGATTCCTCCCGAAGGGAAGCCCCCCTCAGTATTCCCGAAGGGGCGGTGGTCATAGACACCTCGGAACTTTCTCCGGAGGAGGTTCTTCGGAGGGTGCTTGCGTACATTGAGTAAGGGGTGCCCTTGAAGGCTTCCCCTATCTCTGGTATAAGCACACCATCAACCCTTTTTAATCTTTTAGGGAGGCCGAGATGGTAGAGGTGCAGGATACGGAAAACTTCGAAGAATTATTGAAATCCGAAGCCGAACCCCAGTTCCTGCGGCGGGGGTCCATCATAGAAGGAACCGTCATCACCATTAATCCGGACTGGACTTTCGTGGACATCGGCTACAAGTCGGAGGGGCTCATCCCCACCGAGGAGTTTCGCCGGCCCGACGGATCGCTGCGGGTAAAGGAGGGGGATCGCATAGAGGCCCTGGTGGAAAGGGTGCGCGGGGAGGACGGTCTGGTACGGCTTTCCTTTGCGAAACTCATGGAAAACCGCGCCTGGGAAAAGATCCTCAAGGCCCAGAAGGACGGCGAGCCTCTCGAGGCCTATGTGGTGGAACCGATCAAGGGGGGCTTTGCCGTGGAAATCGAGGGCGTGCGGGCCTTTCTGCCCTTTTCCCACGCCTACCTGGAACGCCCCTCGGATCCCAACGAAATCGTGGGAAGCTCCGTTAGGGTAGAGGTGATCTCGGCCTCCCGAAAGAGAAAAAATGTGGTGGTTTCCCGGAAAAATGTCCTTCAGAAGGAACGCGAGGCCCGGAAAAAGGCCCTCTTTGAGAGCCTGGAGGAGGGTCAGGTGCGGGAAGGCATGGTCACCCGCATTCTGGACTACGGCGTATTCGTGGATCTGGGCGGAGTGGAGGGTTTCCTGCACATTTCCGATCTTTCCTGGAGCAAGGTGAAGCATCCGGGAGACCTTCTTAAGGAGGGAGATCGCATCCGGGTGAAGGTTCTTTCCTTAGATCCGGAAAAGGAGAAGATCAAGCTCGGAGTAAAGCAACTCACTCCGGATCCCTGGGAGAGCGTGGGGGAGAAGTACCGCGAGGGCGATCGGGTGAAGGGGCGGGTGGTGTCCCTCACTTCCTTCGGGGCCTTCGTGGAGGTGGAGCCCGGAGTGGAAGGGCTCATTCACATTTCCGAACTTTCCTGGACCAAGCGTATAAGACATCCCCGGGAGATCGTTTCCGTGGGGGACCAGGTGGAGGCCGTGGTTCTCAAGGTGGATCCGGAAAACAGGAGGCTATCCCTGAGTCTGCGCCGCGTGGAGCCTAATCCCTGGGAGGTGCTGGCCCAGAACATGCCCCCGGGCACGGTGATCGAGGCCCCCATCAAGACCGTTACGGACTTCGGCATCTTCGTGGAAGTCACCGAGGAGATCGACGGGTTCATCCACATCTCGGATCTTTCCTGGGGCAAGCTGGGGCATCCCTCGGAGAAGTTCAGGGAAGGTGAGGTGGTGCGGGCGGTGGTGCTCAAGATTGATCCGGAAAAGGAGCGTCTCAATCTGGGGATCAAGCAGCTCACCCCCAATCCCTGGGAGACCGCCCCTCAAAAATACCCCGTGGGATCCACGGTGACCGGAAGGGTTTCCAAGGTTACCGATTTCGGTGTCTTCGTGGAGGTTGAGGAGGGTCTTGAGGGGCTGGTTCATGTTTCCGAAATAGGTCCGGAGAGGGTCAAGAGTCCGGTGGGGCTCTTTGAGGTGGGCCAGGAGGTAAAGGCCAAGGTCATCCGGCTCGAGCCGGAGAAGAAGCGCATGGCCCTTTCCATAAGGCGTTACCAGGAAGAGCTGGAACGGCAGCAGTATCTGGAGGCGGCCTCAGAGGGCCGCAAGGGAACCGGGGTGACTCTGGGGGCCCTCCTCAAGGAAGCAGCCGGTAAATAAATTTCGAAGCTCGAAATCCTTTCATGAAGAAGGGGGTCCTATACGGTCTGGCCTTTCTGGGAGGGGTCTTTCTTTTCCTCCTCCTGGTGGGTTTTCTTGTCTCTTTTCTGGTAGGGCTCAGGTCTCACGGGGCCTCTTTTCGAGAGGCCATAGGGGTGGTGGAGATCAAAGGGATCATCACCGAGGCTGACGAAAAGATTCGCATCCTTGAGGACTTTTTGTACCAGAGGGAGATCAAGGCTGTTGTGGTTCGAATTGATAGCCCGGGGGGCACAGTGGGAGCCTCTCAGGAACTTTACGAGGAACTCCGCCGGGTGGCGGCCCGAAAGCCGGTGGTGGTTTCCATGGGCTCGGTGGCGGCTTCCGGGGCCTATTATGTAGCCCTGGGGGGGACCAGGATCGTGGCCTCTCCGGGAACCATTACCGGAAGCATCGGGGTGATCCTGCAGGTCCCCAACCTGAAAAAACTCCTTCAGAAGATCGGCGTGGAGCCGGTGGTTCTCAAAAGCGGTCGTTTCAAGGATATCCTCTCATATTACCGTTCTCCGAACGCTGAAGAGAGAAAGATCCTGGAGGGGGCCCTTTCCGAGATTCATCGGCAATTCATGCGGGCGGTGGCGGAAAGTCGCGGTTTAAAGCTGGACAGGGTTCGAGAGATCGCCGACGGCAGGATCTTTACCGGGGAGAAGGCCCGGGAGCTCGGGCTGGTGGACGAGCTGGGCAATTTTGCCGAGGCGGTGGAGGAGGCCGCAAGACTCGCCCACATTAAAGGGCGTCCCCGTCTGGTCTACGGGCGTCGAAAGAAGCCCTGGTGGAGGATGTTTTTCGAGGGACGGGAAAGGCTTTCCCTGGAGAATCTTTTGACCAGTCCTCTTTATCTCTGGATGGCCGGAGCATGAAGAGGAAGGATCTGATCTGCCGATTACTGGCCCACTTTCCCGAACTTAGAAAACGCGATCTTGAAGGGCTCGTAGAGGCCTTTTTCGAGGAAATGACCCGTGCGCTGGTGAGAGGAGAGCGGATAGAGATTCGGGGTTTCGGAAGGTTTGAGGTGCATCACGGAAAGGAAAGGGTTTTCGTAAATCCCCAAAATAAAGAGACCTATTACCTTCGTGGAAATCGGCGTCTGGTGTTTAAGGTGGGCAAGGATCTCTTCGAGAGGGTGAACACTCCTCCGAGGGCGGTTCTGGATCTCGGGACCCAGACCTTCAGACTGGCTCTGGGTAAACTCGAAGCGGATGGATTGCGGGTCATTGAGAGGCGCAGGGTAAATGTGCGGCTGGGGGAGGGGCTGGAGAAAGGAATTATCTCTCCTCCTGCCCTGGAGAGGGGCCTTGCGGCCCTTAAGGAGTTTAGAAATTATCTCTACGACCTCGGGGTGTCGGAGATAAAGGCGGTGGGAACGGCGGTGTTCCGGGAAGCCGCCAACGCCGGAGAATTTATGGAGGCCTCCCGCAAACTGGGATTTCATATCGAGGTGATTTCTCCGGAGAGGGAATCCGAGCTGGTTCTGAAAGGGGTGCAGGCGGGTCTTTCCCCGGACGGTCCGTTTCTCTTGGCCGATGTGGGAGGAGGAAGCACGGAGCTCTCGCTGGTAAAGGAGGGCCGGAAGATCTGGGAGGTGAGTATTCCCCTGGGAGCCGTCCGACTGAAAGAGGGGTTTATTAGGGCCTATCCCTTGACTCCTCAGGAATTCCGTGGGATCAGGGGGCATGTAGCCCGAATCCTTTCCGAGCTGGAAATCCCTGAAGAGGTTTCTTTACTGGTAGGTTGCGGGGGGAGTGCCAGTCTGCTCGCCGCTCTCGACCTCCGCCTTACCACCTATCTTCCGGAAAGGATTCACGGCCACCGTGTCTCTCTTTCCCGGATCGAAACCATTACCGAGCATCTCCGGGGATTACCCCTTTCGAGGATAAGGCGCCTGCGGGGTATGGAGCCGGGGCGCGAGGACATTGCCCTTCCCGGTCTTCTTATCTTTCAGGAACTTTTACGAAAGGCGGGAATCAGTGAACTGGTGATCAGCGAGTGGGGGCTCCTGGAGGGCCTCCTCTTGTCTTTTTAATCAAAATTCCGTATAAGAAGGAAGGAGGGGGATTTTATGTTAACCTTTCCGGTGGAAGAGGCTTATACCTTTGACGATCTTTTGTTGGTTCCGGCTTACTCGGAGGTCCTTCCTAAAGATGTGGATGTTTCCACTTACATTACTCCCAAGATAAAGCTCAACATTCCCATCCTTTCCGCGGCCATGGATACGGTTACCGAGGCCCGTATGGCCATCAGCATGGCCCGGGAAGGGGGCCTGGGAGTCATCCATCGCAACATGAGCGTGGAGGAACAGTGTCGGCAGGTGGAGAGGGTGAAGAAGTCCGAAAGCGGCATGATTCTCGATCCCGTCACCGTGGGGCCGGATACTCCCATAAAGGAAGTTCTTCGCCTGATGGAGGAGTACAAGATTTCCGGCATTCCGGTGGTGGAGGGTCCCAGGAAGAAGCTCCTGGGGATAGTGACCAACCGGGACCTCCGGTTTGAGACCGCCCTGGAGCGCCCGGTGAAGGAGGTAATGACCCGGGAGAACCTCGTTACCGCTCCTCCCGGGGTCACCCTGGAGGAGGCCAAGCGGATTCTTCACGAGCGTCGCATAGAGAAACTGCTCATCGTGGACGAGGACTTCTGTCTCAAGGGGCTGATTACCATCAAGGACATCGAGAAGATCCGGAAGTATCCCAACGCCTGTAAGGACGAATGGGGCCGTTTGCGGGTGGGGGCGGCGGTGGGCGTGGGTCCCGATCGTCTGGCGCATGTGGAGGCCCTCCTCCGAGCGGGGTGTGATGTGATCGTGGTGGATGTGGCCCACGGTCACTCCAGGAATGTGATCGAGACGGTAAGGGAAATCAAGGCCCACTTTCCCGAGGCCCAGGTCATCGCCGGGAATGTGGCCACGGCTGAGGGGGCCGAGGCCCTGATCAAGGCCGGGGCCGACGGAATCAAGGTAGGGGTGGGGCCGGGTTCCATCTGCACCACCCGGATAGTGGCCGGAGTAGGGGTGCCTCAGATCACCGCCATCTTCAACTGTGCGCGGGTGGCGGATAAGTACGGCGTTCCGGTTATCGCCGACGGGGGGATAAAGTTTTCCGGGGACATCGCCAAGGCCATCGGAGCCGGGGCCCACGCCGTTATGATCGGTTCCCTTCTCGCCGGGACCGAGGAGGCTCCGGGTGAGACCATTCTTTACGAGGGGCGCACCTACAAGGTCTATCGCGGAATGGGGTCTCTGGGGGCAATGATGAGCGGTCAGGCGGCCCGGGAACGCTACGGTCAGACTCAGGGGGAACCCTCCAAGTTCGTCCCGGAGGGTATTGAGGGGCGGGTACCCTATCGGGGTCCGGTCTCCAACATGATCTTCCAGCTGGTGGGAGGTCTTCGCTCCGGCATGGGATACTGTGGCTGCCGCACCATTGAGGAATTGCGGAAAAAGGCCCGCTTCGTGAAGATTACCATGGCCGGGCTCCGGGAGAGCCATGTACACGATGTAACCATTGTGAAGGAAGCCCCTAATTACTGGCTGGGGAGATGAGACATGCCCGTATATCAGTGGGTGGGCAAGACCCTTTCCGGTGAGGTGCGCCGGGGAGAGATGGAGGCCCCGGATGCGAGGCTGGTTGAAGCCCGGCTGCGAAGACTCCAGATCATCCCGGTTAAGATCACCGAACGCAAGCAGACCTTTCTTTCCCGATTCCAGCGCAAAAAGGTGGGGGGGAAGGAACTGGCCATCTTTACCCGTCAGCTGGCCACCATGCTCGAGTCAGGACTTCCTCTCGTTCAGGCCCTGGAGGCCCTGGCCAGCCAGCAGAAAAATCCTTACTTTCAGGAGGTAATCCGCAAGATCAAGACCTCCGTAGAAGAGGGAAGCAGTTTCACCGATTCTCTTCGCGAATTTCCCGGGGTCTTCGATGAGCTTTACTGTCAGATGGTCAGCGCCGGAGAGGCCGGGGGTAATCTCGACGAAATTCTAAAAAGACTGGCCACCTATCAGGAAAAGATCCTGGCCCTCAAGTCCAAGATAAAACACGCCATGATGTATCCGGCGGTAATAGTATTCGTTACCATCGTGGTGCTTTCCATAATCATGGTCTTCGTGATTCCCAAGTTTGCGCAAATGTTTCAGGAGGCCGGTCAGGCCCTCCCCCTTCCCACCCAGATAGTCATCGCGGCAAGTAACATCACCAAGAGATTTTTTCCCTTTCTGGTTCTGGGATTCGTGGGCGTAATTTTTTTAATCCGCTGGTATTATCGTACTGAAGGCGGACGCTATAAATTGGACAAGCTCCTTCTGCGACTCCCGGTGCTGGGAGAGCTGCTGCACAAGTCGGCTATAGCCCGATTTTCCCGAACCCTGAGCAGTCTCATTGCCAGCGGCGTACCTCTTCTTCAGGGATTGCAGATTGCCGGTCGGGTCTCCGGTAACCTGGTCATCGAAAGGGTGGTGGAGGAGGTGCGCCTCAGCGTCTCGGAGGGGCAGTCCATCGCCGAGCCCATGGCGGTGAGCGGCTACTTTCCTCACATGGTCACTCAGATGGTTTCCGTGGGAGAATCCACCGGAACCCTGGAACAGATGCTTGACAAGGTGGCCGACTTTTATGAGGACGAGGTGGATCGCACCGTGGATACCCTCTCCACCCTCATAGAACCCGTTTTGATCGTGTTTTTGGGGGGAATTATCGGAAGCATTATCGTTTCTCTCTACCTTCCCATCTTCAAGCTGGCCAGCGTGGTGGGGGGTTAAAGGCCGGTTTCCCTAAGAGCCTCAAGGAGTTCACGCTGTTTTCGGGTAAGCCGTTTGGGGACCAGGGGTTCAAGCTTTACATAAAGGTCGCCGGCGTGTCCGTTCTGGTCCGGAAGTCCCAGCCCTCGAAGCCTGAGTTTGGTCCCCGGAGAGGTCCCCGGAGGAATACGGACCTTCACCCTTTTTCCTGAAGGAGTGGTAACCTCGGTCTCCCCTCCCAGATAAAAGGTGGAAAGGGGGATCCTTCTGGTGGTGAAGAGATCCTTTCCCTGACATTCAAACTCCGGATGGGGTTCTATTTTAATTTTCAGAAAGAGATCCCGGCGCCGTCCATCCGGCCCCAGAGGCCCTTTGGCGGAAAGACGCAGTTTCTGTCCGTCCCTCACCCCGGGCGGGATCCTTACTTTTACTTTTTCCGGACGGCCCAGCGGCGCCACCACTATGACCTTTTCCGTCCCGTGAAGAGCCTCCTCCAGGCTTACGGGAAGCTCCAGAACCATTTCCGGCTCGGGGGAATGAAATTCCTCCCGAAAGGGTCCGGATTCCGTTCCGAAGAGATGGCTGAAGAGGCCCGAAAGATCCACGGTAAACCCTCTGGCACGCCCTCCCTCGCTGAAGCGGAAAAACCTCCCCAAATCGAAATCTATACCCAGGTCGCGAAAGAGATTTTCAAAATTGAATCCCCGGAATATGTCTTCCTGGGTGTAACGGCGTTCGAATTCCGCGGAACCGAACATGTCGTACTGGCGGCGCTTTTCCGGATCGGAAAGCACCGCGTAGGCCTCGTTTATCTCCTTGAACTTTTCCTCGGCTTCCTTGTTTCCTTTGTTCCGATCCGGGTGGTACTTGAGGGCCAGACGACGATAGGCCTTCTTAATTTCCTCCTGAGAGGCGTCTCGGGGAACTCCCAGAATCTTGTAGTAATCCTTGGGCATGGCTTAAAGGTAAACCCGACGGGCCCCAAGTCAAGAAATCAAAGGTGGCTCCTCGAGGGGTAAGGGGGGTGGAGGTGGGTATCGTCTGAGGGTAGAGACGATGAGGGGGGCTTCCCTCGAGGAGCCACCTTTTAAGTTAACGAGCTTTTCAAATTTGTCAAGAGCCGTTCGATTTCCCGACGAAGGTCCTCCCGGTATCTTTTGCTGTATCCTCCGGCTATGATGCGTGTTTCGTGGCCCCGGGAGACCAGGTACACCCAGATTCTTCGATGAGTGCAGAAAAAGGTGGCAAATACCCCGAGAATCATCAAAACGCATCCCAGATAGACCAGAAAGGCTCCGGGATCCTTTCTCACCTGCAATCCGGTCATGAAGATGGGCCGGGTTCCCACAAGGGTAAGGGAGACTTTCTCCGGGGAAAAGGAGATCGTTTCACGGTGTCCCTCAATGAGCCAGAGCATGCGGGGTTCGCTGCCTCCCTTGGTGATCCAGACCTGAGCCATACGGAACCCGTGAGCCCGGGCATAGCGGATAAGTCCTATGGTGAGCTGCTCCTCCGGCCACTGACCGTCCTCAAAGGGCTTTACCAGAATTTCCTTTTCCTTGCCGGTGGAGGTTTTAACCCGAACTCTGATGGTGGCGTATTCCTGATAGGAAGCCTGATAGAACTTTATACCCCGGTACTCCAGGGGGTGATTTACCCGGATGAGGTATTCGAAACTGTTGGCTCCGTCAAGGATCTTCACATGAGAACGATAATCCTTGGGAGCACCGTTGGGATAGAATTCTATCTCGAACTTTTCGAGTTTTATCTGGAAAGGAAGGGTTATGAATCCGTGATGCCGTCTGAAGGGAAAAACCTTGTTGCTGACCTCTCCCTCCAGAATATTCATGGAACCGCGATAGCCGAAAAGGGCTCCGATAAGGGCACCTATCACGATAACTATGATGGAGCCGTGAACAAAATAGACCGCGAAATAACTCCAGCGATATCGATCTTTAACGCCGAGCTCTCCCTCTTTTAGGGATTTAAAGTGAAAATTTTTTAAAAATTTCTTGATTTCTTCCGGAGAGCCCGGAACGGTAATCTCCCGGGCCAGAGGGATTTTTTCGGGATCCACGGAAAAAGGGTCCTTCCGGAAGAGCCTGAGGGAAACGGGAAACCTTTTTAGGGAGCAGAAGATCAGGTTGGCCAGGAACAGACTGAGAAGGGCTACATACCACCAGGAGTGATAGGCATCGTAGAGAGAGAGGAAGTTAATGATTTTGCCCCAGAAGGTTCCGTACCTGGAGAGGTAGAAGCCCGGTTCCCGTCCCTGGGGAATGATGGTCCCCAGGATGGAAGTCCCGGCCAGAGCCAGAAAAAGGAAGATGGCCAGCCTTAAAGAAGACAACAAATCAACTAGCTTTTTCATTTTTTCCCTTCCTCTTCGGCGTTTTCTTTTAGAGACTTTTTGAAGTTCCGGATACCCTCTCCGAGGCCTCGCCCGAGTTCCGGCAGCCGGGAGGCCCCGAAAATCAGGACTATAATCAACATAATCAGGAGTAATTCCGGAAGTCCTATACCAAACATTCAATCCTCCCGCGAACTTTTACCGGGCATTTTAAACCGTAAAGGGGAGAGCCTCAAGGAAGGTGAGAAATAAGCTTTCCGGGAAGATAA
Source organism: Thermosulfurimonas sp. F29 (assembly GCF_019688735.1). NCBI lineage: Bacteria > Pseudomonadati > Thermodesulfobacteriota > Thermodesulfobacteria > Thermodesulfobacteriales > Thermodesulfobacteriaceae > Thermosulfurimonas > Thermosulfurimonas sp. F29. The sequence goes on from NZ_JAIFYA010000002.1 coordinate 123,274, forward strand.
AGTGCACAGCCCCAGATTCTCCCCTCGCATTTAAGGATTACATATCCCGGCTCAAGATCACTCTCGTAGGGAATCTTTTTTTCCAGTCGCAGGCGATCCAGGGTGTAGCGATCAAGTTCCAGGATATTTCTGGTGGCCTGATGGCCGAATCGCTGAAGGGCGGCGGTGGTGGGTTTCAGATAACCCGAAACCTTGCGCAGGAAGAGGAGCCCCGCGGTCTGGATGCGGAGTCGGGTGAGTTCCCGGAGATACGGGGTGCGCACGAAGAGCCAGTAATTCTTGGAGGTGGCCAGAAATTCGTAGGGTTCGAACAAGTCCGGAGGAAAACCGAAGCGATCCGAAAGGTAGTTCAGGATGTTCCGTCGTTCCTCCTGGGAGACGGGCACCGGCCACCGGGCCCGGGGATCCATCTTTTTTCGCGCCCGGCCGCTCATGTGATCCTCCTGAGTTTGGCCACGAAAAACCCCACCGCCCCTATTTCATGGGCGTAAAATCTTCTGGCCTTTCGGAGATCGGGGTGGAAGGGACGCCCTTCCCATTCGGTAAGCCCCGGGTGGGAGGGCAGGGGGGCCTCCCAGGAAAGCACCTCGGCCTGGCGTTTTCTCAACAGATAGTCCACCACGGCCTCGTTTTCTTCGGGATTAACGGTGCAGGTGGAGTAAACCAGGATTCCCCCCGGTTTGAGCACATCGTAGGCTCGCACGAGAAGCCCCTTCTGGATCCCCGAGAGGTTGGTGCGTCCCTCCTTTTGATAAAGGAGTTCGCCCTCGTAGCCCCTCCGGTAGCGCCCTTCACCCGAACAGGGCGCGTCCACCAGGACCTTGTCGAAGGCTACCTCCAGGGGGTACTGTTCGCCCCGGTAAACGGTGGTCACCACGCAGGCCACTCCCAGCCGTCTGAGGTTGGCCACCAGGGCGGTGATGCGGTCGAGACGCCGGTCGTTGGCCACGATCACGGCCCGATCCTCGGTAAGCTGGGCCATCTGGGTGGTCTTGCTTCCCGGGGCGGCGCAGAGATCCAGGATCAGTTCCCCCGGCCTGGGGTCCAGGGCGTAGACCGGAAGGGAACTGGAAAGCGTCATGGGATAGATGAGCCCCAGGTAATACTCCTCGGTGTTGCCCAGGGAGGCCTCCCGCGGTTCCACCCGGAAGAACCAGGGCACTGCCTCCACCGGCTCCGCCTCGAAACCCTGGCGCCGGAGCCCCCGGAGCACCGGTTCCGGGTCTCTGATCTTCAGGGTGTTTAAGCGAAAATAGAGGGGGAGCGGTTCAGAAAGGGAGGAGAGAAAACCCTCGTAATCCGGTATGATGTCCCGATAACGCTCGAAGTATTGATCCGCCGTCTCAAATCCGGCCATTTCGCAGGATCCCGAAAAGCCTCTCGTGATTCTCCACGATGAGGTCCGCTTCCTTCAGGTGTTCCGGGGGAAGGGTGGTGGTGATGGCCACGCAGAGAAGACCGGCTCCTTTGGCGGCTCGAATTCCGGCCGGGGCGTTCTCCACGGCCAGGGCCTCCTCCCGGTTCATCCTCAGTCCGGAAAGTCCGGTTAGGTAGGGATCCGGATGGGGTTTCCGGCGGGATACCTGATCCCCGGTAACCACGAAGTCAAAGAAACCGAGAAACCCTCCGGGAAGCACCTCCTCGAGGATCTCCCGATGGGAACTGGTGACCAGGGCCAGGCGTCTGCCCTCCCGTTTCAGTTCCCGGAGGGCTTCCTCCACACCGGGAAAGGGTTTTACCCTTTTGCGGTACTTTTCGGTAAAGATCTTTTTCTGGAGGCGGAAGGCCTCCCGGAAAAACTCCGGCGTGGGGTTTACTCCCTGATCTTCGAAGAGCTTTCGGGCGGTATCGAGTTCGATGGCCCCCTCGTGGAGATAGATGGCCTCTTCGGGTACCTCGAGCCCCAGGGCCCGAAAGGCCTCCTGCCAGGCCTTCACATGCCAGGGCATACTGTCCAGCAATACCCCGTCGAGATCGAAAAGTACGCCCGGTTTCATAGAAGGGCCCTCCGCACCTCCTCCGGACTCTTTCCCGTGATGAGTATCCGTTTGTCCCGGGCCTTTTCCCCGGAAAGGATGGTAAGGTCTTTTTTACCGATCTTCAAGCGCTTAGCCAGAAATTCCAGGAGCACCCGGTTGGCCCGACCTTCCACCGGAGGAGCGGCCACCTTTATCTTCAGAGCTCCTCCGTGTACTCCGACGATTTCAGTCTTCCTGGCCTTCGGTTGAAGATGGACCGCGAGAATCGTTCCCCTGGGATGTTCCTTCACCACCTCTGACACGGAGACTCTCCTCCAGATGTTCCAGATAGGATAAGAGAAGCGCCCGCAGATCCAGACGAAGTTTTTCCCGGAGTTTCCAGAGGCGCTCAATGTCTTCCTCTATGAGGCGGGCCTCCCTTTCCGCCTCCTCCACTATTTTTTTCGCCTCGGCCTCGGCCTGGGCCTTCACCGTTTCGGAAAATTCGTCCAGACGCCTGAGGGCCTCCCGGAAGGCCCGGGCCTCCTTCCTAAGCTCCTCAATCTCTCGATCCTTGCGGCTCAATTCGTCCTTCAACTGATGATTCTCCCGGATTACCTCTTTGAGAAAGTCCGCCACCTCCTCCAGAAAGGCCCGCACCGCTCCCCGGCTGTACCCGATGGGTACCACATTGAAACTCTTTTCCCGGACTTCTTTGGGGGTGAGCTTCATCTCAACCTCATGGAAAGCTCATAGAGGGTGGGTACCAGAAATTGCTGGAGGAAGACGATGGCCAGGATCACTATCAGGGGGGAAAGATCGAGCCCCCCCAGGGGAGGAAGAAACCGTCTTACCCGCCAGAGCACCGGTTCGGTTATCTGATACAGGAAACGCACGATGGGATTGAAGGGATCCGGATTCACCCAGGAGATGAGCGCCCGGATAATGATTATCCAGAGGTAGAGGTTTAATACCAGATCGATCACCTTGGCCAGCGCGGCCAGAAAATAGGAAAGCACAAACATTTAACCCCTCCCGAAAGGACAGATGGGGAACCGGCACTCCTTACAGTGGAGACAATAACCGCCGTGGCCCAGGGCGGCAAGTTCCCTCCGGGTGAGCACCTCCCCGGCGAGCACCCGGGGGAGCACCAGATCCAGAACGGTAACCCCGTGATACATCCCGCAGGCCGGAACTCCCAGTACGGCTTTCCTTCCCAGATAGGCCACCAGGAACATGTTTCCCGGAAGCACCGGGGCTCCGTAAGTGAGGGGATCGGGGCCGAGATCCGCTATGGCGGCCCGGGTCACATCGTCCGGGTCCACGGACATACCCCCGGTCACCAGCACCACCTCCGCCCCGTCCTCGAGCATTCCCGTTATGGCCTCCCGGATGCGGGTACGGTCGTCGGGCACGAACACCGGACCCAGCACCTCCAGCCCGTAACCCTCCAGTTTGGGAACCATCACCGGGGCGAAGGCGTCCCGGATGCGGCCGTAATAGACCTCGTTTCCGGTGATGACCAGCCCGGCCCGGGACATTGCTCTGGGGAGAACCCGCAGCACGCCGGGACTCGCTTCCGCCACCTCCTCCACCCGGGCGAGCAATTCCTCCCTCACCACCAGGGGAATGGCCCGGCCCCCGGCAAGCTTTTCCCCCTTTTTGACCCAGAAGTTCCCGTGTCGGGTGGTGAGGGCTATTTCTCCCAGGAGGTTGATGCGGTAGAGGGCCTCCACATCCACCTTGAAAAGTCCCTCTCTTTCGGCGAAGAAGGTCACCTTTCCCTCCCGAACCTCCTCCGTAAAACCCACTCCCTCTCCGGCCACGGCCCGGGCCAGCCGCAGGGCCGCCTCGTCCTCGTGAAGCTCACCGGGCTCCATTTCCAGCACATAGATGTGTTCCTTGCCCAGCCGCTTGAGGTGCGGAATATCCTCCGGCCGGATCACATGGCCCTTCCGGAAGGCCGGCCCCTTGAACTCCCCCGGACGGATTTCGGTGACATCGTGGGGCAGGACCATCCCCACCGCCTCCTCCACCGGGATGGTCCTAGCCCTCATGCGCGCGCTCCTCCTTCTTTTCGTAAGCCTCGATGATGCGCTGCACCAGGGGATGCCGTACCACATCCTTTTTGCTGAAGAACACGAAGGCTATCCCCTCCACGCCCCGCAGAATCTCCACCGCCTCCACCAGACCGGAACGCTTCGGATCCGGCAGGTCGATCTGGGTGATGTCTCCCGTGATCACCGCCCGGGAGTTGAACCCCAGCCGGGTGAGGAACATCTTCATCTGATCGGAGGTGGTGTTCTGGGCCTCGTCCAGGATGATGAAGGCCTCGTTAAGGGTCCTTCCCCGCATGAAGGCCAGCGGGGCCACCTCGATGACCCCTTTCTGGAGAAGGCGGGAAGCCTTGTCGAAGGGAAGCATGTCGTAAAGGGCGTCGTAAAGAGGCCGCAGGTAGGGATTAACCTTTTCCACCAGGTCGCCCGGGAGGTATCCCAGTTTTTCCCCCGCCTCCACCGCCGGACGCACCAGCACGATCCGGGAAACCTCACCCTTCATGAGAAAGGAGATAGCCATGGCCATGGCCAGATAGGTCTTCCCGGTTCCGGCCGGCCCCACCCCGAAGACGATGTCGTGAGTCCTTATGGCCTCGATGTAGCGCTTCTGGGTGATCCCCTTGGGGGTGATGACCTTGCGCCCGGAGGTCACGAAAACGGTATCCAGAAAAATTTCCTTCAGGTTGGCCCGGGGATTCTCCGCAAGTATTCGGGCCGCGTACTCCACATCACTGGGATAGAGGGTGTAGCCGGCCTTGAGCAAACCGTAGAGTTCCTCGAAGACCCGGTCGGCCAGTTCCGCGTCCAGGGGATCCCCGGTAATCATGACCTGGTTGCCCCGGGCGGTGATCTGGACGCGGAAGGCCTTCTCCAGGGCCTTTAGATGGGCCCCTCTTTCCCCGAAAAGGCTGCGGGCCAGCTTGTAATCCTCAAAGGTGCGCTCCAGAGTGGTGGTCAAAGTCTTATGCACCTCCCTCGGGTTTTTGGGTTTATTTTACACCACATAGGGCAAACTTTCAGCCCGGCGCATCCTTTCCAGCTGTCGGTTGTAAAAGTTTATGACCTCGCGGCGACTGATCATCCCCAGAAAGATGCGCGGATCGTCGGTTTTCACCACCGGAAGCTGGTCAATGTTCCGTACGGTGAACTTGCGGAGCACGGTGTTGATGTCCTCTTCCGGGTGAGTGGTGATGACATCTCTTCGGGCTATGTCTCTGATGATGACGATGTCCCAGAGGTGCTCGTTGAGAAGATAGGGACGCACATCGTTTATGGAGAAGATCCCGGAAAGGAATCCCTCGGAGTCCACCACCGGAAAGTATTGCTGTTCGGTGCGTCCGAAGAGGGTAACGAACTGGCGGAGGGTCATGTCCTCGGGCACCACGGCATAGACCTTTTCCGGTCGGAAGATGTCCTTCACTTTGATGTCGGCCAGGATGTCGGTGAAAAATTCTCCCCGATGGGCCGGGGAGTGGACTCGACTCGGTACCTGAGAGTGATAGAGACTTTTCACCCGGAGAGGGGACGATAGGGTGATCTGAACTATATAGGCCAGCATTACCGAGAGGGCAGCGGCGGGCATGAGTCCGAAGGCCCCCGTGATCTCCAGGACGATGAAGATGTTGGCCATGGGGGCCCGGGCCGCGGCTCCGAAGACCGAGGCCATTCCTATAACCACATAGGGAGCCGGGGATTGATGGAAAAGGTGAGCCACAAATCCTCCCAGCATCCCCCCCACCACCAGGGTGGGAGCGAAGTCTCCTCCGGAGCCTCCCGAGCCGATGGTGATGGAAAAAGCCAGTATTTTGGCCAAACAGATGATGAGCATCAGGTTCCCGGGGAGTTCACCATCAATGGCTTTCTGTAACCAGCCGTATCCGATACCCAGAACCTGGGGCAGGGCCAGCCCCATAACTCCCACCAGGAGCCCCCCAAGAGCGGCACGCAAATAAAGGGGAAAGGGAAGGCGATCAAAGGCCTCGGTGGTGTAATGAAAGACGACCGGGGTAAGGGTTCCTATGATTCCGGCCATTAGTCCCAGAACCAGGAAACTCAAATATTGATCCAGAGAGGTAACCGAGATATCTCCGGGCAGGCGAAACAGAGGTTCCCATCCCACCATGAATCCGGTCAGGAGGTAGGCCACCCCCGCTGAAAAGATACAGTAGATGAGGGCCTGGGTTTCGAATTCTATTTGACTGTAAAGGACCTCCACGGCGAAGAAGGCCGTGCCCATGGGGGAGCGGAAGATGGCCGAAAGAGCCGCGCTCATCCCCATAAGGAGAAGGAGACGCCTTTCGTGGGGGGGGCGACGGGTCAGACGCCCGTAAAAGGAGCCCACTCCGGCTCCGATCTGTGAGGCCGGCCCTTCCCTTCCGGCAGAACCCCCGGATCCCAGGGTAATGGCCGAGGCCACCATTTTGATCCAGGGGACCCTGGCCCGAATGTGTCCCTCGAGAAAGTGAAAGGCCTTAATGGCAGCCTCGGTTCCGTGCCCCCGGGCTTCCGGGGCCAGGAGATAGACCACCAGTCCCGAAAAAAAGCCTCCCAAGGTGGTGACCAGGGGAACGAGGGTCCTTCCGTAGGGACCGATTATTTCCCGAGGGATACCACCTTCATTGGGGAGTCCCGGAGGGTGATAGAGGGCGATTTTTCCCAGGAACAACTCCTGCGAGAAATCCACCATGAGACTAAAGAAACGGGCCACCACGGCCCCTACCACTCCGAGAAGAATTGCATCGATAAGGAGCCGAACCTGTTTTCTCTTCAACTCCCACGCCCTCCTGGCCCTCCTTTACTACTATATTATTAGCGAACACTCAACGACTTGATTGTAATTCGAGCTTTAGGTATGCTCTAAAAACGAGATCGTGGAGGAGGGGGTGTTTCATGGGTCTTCAGAGAACCATTTCGCAGTACATTCCCCAGGGTGTTTTCGTAATCACGGTGCGTCACGGGGACAAAATCAACGGGATGACCGCGGCCTGGGTCAGCCAGGTCTCCTTTCGGCCCCGGCTCCTGGCGGTGGCCATAGCCCCCGAACGTTACACCTACGAGTTGCTCAAGGAATCAGGGGTGTTTTGCATAAATGTTCTGGGAGACGACCAGGTGGATCTGGCGCGGCACTTCGGTTTCAAGTCCGGAAGAGAGGTGGATAAGTTCGCGGGGGTACCCTATTTGAACGCGCTGAAGGGCTCACCCGTGCTCAAGAGCGCCATCGCCTACTTCGAATGTACCGTGGTTTCCACCTGTGAGGTAGGGGATCATGTGCTGTTTGTGGGTGAGGTAGGGGACTATGCGGTCCAGGTGGAGGGAGCCAAGCCTCTCCTCTTTCGGTGGGACGATTACTTCGGCGGGGTGGAGGCCTGAAGATGACGGATAAGGAGACCTCAGCCGGCGAGGAGCTTCTAGTTCTTCACGAAAAGTGGGTGCGGGCCGCCCGGGCTCACCTTCGCGAGATCGTGGCCGCCGTGGTGGGGCTTATCCTTTTGCTTTCTTTCTGGTCCGGCTACCGGATGTATCAGAATCGGCGAGAAGGGAAGGCGGCTCTCCTTTACGCACAGGCTTTGTCGTTGAAGGATCGTAACCAGGCCTTTCGTAAACTCGAAGAGCTGGTCAAGCGTTATCCGGGGACGGTGGCGGCCAGAGAGGCCAGACTCAATCTCTGGGAAAGAGATCTGTCCACCCTTGCGCCGGAAAAACTTCTCCCCGCACTCAAGAAGATCGAGAGGGAAAACCGGGGAGAGGTTAAGACCTCCGTGCTCCTGGGAGAAGCCTATCTCCGCGAAACCCAGGGGCGAGTGAAGGAGTCGGTGCGCCTTTACGAAAAGGTCCTGAAGGAGGCTCCCTACGCCGGGGAAATCGTTTATGCCGATCTGGCCCGGGCCTACGAAGCCCTTAAGGATTACCGTAAGGCCCTGGAGTATTACCGGAAGTACCTCAAGACCAGACCTCCCTCCGGGGGACTTAACTTCGTGGAGTACAAACTTAACGAGATAAAGAAAAGGCTGGCTTCCCCGGGATCATGAGCCTTCTCGTCTTTCAGCGTCTGGCTGAGGAACGCATTCAGGAGGCCATCCGGAACGGAGAATTTGACGATCTTCCGGGCAAGGGGTGCCCTATTCAGATGGAGGACCTGAGCTTTGTCCCGGAAGAGGTTCGCCTGGCCTACAAGATCCTCAAGAACGCCGGGTTCGTCCCGCCGGAGCTGGAACTCAAGAGGGAGATTCGCACCCTGGAGGACCTCCTGGAGAGTCTGGGGGAGGAGGAGGTGGAGGAACAGTATCGGGTCATGCGCCGCCTGGAATTCCTCCTGCTCGAGTTAAAAGAGTTGCGCGGGACTTCCGTTCTTCTGGAGGAAGACTCCCGCTACTATCGGCTGGTGGCGGAAAGGGTGGCGCGCCTTCGAAAATCGGAAAGGCGGAAGAAGGCCATCGACTGGAGCGGTCTTTCGCATCGTCTGGGTCTATCCCGTCTGGTGCGCACATCCCGTAAGGTTTTCTAGCCCAACGCTCCTGTCTTGACAGGCTTCTGAGCCGGTTTAAGCTTAAGGTCGGTCGGGGCGTAGCTCAGCCTGGCAGAGCACTGGCTTCGGGAGTCAGGGGTCGCAGGTTCAAATCCTGCCGCCCCGACCAAAAATTAACGATTTCTTGAGGACTTACGAAGCACAATTTTCCGCCTGGGGCACCTATTCTCTAACTTCCCAGTAAGTCGTAAAAATTTCGCTGCAATTCATTTTCAATAAGGCGAGTTTCTTAAAAATCCATCCCCGATTTTGGGCAATTATTCGCGATTTTTATTGTCCCACTTGGGGAGGGTTAAAACCCTCGCCTTTAGGCGAAAGCTTGAGCATGATAGAATGCGGACATAATGGGAGATTACAGGCATGGTAATCATAGTGTTTACAAGATTCACTTGCACATAGTGTGGGTAACTAAGTACAGGCGACCGATACTGAGGGGGCGGTAGCGTACAGGGTGAGGGAGGTCATAAGGAAGGGAGGGTGGTTCAGAAAATGACAGCGATGAGTAAAGACCCTAACATTCCAGGTGGTCCAAATTTCGGGGCATATTAAAATTGCGCAGCCAGCTCCGCAAGGGACTTCTCTTCCCTCAGAGCCTCAAGGGCTACCCTGGCCTTAAATTCCGGATAATACCTCTTGAACTTTTTCCTGGACATTGGACCCCTACTTTGTCTGATTTTTTCACCTTACCACACTGTCCAAATTTCGGGGTCCACTTCAACTCCCCCTCCCCAACCCTCCCCCAGAGGGGGAGGGAACCTGGTTCCCCCTCCCTCCGGGAGGGGGTCAGGGGGAGGGAACTTGTCCCCCCTCCGGGAGGAGGGATAGGGGAAGGGCCAAAGGATAATGCCAGGTTGGCAAAAAGGGGTATATTTGAGCACATGAGTGTGCTCGAGACGGCCAGGAGGGTCCTCCGGGTAGAGATCGAGGGACTGTGTACAGTAGAGAAAAAGCTGGGAGCCTCCTTTGAGGAAGCGGTGCGACTGGTTCTATCCTCCAGAGGTCGGGTGGTGGTAACCGGGCTCGGAAAAAGCGGTCTCATTGGCCGCAAGATATCCGCCACCCTCTCCTCCACCGGCACCCCTTCCTTCTTTCTCCATCCCGCCGAGGCCCTTCACGGAGACCTCGGCATGGTGACCCCGGAGGATGTGTTGCTGGCCCTTTCCAATTCCGGGCGCACCGAGGAGGTAAACCTCATCGTGCGCGTCCTTAAGGGGAGGGGAGTCCGCGCCATCGCCCTCACCGGAAATCCGGACTCACCGCTGGCTGGCCTTGCCGATGTGGTCATCGATGTGGGGGTGCCGCGGGAGGCCTGTCCCTACGACCTCGCCCCCACCGCAAGCACCACCGCGGCCCTGGCGGTGGGCGACGCCCTGGCCGTGGCCCTGGCCGAGGCCCGGGGCTTCGGACCGGAGGACTTCCGGCGCAATCACCCCGGAGGCTCCCTGGGGGAGCGGCTCAAGGTGCGCGTGGCCGAGATTATGCTCACCGGCGACCGCATTCCCCTCACCCGAATGGGTACCCTCATGACCGAGGCCCTCCCGGAGATGGACCGCAAGCGCCTGGGCTGTATCCTGATCCTGGACGAACGGGATCGGCTTAAGGGGATTATCACCGACGGTGATCTGCGAAGGACGCTGGTCCGCCGGGGAAGCCTCGAAGGGGTGCGCGTGGAGGAGATCATGACCCCGGATCCCAAACGCATAGATAAGGACCGGCTGGCCTCCGAAGCCCTGGATCTCATGGAAAAACACCTGATTACCGTCCTTCCGGTTGTGGACAGCGACGAACGCCTGGTGGGAATCCTTCACCTGCACGACATTCTGGGGAAGGGAAGCTTCAAGTTTACGGTTTAGCCCTCGGCCTTGGCCTTGCGGATTTCGATTTCCCGCCGGATGATGTACTGCATCAGTTCTTGGCGTTTCCTTTCGTTGATGTGGAACTTAACCCCCAGAAGCAAGCCATCGGGGGATTCCTGAGCCCGAACCACCTCGGCTCGCGGGATCTCTATCTGACCGAAGGGGCGGCTGGCCGAAAGCAGAAGATCGAGTTTCCCCTCCAGGAGAATCTCTCTTTCAGGCACTCTGAGATTGGGACGGAGAAGGGCCAGACCTCCGGCACTGAGGTTTAAAATCTCTCCCGTCAGTTCCTTATCCTTCCACTTGAACTGCGCCTTTGAACCGGGCGGCGTGGGGACGCGATAGTACATTCGTCGTTCCAGCCGGAAGATGGCGGTGGGACGGGTGGTAAAGATGTATCGATTCTGGGTGTCCTCTTTGAGGATGTCCACGCGGAAAAAGTGTTCGATGTTGGTGTTATCGCGATAGATGACCCGGGCCGTGCCGAGACCCGGGGCCCAGGGGCGGGGGTAGTCAAAGACGAGTCGATCCTCCAGTACATGAAGAAGAAGGGTGGGACCGGAACGAAACCTCCCGCTCACGAAAATCACCCAGTAACCCATTTTCTTGAGATCCTGAAGCAGGACCTCGATGTGAGCTGGGTCCTTATTTACCTCGTAGCCACCCTCCCAGGGTTCCCACATCTCAGGCCTTGGCCTCCGCCCAGTTCTTACCCACGGCCAGATTCACCCTTAGCGGCACGCTCAGGGGATAAACCTCTTCCATCTCTTTTCGGACCAGGGCGCTGACCTCTTCAACCTCCTCCTGAGGCACCTCGAAGAGCAACTCGTCGTGGACCTGAAGAAGGAGCCTGGCCCGGAGTCTCCCCTCTCTCAGACGACGGTCTATGGCCAGCATGGCCAGCTTCACCAGATCGGCCCCGGAACCCTGTATGGGAGTGTTGATGGCCGTGCGCTCGGCAAACTCCCGCACGCCCTTTTCCCGGCTGAAAAGACCGGGAATGGGACGCCGCCGGCCGAGAATGGTTTTCACGAACCCCTTATCCCGGGCCTCGGCTACCACCTCTTCCATGTAGCGTTTCACCCCGGGATACCTTTCGAAATAGCGCTCTATGAAAGCCTTGGCCTGCTTGAAGTCTATGTCGAGTTCCCTGGAAAGGCCGTAAGGGCTCATACCGTAAGCAATACCAAAGTTGATCACCTTGGCCAAGCGTCGCATCTCCGGAGTGACCTCCCCCGGCGAGACCCCGAAGATCTCGGCGGCGGTGGCGGCATGAATGTCGTGCCCCTCCGCAAAGGCTCTCCGCAGATTCTCGTCTCCGGAGAAGTGAGCCAGCAGCCGGAGCTCGAGCTGAGAATAATCCGCCGAAAGGAGCACCCAGCCCTCCTCGGCCACGAAGGCCCGGCGCATGGCCTGCCCCTCCTCGCCCTTTACGGGAATGTTCTGAAGATTGGGATCCGAGGAGGAGAGCCGACCCGTGGCCGTTCCGGTCTGGTGAAAGGTGGTGTGGACCCGCCCGGTGGCGGGGTCCGCGAGGCGCAGGAGCGGTTCCACATAGGTGGAAAGGATCTTGTGCACGGTGCGATAGCGAAGGAGCACCCGCGGAAGGGGATGAAGCGGGGCCAGCTCCGAAAGCACCTCCACATCCGTGGAATAACCCGTGCCCTTGGGCGTGCGTTTGCCCCGGGGCAGTCCCAGCTTCTGGAAGAGAATCCGGGAAAGTTCCCGCCCGGAACGGAGGTTGAAGGGTTCCCCGGCCAGCCGAAAGGCCTCCTCCTCAAGGGTCCGCAGTTCTTCGCGAAGTCTCCCGGACCATTCCCGCAGATAGTCCCGATCCACGCGGATGCCCGTTCGCTCCATCCTGAAGAGCACCGGGGCCAGGGGAACCTCCACCTCGAAAAGGAGGCGTTCCAGACCGGCCTCCGAAAGGGACTCCCTCAGGAGGGGATAGAGTTCGAGAAGGGCCCGGGCCCGCTCCGCCATACCGCCTCTGTCCGGGTCCGGAGACATCCTCACCCCCAGGCGCTCCGCGGCCAGTTCCTCAAGCTCGTATCCCTTACGGATCGGGTCAAGCAACCAGGCCGCAAGCCTTACATCAAAGACCTCCCCGGAAAACTCCGGAGCCTCCCCCATAAGATGGCACAGGTTTTTGAAATCGTAGACCACGCAAACGCAATCCTCCCGGGAAAAGAGATCCCTCAGGGCCGTGAGCCCTTCCGGGGGCAGGAGAAAGACTGCTCCGGGAAGGGCCAGGGCCACACCGGAAACGGATCCCCTACCGAAAAGACCTTCTCCTTCGGAAACCCAGAGGGCCACCCGTTCGGTTTCCCGGACCTCCGGGGGGATCTCCGCGACCTCATTGACCGGACCGGAGAGATCCCTTGAGGGGGGAAGCTCGGAGAGGAGCTTGCGAAACTCGAGTCTCACGAAGAGCTCCCTCAGACGGGAATAGTCGGGCTCGCGCAGACGATATTCCTCCAGGGCCAGAGGCACCGGGGCCGAGGTCTCCAGTTCCACCAGTTTCCGGGAAAGGAACGCGGACTCGCGTCCCTCCTCCAGGAGCCTGCGGACCCGGGCCGGGGTCACCTCGGAGAGCCGGGCGTAAAGGTCTTCCACCGAACCGAAGGTGCGGATAAGGGTGGCGGCGGTCTTTTCCCCGATCCCCTTTACTCCGGGAATGTTGTCGCTGGCGTCTCCGGAAAGGGCCCGCAATTCCGGCATCTTCTCCGGGGGCACCCCGTAGCGCCTTTCCACCTCCGCGGGATCAATGATCCTTTCCCGGAGCGGATCCCACACATAGACCCGGTCGCTCACCAGGGAAAAGAGATCCCGGTCGCCGGCGATGATGAGCACCGGATTGGGAAGTTTCGTGGCCAGGGTGGCGATGAGGTCGTCGGCCTCGTAGCCCGGCACGCTGAGGACGCGCACCCCCAGAGCCTCGGCTATCTCCCGTATGTAGGGAATCTGCACCGCAAGCTCGTCGGGCATGGGGGGACGATGGGCCTTGTAGTCCCGGAAGGCCTCGTGCCTGAAGGTGGGAGCCTTTTCGTCCAGACACAGGGCCAGGTATTCCGGCTGAAGCTCTCGCAGCACCCGCAGCAACATGCGGGTAAAGACATAGATCGCCTTGGTGGGAAGACCCCAGGAGGTAGAGAGGAACTCCTTTACCGCGTAATGGGCCCGGTAGACAAAGGTGGTGCCGTCAATCAGATAGACTACCGGGCCCTCACCGGCCTTAGGTAAAACGATTGAGGATCCAGGTGACGATCTCACTTTTGAGATTCATCTCTTCCTCAGGGGTCATGGTGGTGAGCCACCTGAGGATCCACTTCTGAAGCCGATTGAGGTGGGTTTTGTTGAGCTTTTCCCCGTAAACCATCTCCAGGGCCTGGAGATACCAGAGGAAGATGGCGTGAAGGGGCATGTAGCGATATTCCATGGTAATGGGATAGAGGACCTCGTAAAAGGCCCGGTTCAGGAACTTCTTGTCCGGCTCACCGGTGAATTTCCTTATGGTGAGCCTGGAGACCCGCCTCTCCTCGGCCGGCGGAGGCGCCTCCCCCTGAAGATAGGCCAGATTCTGCTGGATGAGATCGTAACGATCCTTGTGCCTCCGGATGATGGTCTCCTGAAGGGACATGAGGGCCAGGGGGTTCTCCCTCTCCCGGTAATACTTGGCCAGCTTCTGGCGCAGAACCGACTTACGACTTCTTCCGCCCATTCGAAACCTCCTCGCAGACTCCTCAACTCAAAAAACCACAAAAAAGGATAAATTTCAAGGGAGCTCCGAGGTGGAGGAAAAGACGAGAAGTCGGCGGATTCCTCCTTTTTCGGGGAGTTCGAAGGATACCTCCCGCAGGAGGGGCAGGTGTCTTTCAGGGTCGCCCCGGGGCTCCACATCGTTTCGCCAGAGGTAAAAGGCCAGGCCGGGTCTTGTGAGGAGACGAGCGGCCTGGGCGGCGAATTTCTCCGCCGAACCGTAGCCCCGGGAGACCACCACCGGGAAACGCGCTTCCGGCCACTCGCGACCGAGGTGTTTTCGTTCCACCCGAATACCGGAAAGACCGAGGAGAGCGATGGTCTCCTCCAGGAAGGTCACCCGCGGGGCGTGGGCCTCGTAGAGAACCACCTCGAGCTCCGGACGCACGAGCTTGAGGACCAGTCCGGGCACCCCGGCCCCACTGCCCAGGTCGGCCACCCGGAAGCTCCCCTCCGGGAGAAGCGTTGCCAGGATCAGACTTTCCAGAACGGGAAAACGCAGGCGTTGCCCGGGATCGGAGAGCGCCGTGAGACGGAGACGCCCGGCCTCCGCGGAGAGTCTTTCCAGATACAGAAAAAGCTCACCCCAGAAGGTCTCCACCCGGAAGGGAAGACCGTATTCCGCGACCAGAGCCTTAAGATACGCCCGCCCTTCCTCCCAGGTGAGATCCATCCCTTCAGCTTCCCTTGTGCTCAAGGGCCGCTTTTATGAAAGACACGAAGAGGGGATGGGGTTCCATGGGACGGGACCGGAACTCCGGATGGAACTGACACCCCACGAACCAGGGATGCCCTTCCAGTTCCACGATTTCCACCAGTTCCCCGTCCGGGGAAAGCCCGGCGATCTTTAGACCTTTTTCGGTGAGGAGTTCCCGGTACTGATTGTTGAACTCGTAGCGGTGCCGGTGGCGTTCGAAGACCTCGTCGCACCCGTAGGCCCGGTGGGATATGGTGTCCGGCACCAGGCGACAGGGGTAGGCCCCGAGCCGCATGGTGCCCCCCTTGTCGCACTTCTCGTCCCGCACCTCCACCCGTTGAGTGCGGTAGTTGAACCACTCCCGCATGAGGTAGATCACCGGATGAGGGGTGTCGGGATCGAACTCCGTGGAGTTGGCCCCGGAAAGCCCGGCCACATTGCGGGCAAACTCGATCACCGCCAGCTGCATTCCCAGACAGATTCCGAAAAAGGGGATCCCGTTTTCCCGGGCGTAGCGGATGGCCTCCATCTTGCCCTCGGCCCCCCGATACCCGAACCCTCCGGGCACCAGGACCCCGTGCACGCCCTCCAGCTTTTCCGCCACATTCTCCCGGGTGATCTCGTCGGCGCTCACATAGCGAATGTCCACCCAGGCCTCGTTCCCCAGCCCTCCGTGGACCAGGGCCTCGTGCAGGCTCTTGTAGGAGTCCTTGAGGTCCACATACTTTCCCACTATGGCGATGGTCACCCGATCCCTGGGGTTCTTGTACTTTCGCACCAGGGCTTCCCAGCCGGAAAGATCCGGCTCCCGCGTCCAGATGTTCAGCAGCTCCACGATCTTCTCGTCCAGCCCCTCCTGGTGGAAGATGAGCGGGATCTCGTAGATGCAGTCCACATCCTTGGCCGTGATCACCGCGTCCTCCTCCACATTGCAGAAAAGGGCGATCTTTTTCTTGACTTCCGGGGGCAGAAACCGCTCCGTGCGACACAGCAGGATGTCCGGCTGGATACCGATGGCCCGCAGTTCCTTAACGCTGTGCTGAGTGGGCTTGGTCTTTAGCTCTCCGGCGGCCTTGATGTAGGGAACATAGGTGAGGTGAATGTAAAGGGTGTTTTCCCGACCCAGGTCGTAACGGAGCTGCCTTATGGCCTCCAGGAAGGGGAGGCTTTCTATGTCTCCCACGGTGCCCCCGATCTCGATGATGGCCACATCCACTTCGCTTCCGGCCAACTGCACGATGGCCGCCTTGATCTCGTCGGTCACATGAGGGATGATCTGAACGGTGCCTCCCAGATAGTCCCCCCGACGCTCCTTGGTGATGACCGAAAAGTAGATCTTTCCGGAGGTGTAATTGTTCTTGCGCCCCATGCGGGCGGAGGTGAAGCGCTCGTAATGCCCGAGATCGAGATCCGTCTCCGCCCCGTCGTCGGTGACATAGACCTCCCCGTGCTGAAAGGGGTTCATGGTCCCCGGATCCACATTGATGTAAGGATCGAGTTTCTGGAAGGTCACCCGAAGACCCCGGGCCTCGAGCAACGCCCCTATGGAGGCCGAGGCCAGCCCCTTGCCGAGAGAGGAAAGCACTCCACCGGTCACGAAGATAAACTTGGTGTGGAATCCGCGTTTTCGACGCGCCATGATCTACCCCTTCGGTGAACTTGGCCGGGCCTCACCGTAAATGCGCCCGGAACTTACGCCCTTGAGAACGATAGCGGAAATTTTCTCCGGAGAAAAGGTGGGGCCCAAGGAGCGTATCAGCACCGTCCCGGAAATACGACCTACCTCACGCCCCACCCCTCCCCGATAATAAAGAATTACATAGAGATCCTCCCCGGGCTTTCGGGAAAGCTCCACCTTGAGAAGCCGATCCCCCCGATCCTCCACCCAGAAGCTCACCTCCCCCAGGGATTCCCGCGCCGGGGAAAGAATGGGAAAACGGACCAGAAGAGTCCGTTTTTTTTCGGTGCGGGAATAACGGGCCCAGATCAGGGCCATGATCAGGATCACCACAAAGACCAGATTCCAGAGCGGGGAACGAGAGGGACGCCGCATGACGAACCTTTCCTTCTCTCCGTTTATGGGGTATTTTAGCGCAAAATCTTCAGGGAGACAAAAAGTGGAAGAACCGGTTTTCGATCCGCGGGAACTCGGTCCGGACGACGAGATCGTCTTTGCCTGTCATCCGGGAGTCCCCTGCTTCAACAGGTGCTGCTACGATGTGCATTTAGTCCTTTCGCCCTACGACTTTTTGCGACTGCGCCGGGCCCTGGGGGTCTCTCCTCAGGAACTCATCGAGCGCTACGGCGAAGCCTACATCGGCGAGGTGACCCAGCTGCCCGTGGTGGCGATAAAGATGAATCCCTACGACTTCGCCTGCCCCTTTCTGAAGCCCGAGGGCTGTTCGGTCTATCCGGATCGGCCGTCGGCCTGTCGCACCTACCCTCTCGCCCGTTACCTCCGCGAGGATCCCGAGACCGGAAAACGCCGTGAGGTTTACCGCATCATAAGGGAAACCCACTGTAAGGGGCACTACGAAAAGCGTACCATCCGGGTGCGGGACTTCGTGAGGGAACAGGGTCTGGAGCCCTACCTCCGCTTTAACGACCTTTTCGGAGAGGTGGTGGCCAGAAGACAGGCCCACGCCGAAACTCCCCTCACCGCCGACCAGCTGGACCTCATCTTTCTGGCCCTTTACGATCTGCCCCGCTTCCGCGAGGAAGCCCTCTCCGGCCGTCTGGAGGTCCCGGATCTTGAGGACCCCGCCGGGGTCAGCGATGAGGACCTCCTTGAGGCCGGTATACGGTTCGTTTTGGAGAGGGTCCTCATCTTCGATTAAGGCGATTTACGGGGCTGGTAGGTGCAGAGGGGCTCCTCTTCCAGGTAGTCGCCGGTGGCCTCGTAGGCCCGGGCCCGGCATCCCCCGCAGACCCGAATGTATTCGCAGCGTCCGCACTTGCCCTTGTACTTCCTGAAATCCCTGAGATTCCTGAAGACCTCGGAATTCCACCACACCTCCGGGAAGGACTGCTTCCGCAGGTCCCCGCACTCGATCTCCAGATACCCGCAGGTTTGAACCACCCCCCTATGGGAGATGAAACAGAATCCCGTCCCCGCCAGACACCCCCGGGTCACGGCGTCGAGTCCGAAGGTCTCCATGGTCACCGGTTTACCCTCGGCCCGGGCTCGTTCGCGGAGGATCCTGTAGTAGTGAGGAGCGCAGGTGGCCTTGAGGTGAAGGCCGGCCTTCTCCCTCTGGTCGTAAAACCAGTGCAGGGTCTTCTCGTAGACCTCGGGGGGAAGGGAGTCCTCCGCCAACTCCTTTCCCCGCCCCACCGGCACCAGAAGAAAGATGTGATGGGCCACGGCCCCCAGCTTCTTGGCCAGCTCGTGGACCCCGGGTAGTTCCTCAAGGTTTCTGGCCGTGACCGTGGTGTTGATCTGGAAGGGAATGCCCACCTTTTTGAGGATTTCTATTCCCCGCAGGGCCCCCTCGAAGGCCCCGGGCACCTTCCGGAAACTGTCGTGGGCCTCGGGGCTCGCCCCGTCCAGGCTTATGCTGACCCGGGCCAGGCCGGCCTCTTTCAGCTTGAGGGCCAGTTCCTCCGTAAGAAGCGTTCCGTTGGTGGCCAGCACCGGACGCATACCCAGTTCACGGGCCTTGCGGGTCAGAACCAGGAGATCGTCCCGGAGCAGAGGCTCCCCTCCGGTAAGTATGACGATGGGTTTGGACACCTCGGCAATCTCGGAAAGAATCCTCAGACACTCCTCGGTGGTAAGCTCCCCCTCGTATGGTCCCCTGGAAGCCGCCGCCCGACAGTGCACGCAGTCCAGATTGCACGAACGGGTGAGCTCCCAGGCCACGAGGCGAGGGACGAACTGCGGTTTTCCCTCTCCGTGCAGATGCATTTAATCCCCCTTTCCCTCGGATCTCGCGAGGATTCGCACCGGATCCCCCACCCGAAGCACTCCACCCCTGAGCACCCGGGTAAAAACGCCCCGGTTGCGCATCTCGCAGCGGCCCACGCGCTTAAAAATGGCACAACCGGTGTGACACTTCTTCCCTATCTGGGTGACCTCAAAGAGACACTCCCCGGCGGCAATACGATCCCCCACCTCCACGGCGGAAAGATCCAGATCCACGGTCACATTCTCGGCAAGCTCCCCGGGACGGACCTCCCTCCCCAGGGTCTCCCTCATACACTCCAGGGTGGCGAGATCCAGAAAACTCACCTGACGGTGCCACGCCCCTCCGTGAGCGTCTCCCTCCACCCCGTAGCCCTCAACGATCCTCACCTCGGTCACATTTTCCTTGGGGACGCCCTTGTCCCGACTCACGGAAAGGGCCACCACTCGCCCCTCCATTATCCACCTCCCGGAAAAATCTTCCCGAAATCGAATTCCATTTCACAGACCCCCAGATCAAAACGAACCTTCTCGTTCCGGACTTTTTCAGGTAAGGCGTAGCGACCCTCTTTTAGTTCAAAGATCTCGGCCTCGGAGCGTGCAGGATCCACCAGCACCAGATACTTTACCCCGGCCCTTTCGTGAAGCCGGAATTTTAAATTACGATCCTTGAGGATCGTGGAAGGAGAAAGCACCTCAAAGATCAGGATCGGCGCTTTTTCCAGGGGAGGATTCGGCGGAAGCTTACCGCAAACCACGAGGTTGTCGGGCTGGACCACGGTGTGCTCATCTATCTTCCAGTCCACCGGAAGAAGAGCTACGCAGTGGGGACATCCCTCAAGCGCCCGCACGAGCTCCACATGAATACGGCCGCTCACGATCTGGTGTTCGAAGGAAGGCAGGGGAGCCATGGCATAGGGCACCCCTTCGATGAGCTCCCAGCGGCCCTTCCACAGGCGGTAATCCTCCCAGGTATATCGTGGAAGATTTTCAGCTAAGGCCATCATCCCCGGTCTCATTCTAACTTTCCCGCACGAAGTTGGCCAGCCGACCCACCCCTTCCACCTCCACCTCCACCACATCTCCGGGGGAAAGAGGTCCCACCCCCGGGGGCGTCCCGGTGGCGATGACATCTCCCGGATAAAGGGTCATGATGTGGGAGATGAAGCTCACCAGCTCGTTTACCGGAAAGATGAGTTTTTCCGTGGAGGAATCCTGAACGATCCGACCGTTAAGGTAGGCCCGGATCCTCAGGGCGGAGGGGTCGAGGTCGGTCTCTATCCAGGGGCCCAGCGGGGCAAAGGTGTCGAAGCTCTTGGCCCGGGTCCACTGACCGTCTTTTTTCTGGAGATCCCTGGCGGTCACATCGTTGAAGCAGGTGTAGCCCAGGATGTGACGGGAGGCCTCCTCCGGTCGAATCTTCCGGGTGACCTTCCCGATCACCACCGCCAGCTCCGCCTCGTAATCCACCCGACCGATCTTTCGGGGGAGCAGGATGGGATCCTCCGGCCCGATCACCGCCGAAGGGGGTTTAAGGAAAATGAGCGGTTCGTCCGGCACCGGAAGGCCCAGTTCCTCGGCATGGTCGCGATAGTTCAGACCCACGGCCACGATCTTGGTGGGCACCGTGGGAGGCAGAAGACGCACCTCGGTAAGCGGCACCCCCTCCTCCGGCACCCGGACCGCTTCCTCCACCCCCGGAAGACCCAGAATGCGCTCTCCCTCAAGCCTTCCCCAGCCCTCAAGATCCCTCCAGCGAAAACGCACGATCTTCATGAAGCCCCAATCCTCCTTTTCCGGATCCGCTGAAGTTGATAAGATATCCAGAAATTCCGTTTCCGTTAAGTCGTATGGGAACCCTGAAGAGAATCCTTACCTATCCCCTGTGGCAGACCGGGGGCATCACCTTCACCCTCCTGGGGTTTATCAAGTTTCTGCTCATCCTGGGGCTGGGGGTGTTTTTCCTTCGTTACTTCCGGCGTCGGGCCGAACGGTTTTTCATCGGGCGTTTTCAGGCCTCGGCAAGTGCGATCAATTCCCTGACCACTCTCATTTACTATGCCCTCCTGGTGATACTGCTTCTGGTGGCGCTCTCCAGCGCCGGGCTCAACCTCACCCAGGTGGGCCTCATATTCGGGGCCCTCGGCGTGGGTATCGGTTTCGGGCTCCAGACCATAACCAGCAACTTCATCTCCGGCATCATACTGCTCACCGAGGGGAGTCTTCGGGTGGGCGACCTGGTGGAACTGGAGGACGGCACCCTGGGCGTGGTCAAGGAGATCAACATGCGTTCCACCGTGCTCCGGACCTTTGACGGGCAGGACCTCATCGTGCCCAATTCGGAATTCGTCTCCAAGCGCATCTCCACCTGGACCTACGAGGACGACTGGCGCCGGATCCACATTCCCTTCGGGGTGGCCTACGGAAGTGACCCCGAACTGGTGAAACGGGTGGTCACCGAGGCGGCCCGGAAGGTCCCCCTAACGCAGGAGGACGCGGATCACCCCCTGCAGGTGTGGTTTACCGGGTTCGGCGATAGCGCCCTGGAGTTTTCGCTTGCGGTCTGGATCAGGCAGTCCCAGGCCAAGCGGGCCCTGACCGGCATAAAGAGCGATTATTACTACGCCATCCACCGGGCCCTCATCGAGGCGGGCATCGAGATCCCCTTCCCGCAGAGGGATCTTCACTTAAAGAGCCTCTCCGGCGAGGCCATCCGGAACCTTAAAACCCTTGTGGGAGGAGGCCATGGATAAGGATTACTTCACCCGGGTGGAGGAAGCCCGCGATTTTCTCGCCGGGAAATTACCCTTCCGCCCCGAGATTCTCCTGGTGCTGGGCACCGGGCTTTCCGGCCTGGGAGAGCGCATAAAAGCGCTCTTGCGACTTCCCTACCGGGAGATCCCCCACTTCCCGGTCTCCACCGTGGAAAGTCACGCCGGGGAGCTGGTGGTGGGGCATCTTGCGGGCAAAAGGGTGGCGGCCTTCAGGGGACGATTTCATTACTACGAGGGATATTCCACCAGGGAGATCACGCTTCCGGTGCGGGTGTTAAGTCTCCTCGGAGCGCGAATCCTGGTGGTCTCGAACGCCGCCGGGGGGCTCAATCTGGACTTTCGTCCCGGCGACCTCATGCTCCTCCGGGATCACATCAACCTCATCCCCGACAATCCCCTCCGGGGTCCCAACCGGGAGGACTGGGGTCCGCGTTTCCCGGACCTTTCCGAAGCCTATTCCTCCCGCCTGCGGGAGATCCTCCGGGAAGCGGCCCGGGAACTGGGGGAAACGATCCGGGAGGGGGTCTATGTGGCCGTGCCCGGGCCTAGTCTCGAGACCCCGGCGGAGACCCGTTTCCTGCGTCTTATCGGGGCCGATGCGGTGGGGATGTCCACGGTGCCGGAGGTCATCGTGGCCGTGCACGCCGGGATGGAGGTTCTGGGGATATCCGTGATCGCCAATGTGAACGATCCGGACAACTTTCAACCCATCCTCCTGGAAGAGGTCATCGCCCGGGCCCAGGCCGCCGAGAACCGTTTGACGCGCCTTATCGAGAGGTTTATAGAGAAACTATGAGGAAAAACAAACTTCAAAGACTATCCGACCTGCTGGGAGATTTTTCCAAGATTGTGATGGGTGGCATGTTAGTAGGAGGCATACTGAATAAAGCCCCGTTGGCGATATTAGTTGGTGGGACGGTAGCTTGGCTTTTTCTAACCATTTCTTCTGTTTTGTTAACTCCGGAGGAGTAAAATGGACGATCTTTTTTGGACTTATGTGTTTATAGCTCTGGGAGGAATGCTCTTGTTTATCTACGGACTTTACCTCAAACACAAGGGAGCACAGGAAGGATAATTGGCCGAGCTTCTCATCAATTACGCCCCCTACGAGACACGGGTGGCCCTCGTCGAGGGAGGGCAGCTCGTCGAGTTCTATGTAGAGCGCCCCAAGGAAAAGGGGGTGGTGGGAAACATCTACAAGGGGCGCGTGGTGCGGGTGCTCCCCGGCATGAAGGCCGCCTTCGTGGAGGTGGGGCTTTCCCGCACCGCCTTCCTTTACGGGGGGGATTTCCTGCCCATTCTGGAAGGAGAGGAATTGCTGGGGGAGTCGGCCTTCGTTTCCGATAGGGCCCTCTGCGAGGTCCTCCGGGAGGGACAGGAGATCCTGGTTCAGGTCATAAAAGAGCCCGTGGGCTCCAAAGGGGCGCGTCTTTCCACCAACATAACCCTTCCCGGACACTATCTGGTGTATCTTCCCTACATGAGTCACATAGGCATCTCCCGCAAGATAAAGGACGAGGCCGAGCGGGAGCGTTTGCGTAGCATCGTGGAGGAGGCTCGTCCTCCGGGCACGGGCTGGATCGTGCGCACCGCGGCGGAGGGAGCCTCGGCCGAGGAGATAAAGCCGGAGATGGAATTTCTGCTCTCCCTCTGGGAGGAGATCTCCACCCGCGCGGAGCGTTCCCGGGCCCCGGCCCTGATCTACGAGGAGCTGGAGGCGAGCCTGCGGGCCGTGCGGGACCTCCTCACCCGGGAGGTTTCCTCGGTGGTGATCGACGACCGGGAGGAATACCGGAAGATCCTCGACTTTCTTTCCCGGGCCGCTCCCCACCTCAAGGGATGCGTGCGCCTCCACGAGGGGCCGCGGGATCTCTTCGAAACCTACGGTCTAGAGGTGGACCCCAGGCGTCTCCTCTCCCCGCGGGTATGGCTCAAGTCCGGGGGATTTATCGTTATCGAGCCCTGCGAGGCCTTTACGGCCATCGATGTAAACACCGGACGCTTCGTGGGCCGCAGGGACCTGGAGGAAACCGTCTTCAGGACCAACCTCGAGGCCGCCCGGGAGATCGCCTATCAGCTCCGCCTGCGCAACATCGGCGGCCTCATCGTGATCGACTTCATCGACATGGAGGACCCCGGTCACCGGGAAGAGGTTTACCAGACCCTGAAGGAGGCCCTGAAACGGGATCGGGCCAAGACCTCGGTCAAACCCATCTCCGACTTCGGACTGCTGGAGATGACCAGGGAACGCCGCCGCGAATCCCTTTACGAGGTCTTCCTGGAACGCTGTCCCTGCTGCGGGGGCGAGGGGCGGCTCAAGAGCCGGCGCACCATCGGCTACGAGATTTTTCGGCGCCTGGAGCGCATGGGGCCTCACATCCGGGGTAAGGTGGTGGAGATCCGCCTTCATCCGGAGATGGCCGAATTCCTGGCCGAGGAGATGGACTACCTGGGGGAGATCGAGAGCCGCTACGGCTTTGAGCTGACCGTCTCTCCCGAGAGCGACCTCCCTCTGTGGGAATACAAGTTCTTCATAAAGAACGATCGAGCCTGAGGATCTCCCCCGGATAGAGCACCCGAGCCCGGAGGCCCCTTCTCCGGGCCTCTTCGGCGAATCGTTGAGGAGGCTCCTCCGGGGGTTCGTCCCCGAGAAAGTAGGCCCCCCAGTGGAGGGGGACGGCTGCTTCGGCCCGCAGATCCAGGGCCGCCTGCACGGCCTCCTCCGGGGTCATGTGAAAGGGCGCCATCAGCTCCCTCGGTTCGTAGGCCCCGCACGGAAGAAGGGCCAGATCAAAGGGCCCGAACTCCGCCCCTATTTCCCGGAACCCCCGGAAGTATCCGGTGTCTCCCCCGAAAAAGAGACGCAATCCGGCCACCTCCACCAGAAACCCGAGCCAGAGACTTCGGTTGTGATCGAAAAGCCCCCTCTGCGACCAGTGCTGAACCGGAAGCCCCAGAATCCGCACCCCGAAAATCACCCGCTCCTCAAGCCAGTCCAGCTCCACCAGACGATTCCTCTCCAGATACCGGTGCGTCCCCACCCCGGCCACCAGGGTGAAGTCCCCGGAAAGGCGTTTCAGGGTGG
Organism: Thermosulfurimonas sp. F29; assembly: GCF_019688735.1. NCBI lineage: Bacteria > Pseudomonadati > Thermodesulfobacteriota > Thermodesulfobacteria > Thermodesulfobacteriales > Thermodesulfobacteriaceae > Thermosulfurimonas > Thermosulfurimonas sp. F29. The sequence continues at coordinate 147,889 of NZ_JAIFYA010000002.1, forward strand.
GACGATCCAGATGATCCAGGTGGGCGTGGGAGACGAGCACCAGATCCGGGGAAGGCAGGGATTCAGGGGAAAGCGGGGGAGGGGTACGGCGCCGCAGGACGCCCCCTATGGGCCCCAGGATGGGGTCGAAAAGAAGAGTTCGTCCCCCCGCTCTGAGGAATACCGTGTTGTGCCCCAGGAAACAGAGGAGGAAGTCCTCCTCGAGGACTTCGGGCGGGGGAAAGGACACCCGAAGCGGAAAGGTCTTCGGGGCCCGGTTCTTGGAGAACCGGGCCACCTTCCACTTCAGGATCTCGACCAGAGCCGGCCCTTCGGCCTCAAGCCAGGGATTGGTGAAACGGCCCTCCGGCAGACGGTGCCCTCCGGCGGCCGCCAGTTCAAGTATGCTCCTCCTCGTCCTCCTCCTCCATCTTGAGAAGCTCTTTAAAGCGTATGTCCATGCCCAGGATGCCCACGATCTCCTCGTATCTGTCCCGGATGGGGGCCGAGACGGTCAGACACAGGGCTCCGGTAACCTTCGAGGAATAAAAGTCCGACACATACACCCGCCCGGTCTTAAAGGGTTCCAGGAACCAGGGCCGATCCGAATAGTCCTCGTCTTTGAGGAGGTGCTCGTAGCGTCCCCGATCCTCCACATGGGTTATGAGGGGGGTGATGCGTCGCCCCTCGCTGTTCACCACATAGATGAACTGAATGTAGGGATGTTCCTCCAGGAACTCCCGCAGGACCGGAACGATTTTCTCCGGATCCATGGAACGGATCTCGGAGCGTTCGGCAAGCTCCTCGGCGAGACTGGTGAGAAGCTTCTCAGCCCGGGCCTTCATGCGATCCAGGTCGGAGACGAAGAGTTCCGGAATGTACTTGCGCACCAACTGCATCATCTCTTCGTTGGAGATGGAGGTGATGCGCCCGGCCTCGTACTGCTTGATGATGTGCTTGTAAATCTTGGCCACTCCGGGATGACGCTTGTCGATCTGTTTGTCTCCCTTCAGGTGAAAGTGGGTATTGATCCAGTAGGCGATACCGGCGGTGCCGCTCTTGTCGGTGATGATGATCCCGACGGGACGGTTGAGGAGTTTTTTGGTGTCGAAGGGATTGTAAATCTCTTCGTTCTTGAGGAGACCGTCGATGTGGATGCCGGCCCGGGTGGCGTTGAATTCCGAGCCCACGAAGGGCTGGTTGGCCGGAATCTTCTCGCCCAGCACCTCCCGATAGTAGTCGGCGATCTCGGTAATTACCCGGGTATCCACTCCGTTGTGAGTCCCGCGCAGGGATATGTACTCGAAGATCATGGCCTCGAGCGGGGTGTTTCCCGTGCGCTCTCCGAATCCCAGGAGGGCGCAGTTGACCGCCGCGCAACCGTAAAGCCAGGCCGCGGTGGCGTTGATGACCACCTTGTAAAAGTCGTTGTGCCCGTGCCACTCCAGAAGCTCCCCCGGCACCCCGGCCTCCTCGATGAGGACCCGCACCAGCTTGGGCACGCTCCGGGGAAGAGCCGCCTCGGGAAAGGGAACCCCCAGCCCCAGGGTGTCACACAGCCGGATCTTGACATCTATTCCGGATTCCTCCCGGAGCTTCATGAGTTCTATGGCAAAGGGCACCACGAATCCGTAAATGTCCGCCCGGGTGACATCCTCGAAATGACACCGGGGCACGATCCCCAGCGAGAGGGCCTCCTTAACGATGGCCAGATACCCCTCCAGCGCCTCCCGGCGGGTCTTCCCTAGCTTGAGGAAGATGTGGTAGTCGGAACAGGAGGTAAGGATACCGGTCTCCCTGAGCCCCATTTCCTTTACCAGCTTGAGGTCCTCGGTCCTGGCCCGGATCCAGCCGGTGACCTCCGGATAGCGGTATCCCAGAGCCAGACACCTCTCCACGGCCTCGCGATCCTTCTGGGTATAGAGGAAGAACTCGCTCTGCCGCACCACCCCGTTCGGCCCTCCCAGCCGGTGCATGAGCTTGTAGAGATCCACGATCTGTTCCACGGTATAGGGGGGACGAGCCTGCTGACCGTCGCGGAAGGTGGTGTCGGTTATCCAGATGTCCCGGGCCGGATTCGGGGGGACATAGCGATGATCGAACTCGATGTAGGGCACATCCGTGTAGGGGAAGATCTCCTTCATGAGATTGGGTTCGGGGACATCCTTCAGTTCCGGCTGCCAGAACTTGGTGTGCACATGCTCGAGAAGCCTCTTGTCCGGATTCCACCTGGGCATGACCGACCTCCTTCTTGCCTGAAAATGCCTCTCCCACCATAACACAGAAAACCCGATCCGACGACCGGGTCCGAGAAGGGCGGGCGAGGACTCATCGGGAAAAACCGCGAAGACGATACAGACGGTAGTAACGAAGGACCGCCTGCACATACCTCCGGGTTTCGGGGTATGGGGGGAGGCCGCGGAAGCGTCGCACCGCATCGGGGCCGGCGTGATAGGCGGCCAGGGCCAGCCTGAGATCGCCGAATTCCCGGAGAAGGCGCTTTAGAAACCGGGCGGCCCCGTAGAGGTTGTCGCGGGGGTTGAAGGGATCCCGCACCCGCATCAGCCGGGCGGTCTCGGGAAGAAGCTGCATGAGACCTAGGGCCCCCTTGGGGGACACGGCCCTGGGATTGAAGCCGGATTCCACCCGGGCCACGGCCTTAAGAAGCGCCGCGTCCACCCCCTCCCTCCGGGCCACCTCCTCGAAAAGAGATTCCAGGGGGCCCGAAGGGCTTCGGCGAGGCGTGCGAAGGTAAAGACGCCACCCCCGCCCCAGGGGCACATTGGTGAAGTGGACCCTTCCCTCGGAATCCACATAACGGTAAATGTCCGCCCGGGCCCAGGAGGCCACCCCCAGAACTAGGAGGACTGCAAGAATCGCTCGCGACATTTTTCGCTGCAAAAATAGTAGGTTTCCCCCTCCTTTTTGAGTTTATAAGCCGTGCTCTTGGGACAGTAAACCCCGCAAACCGGATCCCTCACCAGTTCGTCGGAAAGCGGCGTCCTCTTCCTCTCCCGTCCTTCCCCGTGGAAAAGGGCCTTAAGATCCTCCACCAGGCCCCGCACGGACCACAGCACCAGCAGGACAAGTATCAGAAGAAGAATGAGCCGGATCATCCCTGTTACTTTACTTCCACCTTTCCCTTTTCGGCAAGACACCCGTGAGAGAACCCATCCTGACCACCCTCTCTCTGTTTTCGAGATTCTCCCACAGCTCCCGCACGGTCTTACCGAAAACGGGATGCCGGAGGTCCGGGGCTATCTCGCAAAGAGGTGCCAGCACGAAGGCCCGCTCGTGCAGGCGGGGGTGGGGCACCTGTACCCACTCTTCCCGGAGGATCAGATCCCCGTAGAAAAGGAGGTCTATGTCCAGCACCCGGTCTCCGCACTCCCTTCCTCGCCTTCGGCCCAGCCGCAGCTCTATCTCCAGCCCCCGGCTCACCAGCTCCCAGGCCGAGAGAGAGGTTTCCACGGTCACCACCAGGTTGTAAAACCAGTTCGGTGAGGAAAACCCCACCGGTTCGGTCAGGTAGAGGGAAGAGACCCTCCCCAGACGGACTCCCGGTGTAGCGGAAAGGTACTCAAGGGCCCGGTGCAGATTTCCGGCCCGATCTCCCAGGTTGGAACCCAGGCCGAGGTAAGCCCGCACTAAAGGTTTAAGGCCGCCAGGCGTCCCAGAGCCTCCTCGAGGCGATCCTTCCCCACCGTGAGCGCAATACGGAAAAAGCCCTCCCCCGGCTCTCCGAAGCCGTTTCCGGGGGTAACCACGATCCCGGCCTCTTTGATCAGGCGGGCACAGAACTCCGCCGAGGTGTATCCCTCGGGCACCCTGACCCAGAGGTAAAAGGTGGCCTTCGGTGGATAGACCTCGAAGCCGAGTTTTTGCAGGCCCTCAAGCATCACCCGTCGCCGCTCGTCGAAGATGCGCCGGTGCTCGGCCACACAGTCCTGCGGGCCGGTGAGGGCCGCAATGCCGGCCTCCTGTACGGCCTGGAAGCATCCGGAGTCCACATTGTTCTTGACGGTCACGAGCCCCTTCACCAGCTCGGCCCCTCCCACGGCAAAACCGATCCGCCAGCCGGTCATGCAGTAGGTCTTGGAAAGGCTGTGAAACTCGATGGCCACCTCCTTGGCCCCCGGCACCTCCAGGATACTGGGCGGCACATACCCGTCGTAGTAAAGCTCGCTGTAAGCCGCGTCGTGGGCCACGATGAGCCGGTGCTCCCGGGCAAAGGCCACCACCTCCGCGAACCACTCCCGGGTAACCACCGCGGTGGTGGGATTGTTGGGGTAATTGATCCAGAGGATCCTGGCCCGGGAGAGAACCTCCCCGGGAATGGCCGAAAGATCGGGTTTGAAGTCGTTTTCCGCGGTAAGCGGAAGATAGTAGGTCTCTCCCCCGGCAAAAAGAGTTCCGATGTGATAGACCGGGTAGGCCGGCGTGGGCACCAGGACCACATCCCCGGGATTCACGAAGGCCAGGGGGAAGTGGGCAATGGCCTCCTTGGACCCGATCAGGGTCACCACCTCGGTGGCGGGGTCGAGCTCCACCCCGAAACGATTCCTGAACCACTCGACCACCGCCTCCCGAAAGGCCATCATCCCCACGCTTGAGGGGTAGTGGTGATTCTCCGGTTTTTCCAGGGCCCGTTTTCCGGCCTTAACGATGTGGGGAGGGGTGGGAAGATCCGGATCCCCCACACCGAGATCGATCACATCCATACCTTTGGCCCTGGCCTCGGCCTTTAGCCGGTCAAGCTCCACGAAAAGGTAAGGGGGAAGCTTCCTTAGACGCTCCGAAAACTCGAACACCGCCTCCTCCTTCTCCTTACTTAAACGGCGATTACCTCCAGGGCCCGGGACTCCTGCAGGGCCCTTTCGGTAATCCTCTCCCCGATAACCACCGGCAACACCGGACACTCCATGATCCGTCTCAGGACTTCGGCCCGTCGGGCGGCCCGTTTCACATCCTCCACATCCACCGTAAGAGAAACCTCCGCCGCAAGACAGGCCTCCTTTTTTGATTCCTTGAGTTTGCCTCTTACCAGGACATCCAGACGCAGGACCTCCAGACGCTCCTCCTCCGTAATGCGTCCCACTTCGAAGGCCTCATCCACCAGTTCGGCAAGGTCCTCGGCCGGGATCACCCGACAGCGGAGAAGCACCCTCCCGAAGTAAGAAGGGGCCTTCTCCCGCACCTTGCGCTCGAAGTTGTCTCCCTTGAGCATGGCCACATCCCTTTTGAGCTGCTCTACATCTTTCTTGAGTTGCTCTACATCTTTCTTGAGCTGTTCCACATCCCGCTCAATGCGGGACAGGCGGACCTCCTGAGCCCCCACGCGTCTTTCCAGTTCCGGATACCGGTGTCTCAGAAATTCCTCGAATTTGCGGGGAAGCTCCAAGAGGTCCGCCGTAAGAATCACGGAACGCAATTCCTCCAGCCACTCCGGGCGGCTCCGGAGCACCCGCAGAAGGTCACTGAAGGTGCGGATCTCCGGACTATCGTTCACGCTTGCCCTCGATAAACTCTAGGGTCATCTGACGGGCCTTCCAGTCCGGATACTGCTCCGGAGGGTGTTTCATGGTGTAGGCGGAAATGGAGATAAGCGGCCCGCCGATTCCCCGGTCCTTGGCCAGTTTCGCACAGCGAATGGCGTCCATGGCCGAACCCGCGGAGTTGGGCGAGTCCTCCACGCTGAGCTTGAGCTCGATGTACATGGGGACCCCGCCGAAGAGTTCTCCCTCGAGCCGGATGTAGGCGATCTTGTTGTCCTTGAGCCAGGGCACATAGTCCGAGGGACCGATGTGGATGTTTTCGGCCCCGATGTCGTAGGGGAGAAGACTGGAGACCGCCTCGGTCTTGGAGATCTTTTTGGTCTTCAGGCGTTCCCGGGCGAGCATGTTGAGGAAGTCGGTGTTCCCCCCGAAGTTGAGCTGATAGGTGCGCTTGATGGGTACCCCGCGATCCACCATGAGCTGAGCCAGGGTCCGATGCACTATGGTGGCCCCCACCTGGCTCTTTATGTCGTCGCCCACCGCGGGAATGCCCTCTTTGGCAAAACGCTCGCCCCACTGCCTGTCGGAAACGATGAAGGTGGGCATGGCGTTAACGAAAGCCACCCCCGCTCTGAGACAGGCCTCGGCGTAGAAGCGGGCCGCCTCCTCGGACCCCACCGGAACATAGTTTATTAGCACATCCGCTCCGGTGTCCCTGAGCACCGCCACCACATCCTCCAGATCGTCCTCCTTCTCGTCCGAGAGCACGAAGGTGCGCCCCTCGGGGTAATCCTTCATGTGTCCGGCGCAGCCGTCCAGGGTCTTTCCCCGGCGCACCCTGACCCCCGTCTTCGGGACATCCGGGTAAAACACCGTGGTGCAGTTAGGAGGAGAGAAGATGGCTTCGGCCACATCCTTGCCCACCTTGCGGGCGTCCACATCCCAGGCCGCCACCACCTCCACATCCCAGGGATGATAACCGCCGATCTCCGGAAACATCACCCCCTTGATGGCGTCGAGACCCTTCTCCTTGTAATAGTAGATTCCCTGAATGAGCGAACTGGCACAGTTTCCGACGCCCACAATGGCAAGCCTGACCTTCTTCTCCGCCATAACCTCCCCTCCTTCTCTGGATTTTGCTGAAATAAAGCCGAGCTATAGACCCGCCTCAGAGAGGTAGCCCCTCCCGCAAAAAAACGGGCTGCCATAACTATAAGTTTTAAGGTTTTGATGTGCAAGGGGCCGCGCGCCCCCCTTGTGAAAGAAAACAAACTCTGGTAGGTAAGGAACTATGGATAAAAAAGGGGGGCGGATCGGGTTAGTGCTTCTTCTGTTGGGGCTCGGGTTAATCCTTCCGGGTCTTTTGAGGGCCTCTTCCCCTCCTTCCCCGGAGAGGGAGGACCTGGCCGGGATTGTAAGGGACAATAATGCTCGATTGCGTTACCTTACCTCTCAGATCCTCCAAATTCAGGACCAGAACGAGCGCATCCTGGCCCTCGTGCAGACGGAAAACTCCACCCTTAACCCCCTTCTCGAAAGACGCTTGCGGGAGCTCCAGGTTCAGCTGGAGGAACTGAAGATCCAGGTCCAGATCCTGGGAAAAGCCCTTATCGCTCTGGTAGCGGTGCTGATCCTGGTAATCATTCTCGTGTTAGTCCGCTCCCGTCGGCCGCCCCGACCGGGTTCCATACGCATCTAATCCAGCCTCACGCTCACCACCTTCGAGACCCCTCGCTCTTCCATGGTTACCCCGAAAAGGGCGTCGGCGATTTCCATGACCCGGGGATTGTGCGTCACCAGAATGACCTGGGAGTGTTCCCTGAGCTTTTTCAGAAGTTCGTTGAAACGCAGGGTGTTGGCCTCGTCGAGCGGAGCATCTACCTCGTCCAGGATGCAGAAGGGTCCGGGTTTGACCAGGTAAAAGGCAAATAGAACGGCCAGGGCGCAGAGGGCCTTCTCGCCCCCGGAAAGCATGGTCAGGTGTTTCACGGGTTTGCCGGGGAGTTTAACCCTCAGGTCAAGCCCGGCGGAAAGGGGGTCCTCGCTTTCGGTAAAGTAAAGTTCCGCTCGCCCTCCCTCAAACAGAAGGGGAAACACCTCGGCGAGTTTGCGATTGGCCTCGGCCAGGGCCTCCCGTAGTCTCTTTCGGCTTTCCTCATCCAGGCGTTTAAGGGCCTTCTCCAGATCCTCTGCCGCGGAAAGAAGCTCACTCCGTCGGGAGGAAAGAAACTCCAGGCGTTCACGGGCCTCCTTTAATTCCTCCGCCGCGGCCAGATTCACCGGAGGGAACTCCGCGAGACGCTCCCTTAAGCGAACCATTTCCTCCTCCACGGAGGATAGATCCTGCCTCACCGGTCGCGTTTCTTCGAGGAAGGATTCGATTTCCGTGTCCTGGTGTTCCCGGGCCTCCCTGCGCAGGTGCTCCAGCGTCATTTCCGCTTCCACCCGATCCAGTTCCAGCCTGTGGCGTTTCTCCTGGAGCCTGCCGAGCTCCCTCTCCAGGTTCTTCTCCTCGGCCTCGAGCTCGGCAACTCGAGCCTCCGCCTCCCGCAGGGCTTCCCGGATCTCCAGCCATTCCTTTTCCACCCTCTCCATCTCTTCTTCCAACCGGCTCCGATTCTCCCTTTCGTTGCGCAACATGTTTCGCACGAAGTTCAGTTCCTCGGAAAGGAGGGACTCCTGTTGAAGGGCATTCCTGCGACGCCCCTCCACCTTCCGTTTTTCTCCCTCAAGCTCGTTCCGGCGACGCCTCAAGGCCTCAAGCCTTCCCGCAAGCTCGGAAACCCGGGCCTCCCTTTCCCGAAAGGCCCTCTCCAGCTCCCTTCCGCTTCGTTTCAACTCCTCCCACCGCTGACGAACCTTCCTCCCCTCCCCCTCCATCCTCGCCAGCTCCCTTTCGAGGATCGCTCTCTCCTCCTCAAGGGCCTTCTTTTCCGCCACACTGATCTCGCGCTGTTCCTCAAGCTCCCTTCTCTCCCGGTCAAGAAGGGCCTCTTCCTGGGAGAGTCTTTCGCCCTCCCGTCTCAGATTCTCGACCTCCCCGGCCAGGGCCTTTCGCTCCCTTTCCAGGGTATCCCTTTTTCCGGCCAGGATCCCGGCATACTCCCGCAGGTCTTGAAGCGCTCTTTCCAGCTCGGCCTTTTTCTTCCCCAATCCTTTCCTTTCCTCCTCGAGCTCCCCGAGCCGAACCGCAATCTCCCGGAGTCGTTTCCGAAGGGCCAGCAATCCGCTTTCCCCGGCCTCGACCTTGATCAGAAATCCGGGGGGCTCGAATAGGACCTTCTCCCTTCGGAAAAAAGCCCTCTTTACGGGCCTTTCCGCGGTAAGGCTTTTCAGCTCCTCCCTGGTGTCCAGGTCCTCCAGCTGGGCCCGCAGGATCTCGAGTTCCTCCCCCGGAGCCACAAAAACCCCTCGCACCCCCTCCCTGGGCAGGAGATCCTCCAGCGCTTTCGTGTCCCTGATCACGGGATAGGTGAGTTTTTCACCGAGCAGGGCTTCCGCGGCGGGAATCCGTTCCGGGGGTATCTCCAGCACCTCGGCCAGAAGCCGAAGCCCTTCTCCGGAGTCTCTGAGCCGCCTGAGCTCCGGGGGGAGAGCCCCGCGAATTACCCGTTCCAGCCCCTCCTTTTCCCTCAAAAGGGCCCTTTCTTCCCCCGCGATGTCCCTAAGTCTCTCCTCCAGGACCTTTACCTCGGCCCGGAGCCCCTCCTCCTTTTTGCGCGTGGCCTCCTCCTCTTCCCCGACCTTCCGCCGTTTTTCCTCCACGAGCTCCAGCCTCTCCTCCAGCTCTTTTCGTCTTCGGGAGAGTTCCATCCGACGGGAAGAAAGTTCGGCTCTCGTTTTCACTATACGGTTTTCGCGATCGAGAATCCTCTCCAGTTCCTTTTCCAGCTTCTGAAGGAGACGGTCCGCATTGCGGAGTCGCTCTTTAAGGGATACCTCCTCTTCCCCCCTCTTCCGCACCTCCCTTTCCAGGTCTCCCATAGCCTTCCGGTGCTCCAGATAACGCTTTTCCAGCTCGCGAAAGGCCTCTTTTTCCCGGGCCAGAAGTTCCTCCCCCGAGGCGATCTCCTCCTCGAGCCGGCGTCTTTCCTCCTCCAGGCGTTCCAGCTCCTCGGAAAGGGCCTCGGCCCGGGTGCGCTCCCTCTCCAGACGCTTACCTATTTCTGCCTCTTCCCGATAAAGCCTGCGCAGTTTTTCGATCCTCTCGCGAAGCTCGGCCTTGAGGCTGTGAAGGGTTTCCTCTTTTTCCCTGCTTATTCGTTTTAGAGTGCGTGCCCTCCTCAGGGCCTCCTCGTAAAGGGGAATCAGGTGCTCCCTTCGTTTTTCAAGCTCACTCCGGGCTTCCTCAAGACGCTCCAGGGCTTTTTCGGCCTTCTCCCTTTCCCGCAGGGCTTTGAGATAAAGAATGGCCAGCCTGGTCAGGGAAAGCCGACGCAACTTTTCCCTGAGACGCAAAAATTCTTCGGCCAGCCGGGCCTGTTCCTCGAGGTGTCGCACCCGATCCCTTATTTCCGCGAGAAGATCCTCTACCCGGGCCAGGTTTTCCCTGGTGCGGGCCAGGTTGCGGCGGGTCTCCTCCCGGTTAAAGCGATAGCGCGAGATGCCGGCCAGCTCTTCCAGAAAGAATCTCCTTTCCTGAGGGCTCCATTCCAGAAATTTCCCCACCTCCCCCTGATCGATGAGTCCGTATCCCCTGGGGTTTACGCCGGTGTCCAGGAAGAGGTACTGGATGTCTTTCAGACGGCAGGCCCGGTTGTTGAGAAGAAATTCCGATTCTCCGGTGCGATAGAGGCGGCGGGCCACCACTATTTCGGGCCAGTCCTTGAATTTTTCAGGAGCTTTTCCGTCGTTTTCCAGAACCAGCCTCACCTCGGCGAAACCGGGAGCCCGACCGTGATCCCCGGCAAAAAGCAGGTCCTCAGCGTTTTTCACCCGGAGACGCTTGAGGCTCTGTTCACCGAGGACCCAGCGCAGGGCGTCCACGATGTTGCTTTTCCCGCTTCCGTTGGGGCCCACGATGGCGGAGATCCCCGGAGGAAAGGGCAGGCTAACCCGATAGGGGAAGGACTTGAAGCCGTAGATCTCCAGTCGCTTGATCCTCATGGGCCTCTCTATTTTAAGGGCTCTTGACTTTTGGGAAAAGGTCTTTACATTAATGGACGCGGACGCGGGGTAGAGCAGCCTGGTAGCTCGTCGGGCTCATAACCCGGAGGTCGCGGGTTCAAATCCCGCCCCCGCACCCAATTTTCCTCAATTTTTAGCCGAGTTAGAGCAAATCATCAATTGAGATTCATTCTTGATAGTCTCTTTGGGGTACCTTTGGGGCACCTCTCTGGAAAGCGTTGATAGCCAAGGGTTTCTCGGTGAGACACAATTACAACAAAAGTAATTTTCAAGAATGTGTTTCTGATTTTGGGCGGTTATTCCCGATTTTTCTTTGGGAAAAAGTAACGGATTCAAGGAGAGTTGTTAGGCAGCTTTTTTGATCGTAAGGGCCGGTTCGGGGATAGGGATGCCCTTCTCGAGATAAAATTTAAAAAGGTCGGCCTTGATTTTTTCGAGGTTGGCGAGAGCTTCTTGAGGGGTTTCGCCATCACCCTGGAAGGCTAGTTCCCCTAGTTCGGGGATGTAAGCCCGCCAGCCCCCGCCTTCTTCGGGCAGTATGGGTTCAATCGAAATGCGTTTTCTACTCATTCTTCAAACTCTTCAGGAACTATTTGTTTAAGTATAGCAACCAATCGCCGAATATAGAACCCTTTGACTTTTTGTCCACCCTTTACTGGAATAGTAAGAACGCCTCCTGGACCGGTTCCGGCAACGCTCTTGAGCCTTTCGTCGTGGTGCCCTCGCCATCAGGAAGAAAACGAATGAGACCATTTCCCTTCCGCCAGAGCTTGCCCGGGTGGCGGAGGAGATAGCCCGGGAGGAAGGAAAGACTCTTAGTGGCGTGGTTCAGGAGGCCTTGAGGCTTCTCAAAAGGCAAAGATTTTCCGAGGAATTTAAGTCCATCCAGGACTACTGGTCTCGCAAGGCTCGCGAGAAGGGCATCCTCACCGAAGAGGATCTTGAGCGCTATCTCAAGGATTAATGCGGGTTGTCTTCGATACCAACATTTATATCTCCGCTCTGGTTTTTCCCGGAGGTCTTGCGGAAAAGGCCATCTATCGAGTCCTTGAAGGGAAAGACGAGCTTTTCATTTCCAAAGCGATCTTTGACGAGCTATTGAGAGTCTTAGCGACTAAGTTCAGCAAAGACCGGGAAGAACTTGCCCGCCTAGCGGTATGGCTATCTGAAATAGCTCAATTTGTAAGCCCCTAATTAAAAAGAAAGCTCTTCTTGCCAAACATCTCTACGGTCTCAAAGAGGAGCTTTGGGAGGAGCTTGAAAAGGGCTCTTTTAAAGGAGATGACGATGTGGTGGTGAGGGCGAGGGCTTTGTGTCCGATCTTGAGACCCTTGGGCAGAAATAATTACAAGAAAAGTTATGGAGTTTTGGGGACGCGAAAGAGAAATCGAGGTTCTCAAACGAGAGCTCACTCGGCCTGGGTTGAGGATTTTCCTTTTACGGGGACGCAGACGGGTGGGAAAGACCGCGCTTATTCGCCATTTCTTGCAGGAAGCCGGAACGGAGGCTTTTTACCACGAGGCCGTCTCTCATGAACCACCGCGAATTTTTCTGGAGTCCTTGATGCGTTTTCTCAAGCCGGAGCATCCGTTACCCCTTGATTTCGAGGGAGTTTTCTGGTTGCTCGCGGAGAAGAGTAAGCGTTCGGGGCGCAAGCCGGTCGTGGCTATTGACGAATTTCCTGATCTCCTTGAGTCCTGGCCGGGGTTGGCCGGGCATCTGCGGCGCTGGATTGATCTCCATCCCGAGGCCAATGTCCTTTTCATCTTTGCGGGTTCTTCTCTTTCTCTTATGTAAAGCCTTTGAGGACCGTAATCAGCCCCTTTTTGGACGGACCTAAGGCACGATAGACCTCGGGCCGTTTGAGTGGAGGGAACTCACGGAGATTTTCAAGGAAGTTTCCCCGGAGAGGCTTTTCAGGATATATGCCACCATCGGAGGAACCCCTTATTGGTGGAAGGTCTGGAGGGAGCCCCTTGGGTTTGAACGGGATGTAAGTATCGGTGAGGTGCTTGACCTATTCTGGGAGCCACCGCACTGGAGCGCCGCTATCCCCGGATCCCGGAAGTGGCCACCAAAAGCGATCTTTCCGAAACGGAACTCAAGCTCATCAAAGAGATCGAGCAGACCCGAAAGGAAATCAAGGAAGTGGAGGGCCGGCTGGCCAGGGAAATCGAGGAGGTGGAGCTTGAGCTTTCCAGGGAGATCGAGGAAACCAGAAAGGAAATCAAAGACCACCGAAAGGCGAAGTCCGTTGAGAATTATGGTTCTGGAGAAACGGGAAAGGGAAAGCTCCAACTTTTTTAAAATAAGACGACAGAAACCGGGGGTGAACTACCTTCTCGGTCCCGGGATTGATCCAAAAGTTGCCCCTCTCGATCCGAAGGAAAGTTATATGATAGTGCGGTTTTCCGGGCCGGAGCCGGCCTTTTCCGCCGGGCTTTGCGCCCTGTGGCTGGCTTTGGTTTTCGGAGGCCTGGGGGCGAGAAGCCGACGGGGCTTCGGAAGTTTCCGGGTGGTGCCTCTTGAAGGAGACGAGGCCCCGGTAAGTTTCGCGAAGCCGGAAGGAAAGAATCTTTCTTCTTTTATCGGGCAGGAATTGGGCAAATTAAAGAATCGTCTTAAAGATCTTTACGGAGCTGATTCCAATCCGCCGCCTGAGATCCCCTCCTTTCCCGTCCTGAGACCGGAATGGTGGAATTCCACCCTGGCCTGGCCCCCTCGCTCCTTCAGAAAGAGCTATCCGGAGGCTCTGGACTACCTGGGTAAAAAATGGCGGGCCTTCAGGATGGGGAAAACCACCGCGAATCTCAAAAAGGAAGAACTTTTCGGATCCGAAACCCACACCCGGGATTATGATAGCCTCCTTTCACGGAGATGGTTTGGCCTTGGCAGAACCCGTCCCGGGGAGATCTTTCTCCCCGGGACCTGGTTTACCTGAGCGGCACGGTGGTGATCCGCACCTTTTCCGGAGCCAGGAAGCGGGCGATGTCGTAGGAAGCCCGGATGATTACATCGCGGGCCACCTCCTCCATGGCCGTTCCGGAAAGTCCCGAGAGGGCTCCGCCGAAGCCCACCTCGCCTCCGGCTCCCGCACCGGCTTTTTTTCTCCTGGCGTTTCCATCTCCTGCGGTGATTGAGCTCCTGCAACCCCGGACTTCAAAACAACCACTTGAGGATGCCCACCATAGCCACCACCTGCCCCGTCCAGAAAAGAAACATCCACCTCACCATCCGGGCCTCCACCTCCCTGATTTCCTTTCGGGTCTGCTCGATCTCTTTGATGAGCTTGAGTTCCGTTTCGGAAAGATCGCTTTTGGTGGCCACTTCCGGGATCCGGGGATAGCGCGCTCCAGTTCCTCGAAGACCTCAGCCAGGAGACGGGCCTTCTCTTCCCCGTATTCCCGAAAGGCTTCGTAAATCTTTACGGCATAACCCATATTTTTTCCCTTTGATTATTCCATTTTTATCTTGATAAGCAGAAAATACAACCAAAATTCCCGGGTTTCCGGTTAATGAAAACCCGGGGTAATCTGCCCCCGATAGGTGAAGACGGAAAAGAAGTGAGGAGCCGCACCGAGAGGCATCCCGGGATTTGGTGGCGAAGCCCCCAACGCGGGAGTCGGACTTGTCCGGAAATTTTGAGGATAATGCCTGGTTGACAACCAGGGGAAAGACTTTAAAGTATTGAAATAAATTTTCAATAAGGTGATTTATGGAAAGACCTCCCGGTTCGGAGCTCGAAATTTTTAGGGATTTTATAAAAAAGAAAGGGCTTCGATATACAAATGAGCGTGAGATTATATTGCGAGAGATTTTCAATATACATGATCACTTTGATGTGGACGAGTTGTATCTGCGGCTGCGTAATAAGGGACATCGCATTTCCAAGGCCTCCATTTATAGAACGCTTCCTCTTCTAATCGAGTGCGGTCTGGTACAGGAGGTCTATCACGAAGACGGGCACATGCACTACGAGCACATTTACGGGCACGAGCCTCATGCTCACTTTCGCTGTCTTTCCTGTCGCCGGGTGGAGGAGTTTCGGGACGAGCGTCTGGAGGAAGTGGCCCGGGAATACGCGGAAAGGTATGGCGTGGAGATCAAGATGACCCGGTTTGAGATCCTGGGCTACTGTTCCAACTGTCGAGAGAAGGGGGCATAGTGATGGGGTTTCGGTGGCGCTGGAGGAGGGGACACTGTCACGGTCGTAAGGGCCGGGTCTGTCCGCGCGTGGAAAACCTTACCACCCTGGATGAACTGCGCACCGGAGAGGAAGGCACCATCGTGAAAATCCTGGGCAACGGTGCCTTTCGCCAGAGATTGCTGGAGATGGGGTTTCTGCCCGGCACCCGCGTGCGGGTCATCCGTTACGCGCCTCTTGAGGATCCCGTGGAGTACGAGATAAAGGGCTACCATGTGGCCCTGCGCCACGAGGAAGCGGCCAAGGTGCTGGTGGAGAAATGTCCGAAATCGTAGTGGCGCTGGCCGGGAACCCCAACGCCGGCAAGACCACCATTTTTAACCGGCTTACCGGGGCCCGCCAGAAGGTGGGCAACTGGCCCGGAGTGACCGTGGAAAAGAAGGAAGGAGAATTCCGGGCCGGGGGGTACCTCTTCCGGCTGGTAGATCTTCCCGGTATCTATTCCCTCACCCCTTACTCCTTGGAAGAGGTCATTGCCCGGAACTTCATCCTGGAGGAGAATCCGCGGGTCATCCTCAATGTGGTGGATGCCTCCAATCTGGAGCGGAATCTGTATCTCACCGTGCAGCTCATGGAACTCGGTAAGCCCCTGATATTGGTCCTGAACATGATCGATGTGGCGAAGAGCCGCGGAATTTATGTGGATACGGAGGGTCTTTCCCGTCTCCTCGGGGTGCCGGTGGTTCCCACCGTGGGCACCAAGGGTATGGGGATTGAAGAATTAGCGGAGACCCTCGTGGCGGTGGTGGAGGGACGGAGGGAGAGCCGTCCGGTGCACATCAACTACGGGCGGGAGATAGAGGCCGCCCTTTCCGAACTTGCGGAACTCCTTTCCGGGGCAGACCTTCTTCCGGATTATCCCCGACGGTGGCTGGCCCTCAAACTCCTTGAAGGAGATCGAGAGGTGCTGGATCGGGTGCGCGGGGAGTCGGCGGCGGCACCGGTACTTGCCCGGCTGGAGACCATCAGGGAACGGCTCACGCGGCTCTTTGACGAATCCCCCGAAGCCCTCATCGTGGAGGCCCGCTACGGTTTTATAGCCGGGGCGGTGCGGGAGGCGGTGCGGGTTTCGGCCATTTCCCGGAAGACCCTCTCCGAACGCCTGGACGACATCCTCACCCATCGCCTTCTGGGATTCCCCATCTTCATAGGCCTCATGTACCTTCTTTTTTATCTGACCTTCAAACTCGGGGCCTACCCGGTGGCCTGGCTGGAAAGGGCCCTGGAGTTTTCGGAAAACCTCCTGCGCGCCCATCTCCCCCCCGGACTTTTCCGGGATGTCCTGGTGGACGGGGTCCTGGGAGGGGTGGGAGGGGTCCTGGTCTATCTTCCCAACATCCTTTTTTTGTTTCTGGGGATCAGTCTGTTTGAGGATACCGGATATCTGGCCCGGGCGGCCTTTATCATGGACAGGGTAATGCATTCCCTGGGTCTGCACGGCAAGGCCTTCATTCCTCTTCTCATGGGGTTCGGTTGCAATGTTCCGGCCATCCTGGCCACCCGGACCCTGGAAAATCCCCGGGAGCGCATCCTCACCATTCTCATCAATCCGCTCATGAGCTGTTCGGCCCGTTTTCCGGTGTATGTACTTTTCGCCGGGACCTTCTTTCGAGGGCACGAAACGCAGGTGGTCTTCGGACTCTATGCCCTGGGGGTGGTGCTGGCGGCCCTGGTGGCCCGCTTTTTCGGGCGGATCCTCATTCGAGAGGAGGATATCCCTTTCGTTCTGGAGCTCCCTCCCTACAGGTTGCCCACGGTGAGAGGGCTTTTCTTCCATGTCTGGGATCGCACCAGGATCTATCTCCGGAAAATGGGAGGGGTGATTCTGGCGGCCTCGGTGCTGCTGTGGGCCTTTTCCGCTTTCCCCCGTACCCAGGCCGGCCCTCCGGAGTTGAGCCAGAGTTATATAGGCCGGGCCGGACACCTCCTGGAACCCCTGCTTGCGCCCCTGGGCTTTGACTGGCGTATGAGCGTGGCCCTGGTGACCGGTTTCGTGGCCAAAGAGGTGGTGGTTTCCTCTCTGGGGGTGCTTTACAAGGTGGGGAAGGATACCTCCCAGACCCTGGAGGAAGCCCTCCGGGCTTCGGGACTCCATCCGGCGGCGGCCCTGGCCTTTATGGTTTTTGTTCTGCTTTATGTGCCCTGCGTGGGGACGCTTGCGGCCATATGGAAGGAAACCGGAAGCTTCCGTTATCCTTTACTCAATGTCGTTTATCAATTGGTCCTGGCCTGGGTTATGGCCTTCTTCACTTATCGCCTGGGACTCATTGTGCTAGGATAAAGGACGAGGGAGGAGGTCTATGCTCGATCTCAGGCTCATTCGGGAAAGACCGGACTGGGTTAAGGAGCGTTTGCGGAGTCGGGGAGGAGATTACCCGGTGGATCAAATCCTCGATCTTGACGCCGAGAGGCGGCGGCTCACTGCCGAAGTGGATGCCCTTCGCCATGAACGAAAGACTTTGTCGGAGAAGATAGGCCGTCTGAAAAAGGAGGGCCGGGACGCCGAGGTTCTGGTGGCACGGGTCCGGGGGATCGGGGAGAGGCTCAGGGAGCTCGAGGAGCGATTGCGGGAAATAGAAAGGGAAGAGCAGAACCTCCTTCTCGAGCTTCCCAATATTCCCCACGAAAGTGTGCCGGTGGGAGAGGACGAAACCCAGAATCAGGTGGTCAAACGCTGGGGAGATCTTCCGCGCTTCGACTTTGAACCCAGACCGCACTGGGAAATCGGGGTGGAGCTGGGAATCTTCAACTTCGAACAGGCGGCCAAGATCACCGGTTCCCGATTCGTGGTGTATCACGGGGCGGGGGCCCTTCTCGAACGAGCCCTCATCAACTTCATGCTCGACCTTCATGTGCGCAAGCACGGCTACCGTGAGGTTCTGCCCCCCTTTATCGTGAACGAGACCACCCTTGTGGGCACCGGACAGCTTCCCAAATTTAAGGAAGACCTCTTTAAACTCGAGGATTGGGATTACTACTTGATCCCCACGGCCGAGGTTCCGGTTACCAATCTTCACCGGGACGAGATCCTGCCCGAGGAGGTGCTTCCCCTTTATTACACGGCCTATACCCCGTGTTTTCGCTCCGAGGCCGGGGCCCACGGGCGGGACACCCGGGGCATCGTGAGACAGCATCAGTTCAACAAGGTGGAACTGGTAAAGCTCACCACTCCGGAGACCTCTTACGAGGAGCTGGAGAGCCTTTTGCTTGACGCCGAGGAGGTGCTGCAGCTTCTGGGGCTTCCCTACCGGGTGGTTCTTCTCTGTACCGGTGATCTGGGATTCGCCGCGGCCAAGACTTACGACATCGAGGTCTGGGCCCCGGGGCAGAACCGCTTTGTGGAGATTTCCTCCTGTTCCAACTGCGAGGACTTTCAGGCCCGGCGAGCGAGAATCCGTTATCGCCCTAAAGGAGGCGGTAAACCCCGTTTCGTGCACACCCTGAACGGTTCCGGTGTGGCCGTGGGGCGCACGGTAATGGCCATCCTGGAGAATTATCAGCAGGCCGACGGCTCGGTGGCGATACCGGAAGTCCTCCGTCCCTATATGGGAGGGATGGAACGCCTAGAAAAGTCAGAATAATTACTTTTTTTCTTTAATAGAACTATCCTGGATGGTTTTTTTTATAGTTCGAAACACTAGAGTGAATACTTCCTCAAAAGAGGCGGGGGAACAGCGCCCCATCTCTATAAACTTTATGACAATTTCCTTCGTAGCCCGAAGAATGGCTTCTTCTTCTCCGCTCAAGCGCCGTCCGATTTTTTCTGAAGGACTTTCCGATTTCATAAAGTTGAATAAGGATTTAGCATTATCCCGAACGGGCGTCAAGAAGCCCGCCTTGCCATGAGACCATCTTTAAAAATCACCGATTTCGACTATGTTGGTACATAGGGAGGAACTTTAAAAGGGGTTTTCCGTTAAAATGGCTGGGAAGATGTATATTCTTAAAGCGTCGTGGATTCTGCCGGCCTGGGACCGTGAACCCATTCAAGACGGAGCCCTTCTTATTCAGGGGGAACGGATTGAAGCGGTGGGCTCTACCGAGGAACTTATCCAAAGATATTCGAATCTTCCTGTAGAGGATCTGGGAGAGGTCCTGGTCTTTCCCGGATTAGTCAATGCTCATACGCACGCCCCCATGACCATATTCCGGGGTCTGGCGGATGACCTTCCCCTCATGGTCTGGCTCCACAACTATATCTTTCCCGTGGAAAGCCACCTGCGAGCCGAATGGGTTTACTGGGGGGCCAAACTGGCCGTGTGCGAGATGTTGCGTTCGGGTGTTACCTGCTTTTGTGACATGTATCTTTTTGAGCCCTGGGTGATCCGAGCGGTGGAGGAGACAGGGGTTCGGGCGGCCTTGGGGGAGGGACTGTTTGATTTTCCTTCCCCGGGTTACGGTGCCCTGGAAAAAGGACTTAACCTTACCGAGGAGCTTCTTAAAAATTTCGAAAGGCACCCCCTTATCAACATTATGGTATGTCCGCACGCGGTTTATACCTGTTCCCCGGAGACCCTTAAAAAGATCCGTCGTATTGCCGAACGCTATGGAGCCACCGTTCACATCCATCTCTCGGAGACCGAAGATGAGGTAAAAGAGTGTGTTTCGCGTTACGGTCGGAGGCCGGTGGCTCATCTCGACTCCCTGGGGCTCCTCACGGGAAACCTTCATATAGCGCACGCGGTGGAACTCACGGACGGAGAAATAGAGCTCCTTGCCCGCCGGGGGGTTTCGGTGGCTCATTGTCCGGAGAGCAATCTCAAGCTGGGTTCCGGGATAGCCCGGATTCCGGAGATGCTTGCCGCCGGAGTCCGGGTGACCCTGGGCACCGACGGACCGGCCAGCAACAACGATCTGGATCTCCTTTCGGAGATGCGCACCGCCGCCCTCCTTCAAAAGGGTCTTTACCGGGACCCCACCGTCCTTCCGGCTCGGGAGGTCTTTCGCCTGGCCACGGAGGAGGGGGCCCGGGCTCTCGGATTCCCCGAATGCGGACGGCTAGAGAGGGGGTTTAGGGCCGATCTGGTCACCCTGGACCTTACCCGGCCGGATCTTACCCCGGTTCACGATCCCCTTTCCCTTCTGGTTTACAGTGCCCGGGCCGGGGCGGTTGTCGATGTAATGGTGGAGGGACACTGGCTCATGCGCAGGGGAAAGTTTCTTACCGTTAATGAGGAGGAGGTGCGGATCCGAATTGCGGAAGTAGTTCGGGAGATCCGCACGCTCCTCCGGAAATGATCACACTATTCCCGAATCTGGCCCTCCCCGAAGACAATAAATTTGAGCGAGGTGAGCTCCTCCAGGGCCATGGGACCGTAGGCGTGTAGTTTGGTGGTGGAGATTCCTATCTCGGCCCCCAATCCCAGCTCACCGCCATCATTGAAACGGGTGGAGGCATTGACCATTACCACGGAGGCATCCACTTCGCGCAGAAACCGCATAGCCCGGTGATAGTCCTCGGTAACGATGGTTTCGGTATGATTGGAACCATACCGGGCAATGTGGTCCAGAGCCTCCTCCATGGAACTCACCACTCTTACGGCCAGGATGAGATCCAGGTATTCGGCCTCCCAGTCCTCCTCCGTGGCTTCCCTGGCCCAGGGGATAAGCTTCCGGGTCTCGGGACAACCCCGCAGTTCTACTCCGTAGTTCTTAAAATCTTCACCCACCACCGGTAAAAATTTCCCTGCCACATCCCGGTGCACAAGGAGGGTTTCCATGGCATTACATACTCCGGGACGCTGTACCTTGGCGTTCACCGCGATGCGTCGAGCCATATCCAGATCCGCATATTTGTCGACATATACATGACAGACTCCCTTGTAGTGCTTGAGGACCGGGATGCGCGAGTTCTCGGTTACGAAGCGGATCAATCCCTCCCCTCCCCGGGGGATGATGAGATCAATATATTCTTCAAGTTTTAAAAGCACACTTACCGCCGTCCTATCGGTGGTGGGGACCACCTGTACGGCGTCCTCCGGGGCCCCCGCGGACCGGAGAGCCTCCCGAAAGATCCGTGCCAGAGCCAGATTGGAATTGATGGCCTCTGACCCCCCGCGCAGAATTACGGCGTTTCCGCTCTTGAAACAGAGCCCGGCTGCGTCGATGGTTACATTGGGACGGCTTTCGTAGATCATGGCGATTACCCCCAGGGGGATACGCATACGTCCCACCCACAGACCGTTAGGCCTGCGCCACATCTTCACCACCTCCCCCACCGGATCGGGGAGGGCCGCCACCTCTTCAAGTCCACGGGCCATCCCCTCTATAACCTTATCCGAAAGGGTAAGTCGGTCGATTAGGGCGGATGAAAGTCCTTTTTCTCGGGCATAAACAAGGTCTTTTTCATTTTCAGCCTGTATATAGGCCTTTTCCTCACGCAGGCGACGGGCGGTCTCCAGCAGGACTCTATTTTTCACTTCCGTAGAAAGGGCGGAAAGCTTTCGGGAAGCCTCCCGGGCCCGCCGGGCCAGATCGGCAACCATAGCTTCTACCTCAGCCATAACCCCCTCCTTTGCCGGAAATTTTTCCTATTTAAACCGCAAGACCACGCAAAAGCAACCCAAAACGGGCTTTTTGAAAAGGTTCGGCGGGTAAAAGGTTTGACAACGAGTAAAGGCTTTGGCATTATCCCCGTTAAATCTTGCTTGCAGGAGGGGCTGATGCGTAAGGTATGTCTTTGGATTCTGTTGTTCTTTCTCCTTTTCGATTCCCCGGTATTGGCCAAAAAACCCTATCGAATAGGAGCCCTCTTTTCGGTGACTGGTCCCACCTCGTTTATCGGTGATCCGGAGAAGAAGACCCTGGAGATGCTGGTAGAGGAGATCAACCGGGCCGGGGGCATAAACGGCCATCCCGTGGAGGTGGTCATCTACGACACCCAGGGTGAGGAGACGCTTGCGGTGCAGAAGTTCATGCGCCTGGTGATGCAGGATCGTGTGCTGGCGGTGATCGGTCCCAGCCGCACCGGAACCAGCCTGGCCGTGGCCCCTCTGGCCGAACGCTATCGGGTGCCCCTTATTTCCTGTGCGGCCGGAATCAAGATCGTGGAACCGGTGCGCCCCTATGTCTTCAAGGTGGCCCAGAGCGACCGCCTGGCGGTGAAAAAGATCTACCGGTACCTTCGCCGCAAGGGGCTCACCAGGGTGGCCCTCCTTACGGTTTCCAACGGATTCGGCCAGAGCGGTCGGGAGGAGCTCAAGCGACTGGCCCCTCAGTACGGAATCACCGTGGTGGCGGACGAGCTCTTCGGCCCCAAGGACACGGACATGAAGCCCCAGCTTATTCGGATCCGCAAGACCGGGGCCCAGGTCGTTATTTGCTGGGGGACCAATCCGGGGCCGGCCATCGTGGCCCGTAACATGCGTGAGCTGGGCATGACCCAGAAGCTCGTCATGAGTCACGGGGTGGCCTCGAGGCGCTTCATCGAGCTGGCCGGGGCCGCCGCCGAGGGCATCATCCTTCCGGCCGGAAAACTCATCGTGGCCCACGAGCTCCCGGACAGCGACCCGCAAAAGCCCCTCCTCCTGAGCTACATCAAGCGCTACCGGGCTCGCTACGGCAAAGAGCCCTCCTCCTTTGGAGGACACGCCTACGATGCCTTTCTCCTCCTTAAGGAGGCCCTGGCCAGGGCCGGAGCCGATCGGGCCGGGATCCGGAACGCCCTGGAACGCATAAAAGGCCTCAAGGGCATCCACGGTGTCTTCAACATGAGCCCCCAGGATCACAACGGTCTTTCCGAGCGCGAAGCCTTCGTGCTGGTGGAGATCAGGAACGGAGACTTTCACCTGCTTGAGGAATAAAGGAGGTAAATGGATAACTTTCTCGAGTTTCTCTTTTCCGGGCTGGTGAACGGGGCCATTTATGCCCTCATCGCCCTGGGTTTCATGATCATTTACAGCGCCACAGGGGTGATCAATTTCGCCCAGGGCGAGTTCGTGATGCTGGGAGCCATGATCACGGCCTGGCTCTCGGGACGGGGCTGGCCCCTGGCCCTGATGATCGTCGTGGCCCTGGCCGGAGCCACTCTCGTCGGGGTACTTACGGAGCGCCTCGCCCTTCGCCCGGCCCGCACGACCAATCCCTTAATCCTCATCATTATCACTATCGGAGTCTCCATTCTCATAAAGGGGCTGGCCATGTTCGCCTGGGGTAAGGAGCCCCTGCCGGTGCGTCCCTTTCTTTCCCCGGCCCCTCTGCACCTGCTCGGGGCCACGCTCCCCCGTCAGGGGCTTCTGGTGCTTGCGGTATCGGCCCTGGCCTTCGTGGCTACGGAGTCCTTTTTCAGGTTCACTCTGTGGGGGAAGGCCATGCGGGCCTGCGCCTACAACCGTTTCGGGGCCCGGGTGCTGGGGCTCAATCTCTCGGGGCTTACGGCCCTCTCCTTCGCTCTGAGTGCGGCCCTCTCGGGGCTGGCCGGGATTATCATTTCACCGCTCACCTTTGCCGCCTACGACATGGGCACCATGCTGGGACTCAAGGGCTTCAGCGCCGCGGTATTCGGAGGGCTGGGCTCGGCCTGGGGAGCCCTTCTCGGAGGATTCACCCTGGGCGTTCTCGAGGCCCTGGCCGCAGGCTACCTATCCTCCGCCTACAAGGATGCCGTGGCCTTCCTGCTGCTTCTGACGGTGCTTTTCGTGAAGCCCGAGGGACTCCTCAGTCCCGAAAGGGTGGAGAAACTGTGAGGCGGGAATACCTCAAGATTATGGCCCTCGTAGGGGTGATTCTGGGGCTATACCTGGGTCTCCGGAACGAGTACCTCTTCAATGTGCTCACCATGGTGGGGCTTCAGGTGCTGGTGGTTATAGGGCTTTCCCTTCTCATGGGGTTTGCCGGGCAGGTTTCCCTGGGGCACGCCGCCTTTTACGGCCTGGGGGCGTATGCCTCGGCCATAATCTCCACCAGGTACGGGGTCTCGCCCCTGCTGGGTATCCTCTTCGCCCAGGTCTTGACCCTCGTCGTGGCCTTTCTCCTGGGGCTCCCCACGCTCAAACTGCGGGGGCACTATCTGGCGCTCGCCACCCTCGGCCTGGGGGTGATCGCCGAGGTCTTCTTCAAGGAGACCGTAAACCTCACCGGAGGACCTTCGGGCCTGGTGGGGATTCCCCCGCTTCCCTGGGTTCCCCTTTCCTTCAGGAGTTACTTTCTCGTGGTGTGGATCCTGGTGATCCTCTTTCTGGTGATCGCGCTCCACATCATTTACTCCCCCTGGGGACGGGCCCTTCTTGCCCTTCACGACAGCGAAGCGGCCCTGCGCTCTCTGGGGTATAACATTCACCGGTTGAAGCTGGGGGTATTTCTCTTTTCGGCCTCTTTGGCGGCTCTAGCCGGCTCTCTCTACGCCCACTGCGTTACCTTCATAAGCCCCTACAGCTTCACCTTCCTTCATTCCATCAAGTTCGTGACCATGGTGGTCGTAGGCGGGATCGCGAGCCTCTGGGGAGCAGTGGGGGGAGCAGTTTTTCTGGCCGTTCTGCCCGAGATACTCTCCCGCTTCGAGGATTACGAGGTGGTAATTTTCGGAATCATTCTTATACTGGTAATGATTTACTGCCCGGAGGGGCTCATTTCGGCTCTGGAGAGGAGGCTATGGCGGTTCGCAAGATCCTGATTTTCGGCGATCCCCTTCTGCGGGACCGGGCCGAGGAGATCCGGGAGATAAACGGTGACCTCCAGGCTCTCATCGAAGACATGGTGGAGACCATGCGTGCGGCCAAGGGTCTGGGGCTGGCCGCAAACCAGGTGGGGGTATTAAAGCGACTCTTTATTATGGACCTTTCCGAAAAAGAGGAAGGCCCGCGAGGGCTCCTGGTCTTCATAAACCCCGAAATCGTGGAGGCTGAGGAGGAGCTCTACGAGGAGGAGGGTTGTCTCAGCATCCCGGGCTATTCGGCCAAGGTGCGTCGGAAGGCCCGGGTGCTGGTCCGGGCTCTGGATCGGGAGGGGAATCCCTTCGAACTGGAACTGGAGGGGCTTGCCGCCCGGGCCGTCCAGCACGAACTCGATCACCTGGACGGCATCCTCTACATAGACCACCTCTCCCCCCTCAAACGCAAGCTTTTCCAGCGCTGGTGGAAAAAACACCGCCCCCGCGGTAAGTAATCGTCTCTACCCTCAAACGATCACCCTATTTTTACCTTACGGAATCTTCTCCACTTTTGCAACCATTGTTATTACGATTTGATAGGAATTATTTGAAAAAATCTCGGAAAAATAGTTAAAATCTCCCTTCCTGTTTCCGAAAGATAAAAAGTATCCTCGAGCCCGATTACCCCTGTTCCCGGAACATGGAGTTTGGGTTCCAGGGCAAGCGTCATTCCCGGGGCAAGCCTGGTCTTCACCCCCGGGGCGAGGGGAGGATCCTCGTCGATGAAAAGTCCCACCCCGTGTCCCACGAAGCCGACGCCCTCCTCACCGTGAGCCATGAAGTAGCGGGACACTCCCAGGCGTTCGGCCTCGCGGAGGGCGGCGAAGTAGACCTCCTCGGCCGGGACTCCCGGACGGAGGGCCGCCTCCGCGGCCTGCATGAGTCTTTCAGAAAGCTCGAAAAGCTCGCGCACCTCTTTGGTTGGCTCGCCCAGGGAGAACATCCGGGTTTGATCCACATAGTAGCCGGCCTCAAAACCGGAAAGATCGCAAAGCACGGGCTCTCCGGGCCGGAGCTTCTTGAGGCTGGCTCCCGAAGGGAAGCCCGGGACTCCCGGCCCCCCTTCTCCGGCCACCATGAAGGAGGGTTCCACGGCTTCCGGTCCGGAAACCAGAAGCCCGGTGGAGAACTCGTTGCCGCGAAAAGAGCGCACGAACCCCGGATGGCCACGAGTTCTCAAAGCAGCCTCGATACGGGAGAGGGCCTCAAGCTCGGTCAGGCCCGGTCGGATCTCCGGGAGAGCCTCCGCAAGGGCCTCGGAGAGGTTTCGGGCCGCCCGGCGCATGCATTCCACCTCGTAGGCGGACTTCCGCCACCGAAGCTCCGCAAGGAGCGGCGAAACATCCCGGAGTTCGAAGTCGGAAAGCACCTCCTGATAACGAAGGAAACGCCCGTGGCTCAGGGCGGAAAACTCAAGCCCTATCCTCTTCACTCCGCATTCCCGAAGCACTCCGGGAAGTTTTCTCAGGGAACGGAAGGTCTCCGCGGGAAGGGAACTTTCCCGCTTGACCCGCTCGAGGGGACGAAACACCAGAAAGCGGACCTCCCGTGGGGTCACCACCAGGTGTCCCAGAGCGAAACTTCCGGTGAAGTAGAAAAGATGAACCGGATGGGTGAGGAGTGCCGCCTCGAGATTTTCCCGCCGGAGGCTCCGGCGCAGGGCCTCAAGGCGTCTTTCGATCTCGATCTTCGGGATCACGCAACCTCTCCGCTATGGCGAGGATGGTTTCGGCGTAGGGTTCGCTGTGATTGTAGGTCATGAGGACCCGCTTCTTCTCCTCCCGGGAAAGCCCCGGACGCCATCCGTGTCGCGCGAGATAATTGGCGGCACTGGCCAGGGCATCGGTGAGGTCGTAAAGATCTATTCGGCCGTCGCCGTTTCCGTCCACGGCGTACTCTCTGAAGCTGCTGGGAACGAACTGGGGATAGCCGAAGGCCCCGAATATGGAGCCCTTGAGGCTCAGAGGATCGAGCCCGTACTTCCCGGAAAGCTCAAGGAGCACCCTTAGTTCCCGGTAGGCCCAGCGGGCCCGGCGGGCCATGATCCGCCTGAGGCGGTCTTCTTCCTCGGGTGAAAGCTCACGCCTCAGGTAGGGTTTCACCCTCTCCCAGTCGGAGGAGACGGCCATGCTGGCCAGCACATTGAAGACCTCGTAGCGACCATGGTGACGCCCCAGATCGGATTCCACCAGAAGAAGGGCCACCAGGATCTCCTTTTCCACTCCGAAGCGTTCTTCCAGCTCCCGTAAAAGCGGGGCGTAATCCCTCAGAAAGGCCCGGGCCCGGGCGATCCTTTCCGGGCGCAGGAACTGTCGGTAGGGAAGCCTGGTTTCGTCCCAGGTGAGCTTGCGGGGCATGATCTGGGGAAGAAAACGCACTCGCGGGTCGGAGAAGAGGCGCTCTATCTTTTCCCGCGGGAGTCCGTCCCGGATCAGACGGACCTTGAGGGGTTCAAACACGGGAGGGACCGCATGCAGGTTCGCCGGAAAGAACACGAGAAGAAGCCCCACGCAAAGAAACCGCATGCTCTCTATCTTAAGGCCTCGCCCAGTTTTTTCCAGAGCCTTCCGAATTCCTCGAGATCGCCGCGCCTCAGGGCCTCCTCGGCCCGGCGATAAAGTTCCCGGAGGAACTCGCGGGTGGCTTCGGCCCGGGGTTTTGCGGCCCTGAGGATTCCGCTGACGGTCCTGCGGGTGCGGTAGGCGGCCCTCTCCAGAGGAGACCCGAAAAGCTCAAGAAGGGCTTCCTCCAGAGTCGGAGCCATGGCGATGCTCCCGCCGTAGGCCACGATGACCCTCTTGAGCTCGGGGATCTGTCCGGTCTCGGACTTAAGGTAAAGAGGTTGCACATAAAGGAGGTTGCCTTCTATGGGGATGACCAGGAGGGTGCCCAGGATGACCCGGCTTCCCCGCTGGTCCCATAGGGAGAGCTGCCGGGAGATGTCCGGATCCTGGTTGATGCGGCTTTCGATCTGCTGGGGACCGTAAACCAGGGTCTGCTTCGGGAAACGATAGACCAGCATCTCGCCGTAGTGTTCCGGATCACAGCGCACGCACATCCAGGCCGAAAGGTTGTTCTTCCTGGCCGGGGTAAAGGGCACCATCAGGATGAATTCGGGTGAGGTCTCCCCGGGCAGTCTCATGATAGTGTAGTAGGCCCTTATGTAACGACGGGGATCCCTGGGGCTTTTAGGGATCTCCCACAGATCCTCCTGATTGTAAAACACCCTGGGATCGGTCATGTGGTAACGGGCGTAGAGCCGGGCCTGAAGGGAGAAGAGCCGATGGGGATAACGGATGTGCCGGCGAAGATCCTCCCGGAGTTCCGAAAGGGGCCGAAAGATCCCGAAGATCTCCTGATAGGTCCGGATCAGGGGGTCCCGGGGATCCTTAAGGTAGAAGCGTACCGTTCCGTGGTAGGCGTCCACCACGGCCAGGGCGGAGTTGCGGATGTAATTGCCCAGGCCCTTTACCCGGCGCGAGTAGGGGAACCGGTCGGAGACCGTGTAAAGATCCACGAACCAGAAGAGACGCCCGTCCTTTCCGATTACCAGATAGGGATCGGGGTCCACCAGCAGAAAGGGGGCCAGACGCTTTACCCTTCCCCGCACCTCGCGATAGTAAAGAATGCGGCTTTCGGATCGGATGTCCCGGGAGAAGAGGAACTTGCTCGTCCCGAAGCGATAGGCAAAAAGGAGGCGGCGGAAGATTCCCCCCACCCGCACCCCGGTCTTTCCCCGATAGGTGGTGTAGACATTTTCCTCCCCGGCGGGATAGTCGAACTCCTTGAGTCGGGTATCCACCACCGCGTAGGTGGTGGTGAGTTCCCCGAAGTAGATCTCCGGGCGTTTCACCCGAAGGTCTATGACCGAGCGCGGAGGGATGTCCTTTATGAGAAGCACCGGAAGCCCCTCCGGGGAGACCTGGTTGACCACCCCCAGGGTGAGGCCGTAGCCGTGGGTGTAGATGAGGTGGAGGTTGATCCAGGACTTGCTGGGTAGATCCTCGTAGGAAAGCTCCCGGGCCGAAAGCATGACCTGCCTGAGTTCCCCGTTTATGAGGTATCGATCGTTGTCCACGGAGACGAAACGATAGTAGGTGCGGATTTCCTGGATCTGGCTGTAGGTTTCGAGCAGGGGCTGATGGTCCCACAGGCGGATGTTCTTTATGGTGGAGGCGTTGCGCTGGAGGTCCGCGTAGGTGAGGGGTTTTCCGAAGCGGAAGGGTTTTTCCACCACCCGATTCAGACCGAACCCCTCCCGGGTGTAGCGGATCTCGTAGGCTATGTAGGTTTTTTCCTTGTCGAGTTCGTTGGGCTGCACCACATACCGGTGAACCACCCCGGGTAGCACCCGGAGCCCCAGAAAGTAGATCAGGGCGTAGCCCAGGGTAAGGCCCAGGAGGATCTCGCGTCTGGGTCTCAGGACGAAAAGGGCCGAGAGCACCGCCGCGGCAAGCGAAAGCAATACCAGGGCGTTCAACGCCGGGAGCACCACCCTGGCCTCGGTGTATCCCGCTCCGAAGACCACGCCGCGTTCGTCGAAGAGGAGGTCCGCCCGATCAAGGAATAGATCGTAGGCCAGGCGCAGGAAAAACAGCGCCAACATCACGGCCAGATAGCGCCGAAAGGTCGGCGTGAGCCTTACCCCCAGAGGTCCACCGCGTTCCAGGTGCCCCTGAGCCAGAAATACGAGCACTCCCGAAAGAAAAAGAAGGGTCCAGAGGGCCAGAGCCGCGTCTCCCAGGTAACGGAGAAAGGGAAGCCTGAACACATAAAAACCCACATCCAGGGAAAGAAGAGGATCCTTCAGCCCGAAGCCCTTCCCGTGAAGGGCCAGAAGGAAGTCACTCCAGAGACCGCGGGAGGAAAGTCCGAAGGACAGGGCCAGGATGAGGGACACCACCCGCAGAAGCAGACGAAACTTTTCCGAAAGGATGCGCCTCAGCCGGGGGTCCAGATATTGGGCCCAGAGCCCACCCCGGGAGGCCTGGCGCTGAACCAGATATCCATGGAGGTAAAATATCAGCCCCGCAAGGAGCGCGGAGACCCCGAAAAGGAGAGCCTCCGCCTGGTAGCGTACCAGAAACACCCGTGCGTAACCCAGATCCCGGAACCATAGATAGTCGGTGTAGAAACGCACGAAGGGGGAGAAAAGTCCAACGGCCAGACCCAGAAGGGCCAGTATGAGAACGGAAAGGCGAACTTTCACGGGGAGGCTTTCTTCTCTCGTGGCTCTTCCACGAGTTTGATGTAGAGATAGAAAATGAAGGCAAAAATAGTGGTGCCTATTAAAATGATGTAAGCTCCTTCCACTCTTAGTCCTCCGGGGGAATTATGAAATAACCCAGGGTTATTATAATCGTTCCTGCGATCACGAAAAGGAGGGCACTTCCTGGGCCCAATCTTGACGAGAGGATAGCCCCCACGAACCCTCCCGTGAGAAAGTACTTTCCCATATCCATCAAAGTCTTTCCCAGTTCCCGTCGGCGTTCGCGGTTCACGGTTTCACCACATTAAGGAGACAGCCGGCAAGGATGATCTCCCGGTCGCGGGTCGTGAGCTCAAGCCGGACCTGGATCTCACCCTTTCCGGGGACCTCGATATGTATACTCTCGGCCCCCTCGGAGAGGGCCTTCCTTATCCCGGGGACGCGGATGCGATCACCGACCGAAAGTCTATCGTAGTCCGCGGGATCCTCCAGCACCACCGGAAGGATCCCGAAGTTTATGAGGTTGGCCTTGTGGATGCGGGCAAAACTCTTGGCGATCTTGAGCCGCACTCCCAGGTAACGCGGAGCCAGGGCCGCGTGCTCCCGCGAGGACCCCTGGCCGTAATTCTCCCCGCCCAGCACCACCACCGCCCGGCCTTTCTCCTTGAGGGCCAGGGCCTTTTTCGAAAATTCCGGATCCAGGGCCGAAAACACATGTTCACTTATGGCCGGGAGGTTGCTTCGCAGGGGAAGGATTTTGGCCCCGGCCGGCATGATGTGATCGGTGGTGATGTTGTCGCCCACCTTGATGAGGATCTCCCCCTCCAGGTCCTCCGGCAGGGGGTCAAACTTCGGAAGGGGCACGATGTTGGGCCCCCGGATGATCTCCACCCTCCGGGCCTCATCATCGGGAAGCGGCGGCACGAGAAGGGTGTCGTTCAGGATGAATCTTTCGGGAAGCCTGATCTCCGGATAATCCCCCAGCTCGCGGGGATCGGTGATCACCCCGCGCACCGCCGAGGCCACCGCGGTCTCGGGGGAGACCAGGTAGACATAGTCCGGACGGGTGCCGGAGCGGCCGGGGAAGTTGCGGGTGAAGGTCCGTAGCGACACCGCCTCCGTGGGCGGGGCCTGGCCCATGCCGATGCAGCCCAGGCACCCGCTCTGGTGGATCCGGGCCCCGCCGTGGACCAGCTTGCGGAATGCCGAAAGGGCCTCGAGGTTTTCCACCACCTGGAGGGAACCGGGATTGATCTCAAGGCAGGTGTCCCGGTGGACGGGATAGCGCCCGAGCACCTCCGCCACCACCAGAAGGTCCCTCAGGGAGGAGTTGGCGCAGGAGCCGATGATGACCTGGGCCACGGGGCGTCCGGCTATCTCGGCCACGGGCTTTACATTGTCCGGTGAGGAGGGACAGGCCGCAAGGGGCTCGAGCGTGGAAAGGTCGAGCTCGATCACCTCGTCGTAACGGGCGTCTTCGTCCGGGAGGATCTCCTCGAAGTCTTCCTCCCTTCCCTGAGCGCGGAGCCAGGCCCGGGTGACCTCGTCCGAGGGAAAGACGCTGGTGGTGGCCCCCATTTCCGTGCCCAGATTGGCGATGGTGGCCCGATCCGGAACGGAAAGTTCCTTGACCCCCGGACCGAAATATTCCAGTATCTTGCCCAGGCCTCCCTTTACCGTGAGTTTCCCTAAGAGCCAGAGGGCCACATCCCGGGCCGAGACCCAGGGCGGAAGTTTTCCGGTAAGATGGACCCCCACGATCCGGGGCATGATCAGGTGGAAGGGCTCCCCGGCCATGGCCATGGCCACATCCAGGCCCCCGGCCCCGATGGCGATCATGCCGCAACCGCCGGCGGTGGGGGTGTGGCTGTCGGAGCCGAGAAGGGTCTTTCCCGGACGGGCAAAGCGTTCCAGATGGACCTGATGGCAGATCCCGTTTCCCGGCCGCGAAAACCAGATCCCGTAGCGGGCGGCCACGGTCTGGAGAAACCGGTGGTCGTCGGCGTTGCGAAAGTCGGTCTGAAGCAGGTTGTGATCCACATAGGAGACCGAAAGTTCGGTCCGCACCCGATCGATCCCAATGGCCTCAAACTCGAGATAGGCCATGGTGCCGGTGGCGTCCTGGGTCAGGGTCTGATCGATGCGGATGGCAATGGGTTCACCCCGCCTGAGACTTCCCTTAACCAGATGCCGCTCGATGATCTTTTCCGCCACGGTGAGTCCCATAGGCGACCTCCTAAAGGGGAAACCGGTAAGAATAGTAAAGGACGAGCCCCTTTTCCTTCACATAGTCTTCCACCGGAGGAGGGGTCTGGTAGGTTACCAGCAGAAGGAATTTCTCCCCGGGAAAGAAACTCTCCAGACGCTTCACCAGGGCCAGGAAGGAATCCACATCCCGCTTGCGAAGTTGCGACTTGCATTCCCCCAGGATCCACACCTCCCGTCCCTCCTTAAGGCCCTTTCCTATGAGGTTCACCTCCTCGTAGCGCCGGGGAGCCACCTCTATGTACCTTCGACGGAGGGGTTCGATCAGCCGGATCCCGAACTCCTCCTCCAGAAGACGCGGAAGGTGGGTGTAGGCCCGATCCTCGAGCATGTAACCCACGCTGTGCTGAAGGGCCCCCAGCATCTCCCGGGTCTTACGGTGTTCCCGAGTCAGTTTGCGCAGTTCCTCCTCGGTGCGCTTCTGGGCCTCGGCGAGTTCCTTCACCACCTTATCCAGATGGTTCACCCGTTCCTCGAGTCGATTCTGTCTTTCGACGAGTTTTCTTATTTCCTCCTCGGTGCGTTTCTGGGCCTCGGCCAGTTCGTTTACCTTCTCCTCGGTGCGTTTCTGGGCCTCGGCCAGTTCGTTTACCTTCTCCTCGGTGCGTTTCTGGGCCTCGGCCAGTTCGTTTACCCTTTCCTCGGTGCGCTTCTGGGCCTCGGCCAGTTCGTTTACCTTCTCCTCGGTACGCTTCTGAGCCTCGGCGAGTTCCTCGATGGCCTTCCAGACCCGCTTGAATTCCTCCTCCGTCCTTTTCCTGAACTCCCTCAGCTCCTCTTCAGTGCGTTTCTGGGCCTCGGCGAGCTCGTTTACCCTTTCCTCGGTGCGCTTCTGTGCCTCGGCCAGTTCCCTGATGGCTTCCCAGGTCTTCTCCTGGGTCTCGGAGAGCCGTTGAAGCTCCGCCTTCACCTCCCGCAGGTCTTCCCTGGAGAGCATACCGGCCCTCTGCTGATCAATTTCCTCCAGAAGGGCGAAAAAGACTTCCCGCAGTCCGGGGTCCAGATTCTCAAGAAGCCGAAAAAGTCGTGCCCTTTGCACTTTAGAGCCTCCCTAAAACTAGACCGTTTCCCCCAGACATTCAGGGACCTCTTTTTTCAGGTTCTCCAGAAGGGCCTCGGCTTCCTCCCTGAGGGGCGAAACCTCCCTCAACGGTTTTACCAGATGAACCAGAAGGTCGGCAAGGCTTGCGCAGAGGAAGATTTCCCGCTCCTCCCCCGGAGTTCCCCGAACCTCGGCGGGAAGCCGACTCTTAAGGACCTCCACGGCCAGGGATTCCGGCCCCCGGTAGCGTACTCCGAAGTAGAGGTGCCGGGCCTTTAGGGCTGCGGAGAGGTTCCTCACCTCCTCCCGGGAAAGGAGTGTAAAGGAGAGATCCTGTGGGGGGATGAGCCCGTGCCGGGGCTTGAGATCGGCCACCAGCGAGGGCTCCCACCGGAGGAGGTAAAGAAGGAGACCCTTCGCAAACTTGAGGTCCAGGTTTTCGCGGATGAGGGTGCGGAGGGCCTCCACCGGGCCGGAGATCAGGAATCGCCGCCGATCAAGACGGTCGGCGGAAAGATCCCGGGGAAGACGCTCGAAGAGTTTGAAAAGCGGGGTCTCGCTCCGGGCCGAGACCTCAAGAACCAGGGGCCGAAGCCCCCCGGGAAGCTCCTTCTCCGGAACCGGCACAAACACCAGTACTCCCCCCCATTATTAATGTGCTCTCTACTCTCCCGGCAAGTGTACTTTATTTTTTCGAGAGACTAAAAAAACTTGCTATAAACGGAAATACAAATCACATATATCGGGAGTGGTTAAATCATAATCACATCCGAGAGCCTGGATAGAGCCTTTAGTGTTATTGCCGTCATCGTATTTGACATCTATCTGTAAGGCCACATCTTCGGGTATATTATCAAAGGAGATCCAGTTTGCCGCTACACCGTTAATAATTCCATAAGCGATACGGATAGCTCCACCGAAAACATTACGCGGGTTAACCCGACCGCTTCCTGCAATTATGTTAGCCAGTCTTAAATGCTCCCAGATTACGCAACTTTCTTGAGTATTGCTATCCGTACAGGTAGAGATAAACCCTCCATTAATTAAACCATTACCATTTCCGTTTACTGTGGAAGTAGTACCGAGATGAGTTTGAGCCTGGGGATCGTCACCGGGCCATGCATTATATTTATCGTAATATGTATAGACTGCGGCCATTATTTCTCGATATTGACTATAGAGCCTGGTGCGTTTTGCACTGTTAATTAATTCCTGACCTTTTAATATCGCACCCAGAAGAATACCGATGATCACCAGCACTATGGCCAACTCTACAAGGGTAAAGCCCTGTGCACTTCTGTTATTTATTTTCATAATAGCCTCCCATTTTAGACTTTTTGTATTCAAAATCATTCTATATTTCAACGCAGGTCTTTGTCAAGTTCGATTTTTCTGATAAAAATTAAGACAAAAATTTCTGTCTTCGAAAAGGAGGAGGCCATGTTCTTTCCGGAGTATCGTCCCCGGAGGTTAAGGCGCACCGAGGCCCTGCGGGCCATGGTGAGGGAGACCGAGCTTTCCGTTAAGCACCTGATCTATCCCCTCTTCATCTGTCCCGGAAAGGGGGTCCGGCAGGAGGTGTCTTCCATGCCGGGGGTCTATCGACTTTCGGTGGACGAGGCCGTAAGGGAAGCCCGGGAGGTTTACGAGCTGGGGGTGCCGGCGGTGATCCTTTTCGGGATCCCGGAAAAGAAGGACGAGATCGGTTCCGAGGCCTACGCCAGGCGCGGCATCGTTCAGCGGGCCATCGAGGCCATAAAAAAGGCCGTTCCTGATCTCGTCGTGGTCACGGATGTCTGTCTTTGCGAGTACACCAGTCACGGTCACTGCGGGATCATTCGGAACGGGGAGGTGGACAACGACGCCACCCTCGAGCAGCTCGCCCGCACGGCGGTCTCGCACGCCCGGGCCGGGGCCGACATCGTGGCCCCCTCGGACATGATGGACGGCCGGGTGGGCCGGATACGGGAGGCCCTCGACGAGGCCGGATTCCCGAATGTGGCCATCCTTTCCTACGCGGTGAAGTACTGCTCGAGTTTTTACGGCCCTTTTCGGGAGGCCGCGGATTCGGCCCCGCAGTTCGGCGACCGGCGCAGCTACCAGATGGATCCGGCCAACGCTCGCGAGGCCCTGCGGGAGGCGGCCATGGACATAGAGGAGGGTGCGGACATCATCATGGTCAAACCGGCCCTGCCCTATCTTGACATCATCCGGGC
This sequence comes from Thermosulfurimonas sp. F29, assembly GCF_019688735.1. Taxonomy (NCBI): domain Bacteria; kingdom Pseudomonadati; phylum Thermodesulfobacteriota; class Thermodesulfobacteria; order Thermodesulfobacteriales; family Thermodesulfobacteriaceae; genus Thermosulfurimonas; species Thermosulfurimonas sp. F29. Next base: position 183,072 of record NZ_JAIFYA010000002.1, read on the forward strand.
CCTGCGGGAGGAATTCAATCATCCCATCGCGGCCTACCAGGTGAGCGGGGAGTACGCCATGATCAAGGCCGCGGCCAAACTCGGCTGGCTCGATGAGGATAGGGTTATGATGGAAAGCCTCCTTTCCATCCGTCGTGCCGGGGCGGACCTCATCATTACCTACTTCGCCAAGGAGGTGGCCCGGAAATTCGGTACATCTTAGTCTCTTGTGTTGACAAGATATCTGGAGAGATTATTTTTTTATAAAAATTTTAAGATGAGGAATAAAATGTTATCCAAAGATAGAATCAATTTTTACCGAAACCTTGGATTAAAGATCACCCCTCAGAGGCTGGCCATTCTGGAGTATCTCGAGGGCAATACCTCCCATCCCACCGCCGAAGATATATACCGTCATGTAAGTCAGCAGTTTCCGAGCATGTCTTTTGCCACGGTTTACAATACTCTGGAGGCCCTTAAGGAAAAGGGCCTGGTTATGGAACTTCATGTGGAGGGTGGGAAAAAACGCTTTGATCCCAATACCGAACCTCATCACCACTTCTATTGTCTTTCTTGTGGGCGAATTATTGATATCTATGGGGAGGTGAGGGCCGACATACCGGAGCAATATTCCAAAAAACTGGAAATTTATGGTTTAAGAGTTTTATTTCTCGGCAAATGCGATAAATGTTCCTGACTTATCCGAAATATTTCATTTTTATTTCTTCTTACCGAAACCGAAAGGTGATACGGCAAGATTTTTCCTTTAACGACCCTCTTGACTTATCATTTCCATTCATCTAAAACGGAACCTAAGGCAATCTCAAATTATAAGGAGGGCGGTATGAATAAGGCGGAATTGGTTTCTAGAATGGCTGATATCTCGGGAATGACCAAGGCATCCGTGGAGAAGGCTTTGAATGCATTTATTGAAGCCGTAACGGAGGCCCTGCAGAAGAACGATAAGGTCACCCTGGTGGGGTTTGGTACCTTCATGGTGGCCGAACGGGCGGCTCGAAAGGGGCGCAATCCCCGGACCGGTGAGGAGATAAAGATTCCGGCCCGCAAGGTGGTAAAGTTTAAGCCCGGAAGTGCCCTTGAAGCGGCGGTGAGTAAAAAAAAGAAATAATCAACATGAAATAACCTTCGATTTTTTTTTCTAAATACGGGAGGGGAAAAATCCCCTCCCTTTTTATCTTTTCCTGGCTGGAAGTAGGTCCTTTACTGGAAGCGGACAGTTGTAGTATATTCTTTTTCTCCCCGTAAGTAGGTAATCTTTACTGAATCCCCTTTATCCTTGAAGGTCAATATCAGGCGCAAATCCTCTACACCGGAGATAGCCTCTCCGTCGGCCCGGAGTATAATGTCTCCTTTTTTAAGACCGGCTTTAGCAGCCGGGGATTTTTCTTCCACCTGCACAATCTTAACCCCTGTTTTTTCCTTTTTGATCCAGACCCCCAGGCGAGCGGTAAAGGGCCTTTTCGCCGGTTCCGGATAAAGAATAAAGTCAGCAAATCCGGACGAAATTCTTTCGTTCCCTCCCAGAACCAGGGTAACCAGGGAACGAATTCCTCGTCTCTTCAATCTGGAGGGAATACCGAATCCGTACATAATATGCCCTTTTCCGGCCAGAATGACCAACTGATAATCCGGATGTGCCTGGAGCCAGCGATAGGCCGCCTCGGCCATACCTTCGTCCCACAGGATCTGGGCTTCATAAAAATATTCGAATTTGGGGAATCTCTTGATAAATTCTCGATGTTTTTGATAAATCTTAAAAAGATAGGCTCGATATGAGGGATTATCCAGTTTCATTTCCGGAAGGGAGGCCTTCTCCTCAAGACTGAGGCCTTCAAGCCCGGATTGGGCTACTTTTTTGGTCAATTCCGAGGGGACATTAAGGGCTACCAGGGGTATCCCGTTCCGGCGAGCAAAGAGAACTATGGGACGATAAAGCTTCCAGTCAAAGCGCCATCTCTTGAAGTATTCGGTCTTTTTTAAAAACTCCTTTTCATTAATGGATCCTGCAATAAAGAGATCCAGATATTTTTGAAAGGGTTGCTGAAACATTTCGAGCCCGATGGCCAGGCGATGTCCCTCCCGGTACAGAGTTCGGATGATCTCCAACTGCGTCAGATGATGCTCGTACCGATCATGTTCTTCTCCGATAAGAATAACCCTATATAGACCGATCCTCCTGATTATTTCCTGAAGCGGTAAAAGATCCTTGAGGGGGAGCCCGGTGGTTTCGGTGGAAAGCGGAAGCCTGATACCGTTCTCTCCTTCGGAACGAACCTTTTCAAGCAACCTTCCCTGGCGAAAAAGGAGACGTTTGTAACGCCATAGGTGCTCAAGGCGGGGTAGGACCCGCTTTATTTCTTCCGCCTCCGTAGCCCGGACGAAAAGGAGGGCCTTTCCGGGATAGTAAGGACTTTTGCTGACTTCGAGATAAAATCCCGGCTTTAGTTCACGGTTATTCTCAAAAAGGAAATTTAGAACCCCGGGCTTTTGTCCCATAAAAATAACATTTTCGTTGCTTAATTCGCTTTCCGTGAATGTTTTCCAGGTCACCCTGTAGCCCAGGTGCTGGAAATAATGAACCAACGGACGATAAACAGGCCATTTTTCTCTGGAAATAACCACCTTTCCCCCGGAGGACAGGATTAATCCCAGAGTGGGCGGGATTTCCGAATCTTCCAGTTTGCGCCAGATGGTATATTCCGGATCAAGAAGTACCTCTTCCGGAGAAAAATTCAGAGATAATTCAAAATCCTTCCGGATCCCCGAAATTTCTATTTGTGTATGAATGTCTTTTCCGGATCCCTTGATAACGATGGGAACCCGGAGTCTGTAAAAGGGAGGATCCTGGTAAAGGGTTAATCCCAAACGATATTTTCCCTTTTCGTCCCTGAATAGATACCGTTTGGCTAGATGCAGAACGGGTTCTCCCTTCCTTTCGACCCACTCCTGAAAAAAAGGGGAGAGGTCATGTCCCGCTCGGGCCGAAAAGGTCCTTTCCAGGTCGTCCCAGTCCGCTTCTTTAAAAAGAAAACGGTTCACAAATTCCCTCAGACTTTCCTGAAAGACCCGCCTTCCCAGCTTTTGTTCAAGCATGTAGAAAAGGAACGCTCCCTTTCCGTATCCTATAGCTTGAGCGCAGCGATTCGTTCTCCGTATAAAACGGGAGAGAGGAAAGAGGTCCTCATTCCCGCACCAGGTCTCGTGAGCGATGAGGAGATCCTTTCGGTATCTCACCCCCTTTCCCCTTTTTTCCGCCTGTCTCCAGTCCCCGAGATAGGTTACCAGACCTTCTGACCAGTTGGCCTTTCGGGGATAAACTCCACATCCGAACCACTGATGCAGAATTTCATGAGGTAGGGAGGTTTCCGGAATAAAGGGAAGTCGAAGGACCCTTTCACCGAAAAATATCAGCGTGGGATAAGCTTCCCCTAACTCTTTACTTATTTCCACAATAGAAAGACGTCGATAGGGGAAAGCCCCCAGCAGGTTTTTGTACTCCTCAATGTAGGCAAGAGAGCGTTTCAGGTAATTTTCGGCAAGCTCCGGATCCGGTTTTTTCAGATAAAGGGCTACGGTAAGAGATCCCCGGGTGCGATAATAATATTCGTATTTTCCGTAAACCAGAGGAGGAGGGGGGGCGGGATGGTTCAGGATAAAAGTATAAATCCTGCGGCGTTTTAGGGTCTTGATTGCCAGCCGTTCGGCCGAGGAGATGGCCTTTAGACCGGCGGGAAGTTCCACGGTAAGGGTGTAATAGGCCAATCCCTCAGGGGAAGGGAACCATGTTCCGAACAGGAGTCCTTCCCGTATTCCCAGGAAGCCCCCTCTTTCCTTCCATTCGGCCGGGGGAAAAATTCCCCTGAAAAGGATCTCCAGTTTTTCCGTCTTACCCACGGTTAGGATCCGTAACTGACCTTCTTCCACTTCCGGCCGGATGGGCCGTCCACCCAGAAGCACCCTGCCCAGGTAGAGATTCTTTACCAGGATCCTGTTTACCCGATTTCGAGGGAGTTCAATCAGACACCTCCCGCTCAGAGTATGTCTTTCCGGATTGACCCTGACCCATACTTTAACCCTGGGGAGCCGGGAAGATGAAAGTCCGGTAGAACTTAAGAGGAGGAGTACAAATAGACTAAACGAGAAAGTTAGCCACCACTTCCGGCAAAAAACCGAAGTGAAAATGGATGTAAGAGGCCACGAGATTTTCCCGGACCACCCCGAAGGTTTCCACCGTGCGTCCTTCCGCATCTCTCACCTCTAAGCCGGAGAGTTCGCCTTTGAGGACCATACTATACCGGAATTCGTGGCCCCTGGCGAGCGAGCCTTTGGGAAATAAGAAACTGTCCCGGAGAAAACGCACCTCCCGGTACCCCAGAGAGCGCAATCTCCTTTCCATGCGCGCCACTCCGGGAAGGATACCCATCATGGGATAAAAGGTTCCCCCGGTTTCTATACCCTCCAGAAGAAACATGAAGCCCCCGCATTCGGCGAGCACCGGAAGCCCCTCCTTTATTCTGCGTAGAAGGGTATTCCTGAGATCCGTCCTCCGGGAGAGCTCCTCCGCAAATAGTTCCGGATATCCCCCTCCCAGATATAGGGCCTCCGCCTCCTCGGGAAAGGGGTCCCTCAGAGGGGAAAAGAAGAGGATCTTCGCCCCGGCCTCCTCGAGAAGATCCAGGTTTTCCCGGTAATAGAAGGAAAAGGCCCGATCCCGGGCCACGGCCACTTTTTTTCCCGGGATGACCGCAGGGGTGAGCGGGGAGGAGGGGTGGGGCAGGGCAAGGGGTTTTTCGCAGGCCCGATACAGGACGAAGTCCAGGTCCACCCTTCGGATGAGGGTCTCCCCCCATTGCTCGAGTCTTTCCTCCAGGTCCATTTCCTCGGCCTGTACCAGCCCCAGGTGCCGGGAGGGAAGGGCCAGGATTTCCTCCCGGGGAATGGCCCCCAGCACCGGGAGATCCAGCCCGGAGACGGCCCGGCGGAGGATCCTTTCGTGTCTGGCGCTTCCCACGCCGTTAAGGATGACGCCCAGGAAGGTGAGTTCGGGATCGTATTCCAGAAGCCCCTTGAGGAGGGCCGCGGCGGTGGCCGAGAGGCTTTTGGCCGGAAGCACGATGAGCACCGGAAGCTCCAGGATCCTGGCCACCTCGGCGGTGGAGGCCCGGGGGGTCCCTCCGATCCCGTCAAAGAGCCCCATGACTCCCTCCACCACGGCAAGATCCGCCCCGCGCATCCCGCGGGACATACTCCTCCGCAGGGCCTCACCCGGGCAGAACCAGGCGTCCAGGTTGTAGCAGGGCCTCCCTGCGGCTCTTTCGAGATAGGCGGGATCTATGTAGTCCGGCCCCACCTTGAAGGGGGCCACGGTAATTCCCTTTCGCCGAAAAGCCCTGATGAGCCCGCAGGCGACAACCGTCTTCCCCGCCCCGCTCCAGGGCGCGGCGATTACAAAGCCACGGACCTTACTTAAGTTCATAGCCCACCGCAAGCCAGGCGTAGTCCTGTGTTCCGGGTTTGAAGGCCGCTACCTCGACATGGTAAAAACGGACTATGAAGAAACGCCGGTCTATGATCTTACAGTAAGCATCGTAGTTCCCGTAGGTTCCCCGGTGATAGTAGTCCGAGGCAAGGTCTTCCGGGACGGAGTGAGAGGGATTCGCCGGGGGAGAAGGGCAATCTCCTCTCGCACAGGCTTTTCGGATTTCCTCTAGGCAGACCAGGGCTTCGCCTCTGGCTGCCTCAAGGGCGGTGCTGTATCTTTTTAAGGAGCCGGAAAACCTGGCTCCGTAGAACATTAGAAGGCTTACCCCCAACACCATGACCAGGGCGGCCAGGGTATAAATCAGGGTGGAGACCAACACGAATCCCCGGCGTTTACCTCTCACAAGGTTCTCCTTTCCAGGTTTTCGAGGGGCGAGTACACTCGAATAATCCTCCAGCGATAACCATCGGAGGGAGCCCGCAGAACTTCGTTCACCGGATAACTTATCGGAAATTCGGTAACGGACACGCTCCCGGCCTGACTCTTCCCCTCCTGAACCAGGAGGTATACGATCACCCGCCGGGCCCGGCGAATCTCCCCGGAGGAAAGGCCCGAGGAGGTCTCACGCCAGGTAAGGGTCCCGTTTCCTGAAAGATCAAGGCCCACATAAACCCTCATGGCCGCCACGCAATCGAGCACCGGATACGGTCCTCCCGCCGCTCCCACCTCCTCCCTTTCGAGAACGCGGGTACCCTCTGCGCAATAGTCCGGAACATCTGTGGCTTTCAGGAAATAACGCACCGTGGTGGTACCGTTATAAGCGAATACGAAGTAGAAAGTCTTTTCCGGACATCCGTCGCAATTACAGGAACAGTTCAAAGGATAGAGTTCATCGTCCAGGGTGATGCAGGATTCCGCTTCCGTAAAGTCACCTTTTCCAAGGTTGTAAGGGGTTCCATCGAAGCAGTAGCCCCAGCTCAGGGCCCTGCGGCTATCAATATTGGCCGCGGTGGAAAGAAGGGTGATCTCGGTGTCGTTCCAGGAAAGGATTGGACTGGTTTCGTTTGCGGGAATTCCGAAACCGGTCAGAGAAAGATCTTTTCGGAGGATTTCGATACTCACCGCCTCGGAGAGCTCGCTCTCAAGAACGGTTACTTTTCGGACATACTGCCTGAGAAGAATCTGATAGACCTCAAGAAAGGCTCCCAGGGCCAGAAGCCCTATCACCAGGGCTACCAGAAGCTCCACCAGGGAAAGTCCCCGGGTCTTATTCCTTCGTCTCATAAGGGGTTATCCAGGTGCGCATTTCCATTTCTTTTTGAACTCCCCGAAAAGAATATTCTACTCTCACGAAGACTTCCGTTCCGTTTCCGATAAGGGAAGGATCGGTAAAAGTCAGGAGGAAGTCCTTGGAGAGATTCTTTATTCGGTAGGTGTAATTTCCCGTGCAGGTCCCGCCCCCGCAGTCGGTGAAACCGAAACAGGGAGCGCCCAGACGCAGTTCCTCCAGACAGGCCGCGGCCAGGCGTGCAGCCTCCCGGCGGAAGACGGATTCCAGTTCCCTGCTCACGAAGATTCTCATGGCCTCGAGAATTCCCACGGCTATGATGAGAAGAATCATGAGACTCACCATGACCTCCACCAGGGAGTACCCCTTTAGCGACAGTTTTCGTCGTTGCACGGCCCGCCGCTCCAAGTTCCAAAGGATATTCTTACCCTGTTTATTTTGATACAGTTTCGCACCGTCAGGGTCCCGTTATCCTCCGGGCAGATGCTCATGAGATTAGAGGTGAATCCTTCGGGCTTAAAGAGAATATATCGACTTCGGAGGCTGTGCTGGAAAGTATTTCGTAGATTTATAACCTTTATCCGGAGGTCATCTCTATCCTCTATGTCTTCGTCCAAGGGGGAGGAGGCGTCGCAGCGTATTTCAAGGGTATCGAAGGTTTCTCCTCCGAACCATACCCCGCAGGCCCGTTTGCGGACGAAGGCCAGCCTCTGGGCCTCTTTTAAGGAGGCGTAAATCCTTTCCAGATCCCGTTTAAGGAACCAGCGATGGAGCACTCCCTGAATCCCCGAAAGTCCGAAACCGGCCAGAACCACCAGCAGAGCCATCACCACCAGAAGTTCTATCAAGGTCAAACCCTTTACCGGCTTCACTTTTCGAACCAATAGATTATCCGCCCCCGCAGTCCCTCCCCGGGAGAAACCAGAAGGGGCGGGGAAGGGGAAGGCGTGCCCACGAACCACCGGGTGGCTCTTCCGCCTTTTAAGGGAAAGTTCTCCGGTTTGATTTCTATTTTCTCTATGTTTCCCCGAGAGAGCTGCAGAAAGAGTGTGCCCACGGCCCGGGTGATGGAGGAGCCGTTGTCGCATTCCATGGCTAACACCCTGGTCCTTCCTCCGAATCCGCAAACATCCGCGGTGGGTTCCATGGTGACGAATAAGGAAATGTTGTCTTTGAAGAGGGGATCGGTGATAGAACGCTCCTTACCGTAGGTGATTCCTCCCACGGTTTCTCCGAGATCCAGAGTTACGGACCACTCGCCATTTAATTCCGTAGAGGCGGCCCAGTTATTTGTGGGATCCAGTTTAATTCCTCCCAGAGTTTCCCTTCCCTCGCCAGATGGATCCTCTTTATAAAACCAACGGCCTGTAGCGTAGTAAATCCACGGTGCCCCTTTACACTTTCCCGCAAGTACCCGTGTAGTTACGGGACCTATATCGGTTTTGTAAACCTGAAAAGTCCATTCTAATGAATTAGACGAGTTCACCACCGCCGCCGCAACAATTCCCTTCCAGCTTTGGGTGGAGTTGTCCCAGTAGGTCAGTCCAAAGGGGACGAGATCCGTGTTTCCGTCCTCGTTGTAGTCCAGGCCGGAGGTAAAAAGGCGGCCTCCGAAGCCCTTGGTCGAAGAACTCAATCCCAGTGGAGAGTTTAAGTCTATTTCGTATATTTTGGGTTTGGGATTAATATCTTCTGTATAAGCCACGGTGTAATTGTCGGGATCCAGCTCCAAAACGAAGGCCCTCGGCGGCAGAGCAGCACTTCCGTTGTAGCTGGTAGGTCCGGAAAGGAACATTACAAAGGGTGTACCTTGATAATAAATCAGGGCCGGACCGGAGAGGGTGAAGCCCAGATCCGGATCGGCGAATTCCCACAGAAATTTGGGATCTTCAGGATCGGTTACATCCAGGGCGAAGTAGGAGGAAAGCCCCACACAGGAATTAGAGTCCGGTGAATATCTGCCCGGGCTCGGACAGGTGTCTTCCGGGGGGATAACACAATTAGTGGCATTATCACACCCGACCGCTCCTCCCAGGCGCATTCCTCCGATGAGGATCAGTTTCTCCGGGCGCCCATCCCGATTTCGATCCACCGGGTAAAGGAAGGGTTCCAGGTCTACATAGTAAAGGTGACAGTATCCCGGATCGGCAAGGTAGCGCAGGTAGGGAAGGGCGTTTTTCGGAGCAAAGGCCCAGAGCTCTTCACCCAGACGATTCGTCGTACAAAGAATATTCGTATCGTCGCAGATTCTGGCTAGCTGTCCCTTCCCCAGGCCGTCGTAGCGTTTCTTTCCCAGTCTAAAGGCATGGAGCAGGCCGTCGTTGGCCCCCACATAGACCACGGAATAACCGGGATAGTCCACCACGAGGGGGGTGGAATATACTATGTCTCCCAGTTTCCAGGTCCTGTTTTCGGTGCCCACCGTAAAGGTCCGGTTTCTCCAGCCGGGCTGATCCTTTCCGTAGATGTAGTCTATAAGGTCCACCACCGCCAGACCGTTTTCTGAAAAAGTCACCCCTCGAAAACTTTCCCCGTTCTCGTCAACATAACCGTCTTTGTCCTCGTCTCCTAAAAGGGAATAATCCCTTTGGGATAGGTCCACCAGTTCGTAAGTTGCATTAGTAAGGTCTACCGGGGTTTCGGGAAAGAGGGAATTCAAGGCGGCGGGGGTGTAGATCTTCCTCTCGTCGGCCCGGGTCTGGGAGAGTTTCCTTCCGGCCTCCCAGACCTTGACGGGGGAGTTCTCTCCGGTGAGGGTGTTAAGATGGAGGTAGGTCTCTTTTGGGGTGCGGGAGGCCTCGGTGCCGTTGCAGGCACTTTCGTAGGCCTTTATGGTGGTTTCTCCGGTGGCATTTTCTACGACGAAATGTAAGATGTAGTCTCCACCGGGCTCTCCCGTGGGAGAACACAGGTCCAGAATTTTGTTTTCCACCGTGTCCTCTCGGATGTTCCTGTTCGTGCCGAAGGCGTATAGCCAAAAGACATTCACGAACCCCGCCCAGGTAAGATCACTCTCCGGCACCTTCGGATAGAACACGGCCTGTATCAGGTTTACTCCCACTTCACGCTTCTGGGTCTGAGCCGACACCGAAGTGCCGGCCGAGGCCCTGGCGAGGATGCTGCGTAGAAAACGGAGTAGATAGTTCTTTATCTGGATGGCCGTGGAGGCCTTGAGAAATGTGTCCGGCTGACCGTCCCCGTTTTGATCCCAATCCGGAGAGGAAGAGGGCAGAGGAGTACAAGCGCTGCCTTTACCACAGTTGGGTTCACTACAACAATCATCCATACGACAGGTGTCTTGTGGATATCCTGTAAGATCGTCGGGCCAGTCTCCGTGATTCAGATCAAAGGATCCGTACATGGCTACATTTTTGAGGGACTGTTCTCCGGTACCCCCTAAAAAGAGTCCCAGGGCGTAAACCTGCTGGACGCGGATGTCGGCTCCGTTCAAAGTCCGGAGCACATCATGGTGCATGCGGTAGGCCGGAACCACCGGATCCGCGGAATTGTCTTCATAGCCCGTATCTATACTACAGGATGGAGTATTCCACTGACCATCGGAGGCCAGGATGACGAAATTTTTGGCACAGGGCACCGCGGTACAATTAGTGTGGTCGTACGCGCAAAAGTACTGCGGGTCCTTGTAGGTTCCGGGGGCGAGGTCGAAGTCGTTGGCATAGTTATGGTCGTCCTGTTGTTTAAAGTAATCGTAGGCCTCCCACATGGCCGGGCCTGTACTTGTTCTTCCATCAGGAGATATGTAATTTATGAACCGTATAAGGTGGGTATAAGGATGGTCCGGGTCGGCGTTCCCGGGCTGGCCAAAACCGGTGTAGGGATAATCTCCCAAATAAATCTTTTCTGCCCTGATCTGAGTAGAGTAAAAAAGGGCCCCAAAGCGAGGGCGGGGGCTCTGCTTCTCCATCTCCTGGAGGACACCTTTAATCCTGCTTGTAGGGACTTCTACCAACTCTCCTGAATAAGTTTCTAGAGTACAGGTGTTTTCGTTGCAGGAACTGCTCAGGGCAGGATCACAGTTGGGATCATCAAGACCGTTACATGCCTCTGGCCTTCCTCCGGTAAGAGCCCATCTTAGGAGATCTATCCGAGTCATTAGAGCGAAATTTAATTGGTTGCCAGAACAGATTCCCGAGGGAGAGAAAATAATGTAACACCCCCTCCTGGTATAAAATACTTGGCCATTTAAATTGCAGTTTATGGGATCGGTGGTTTCTTTCCATATACCTTCTATCTCTTTGTAATGTTTCTCAGGGATGAAGTATCCTTCGTAAATTTCCGTGCCATTGTAGGAAGGAACATTACATTGCCAGTTACTGAAGTAAGCATTCCAGCTCATGCTACCGCTCACATCGATGACTAGAAGGATATTCGGAGAAACGGCGGTGGTCAAAAAGGGAGGGGTGGAACAGTAGTTGGCCCCTTCAGCCTTAGGAGTGTAGAGAAAAAACGAGGCTATGAGAAGGAAAAAAAGTAGAAACCTACTCATGAATAATTTTCTTTTCCTTACCTCTAATAGGGATGATTTCCTCGGGTTTTAAGGAAAAACTTTCCTTTTGACACCTGGAGCCAGGTAGACTAACGCAGATCGTGGAACCGGGAGATAATTCAGGGAAACTACCCTTTAGGCTTATCCTTTTTTCACCCCTGCAGGTCTCCTGAGGAAAGTAAACCACCAGGGAAGAACCTTTCATTCTCTTAACTTTTCCGCAAAGAAGCAACTCGTCTAAAGCCCGGAGAGGGGCTCCTTTTAAGTTTAGAAAAACCATAAATATAGTCAACCAGTAGAACTTTTTCATACTTTCATAATATTATTTGCCTTTTTCTCCTGCGTGAAGTGTCCGCGCAAAATTCGTGGAAAAATCGTGGAAAAATTTTAAAGCAAGCGGGCTTCGAGATCCGAAACCGTCCGGCGTTTCGGATCAAAGGCCACCGCCATGTACAGACGCCCCGGTGATTCAAAACCTCGGCCTCTACCCGGTGGCCCAGGAGATTGAGCGCCAGATAGAAAACCGTGTGGAAGAATCAGCCTATTCTTCCTTAAGTGCAATTTAAAACCGATTTCTTATCAATGCTTTCAAAAATCCTGCTTTCCGTTAACCAGAAACCAGGGTAGGAGCAACCGGACGGTCTCGTGGAGGCAAGAGAGGCAAAGACAAAGAGGTTCACACCCACTCAAAGCTCTGCACCACGACCATACCCGCCCGCTCCGCCCGCTCCAGAACCTTGGGTAACGCAAAGTGGGTAACGACTATGGGTACCACCTCCCCGCCTATCTCCTCTTTTACCGCCTCCACCTTCTTCCACACCTGTTTCAGCTTCGCCACATCATCCAGCTTCAGCACGGCCTCCCCCACAAGGAGCACCTCTTCCCCGTTCCTTCTGGCCCGGGCAAAGATGTTTATCTCCTCTCCTGCCACAAAGGTGCGTACTATTTTTTCCTGCACCTCAAGCCCCAGCTTTTCCTTGAGAAGTGAAGGCAGATGACGGTAGGCTTCGTTCTCAAGAGCATAGGAGATGGTGCGTGAAAGCCCGCCGACCTCCTTTCTCACCCTCTGAAGCCCACGGGCAAGCTTGGCTATCTCTTCCTCGGTGCGTTTTTGGGCCTCGGCAAGTTCGTTGAGTCTTTCCTCGGTGCGTTTTTGGGCCTCGGCAAGTTCGTTGAGTCTTTCCTCGGTGCGTTTTTGGGCCTCGGCGAGTTCGTTTATGGCCTGCCACACGCGTTTGAAATTTTCCTCTGTCTGCCTCTCAAAGTGCTCAAGCCGCTCCTCGGTGCGTTTCTGGGCCTCGGCAAGCTCCTTTACAGTCTCGCCAAGATCACGGACGATCTCCTTGAGCTCGTTAAATTCGCTTCGGGTAACCTGCTCCTCCATCCGGGCATACTGCCTTTCCATTTCCTCCAGGATGGCAAAAAGCACTTCCCTCAGAGGCGGAGAAAGCTCACTTATCTTTCTCATAAGGGATACACCGGACATCACATACACCCCTCAGAGCTTTTTAAATTAAGGATAAAGAGGGATCAGGGAAAGGGCAAGCTACGGAGGTTTGCGGGATGGTGGAAGTGGCCTAAGCGGAGAGGAGCACCCAGAAGCGATTGCGGCGGGATTTTTAAGAACTTGATCCGAAAAACAAGGAACCTTAAATTGTAAATGAAAGAGAGAAGAGAATCCGATTAGGAGAACGAGATGACTATTCGCAGATCTGTCCGTTCCTCCAAGAAAAGGGTCAAGAAGGTTTCGGTTCTCTTTCCCGTTGATCTTTTGCGGAAGGTTAAGATGGTGGCGGCCATGAGGCAGGAGAACACCAGCCAGGCGATAGTAAGGCTTACGATGGAGGGCTTGAAGAAAGAGATGGGGTCCGGAGAGGCCAATCTCGATCTTTTAGATCGGCTTGTAGGGAGTATTCCGGCCGGAGGAGACGCGGTGGAGGACTCCAGGGAGGCTTTTTGATGGAGACGGTCCTGGTGGACACAAGTTTCCTGGTGGCGCTTTTGTGCCGGCGGGATGTGCATCAATTTTCTTTTAGAGAGACGGTGGATGTTTTGAGGAGGATGGTTCCGAATCCGGCGCAGTTTGCCTATTATTTGGCGTGGAAGTTCTGGGATGTTTGGGATCTGGCGATTGAGAGCCAGGGACGGTTAACCTTCAATGACGCTTTGCTCGTAATAGGATGCAGGGAGGAAGGGGTCAGAAGGATAGCCAGTTTTGATCGGGGATTTGAGGGGTATCTGGAAGTTTTGAAATAAGGGGCTCCGTAAGAGGAAGTGGCCTAAGCGGAGAGGAGCACCCAGAAGCGATTGCGGCGGGATTCTATACGGAGCCGCAGACCCAGGTGTTCGCTCAGGCGGCGGGAGAGATAGAGCCCTAGGCCGCTTCCGGGAGAAGGGGAGGGGCGGCAGTCGTTGCCCAGGGCCAGATAGACCCGGCCCCGGAAGCGTCCGGCCCGAAGGTAAATCCACTCCCCTCCGTGTCGATAGGCGTTCTCGAGAAGGAGGTAGAGTAGAAGCTCCCCCTCCGGAGAACGCAGGAAGTTCGGGAGTCGCTCAAGGCGCAGGCGGATTTTCCTTCTCCCCCAGTCCGCCTCGAGTCTCTTAAGGACCCGTTCCGCCACCTCCCGGGGAGGTTCCTCGTAAGCCGCGGGGCCTTCCTCCAGAAAGTACCGGAGGAGTTTCAGCAGACGGGCAAGATCTTTTTCCATGAGGGAGAGGCTTTCCCTGAGCTCGGAGAGGGCCTCGGGGCGGGACTCGGCCAGGGAGAGTTTTACCTTCTGGGCGGAAAGGAAGTTGCCGAAGCGGTGGGAGAGGGAGAGGATCAGGACCCGGAGGAAGAGTTCCTGGCGACGGGCGTGTCTTTCATAGGCCCGGAAAAAGACGAAAAGGAGGTAGGCCAGGGCCACTCCGGCCAGGGCCACCCAAAAAAAGAGATAACGGGCGAACTCCGCCGGGGGGAAAGGGGTCTCGGCGGAGACCGTAAAACCCAGGAGAGCGGCGAGATAAACCAGGATCAGGGAAAGCACCAGGATGAGTAAAGCCAGACGAAAAAGTTCTCCGGGGGTGCGGATCCTCACCGGTTCAATCCAGACGATAACCTCTTCCCTTGAAGGTCTTTATAGCCTCGCGGGGGAGCACCCGGCGCAGCTCCTTGATGTAGCTGCGCAAGGTTTCCTCGTTCACGATGACATCGCTCCACACATTTTCCAGGATCTCCTCCTTGCTCACTATGCGGCCCCGGTTCCGGAGGAGATAGAGAAGAAGGTCCCAGGCCCGACGGGAAAGCACGACCTCCTCGTCTCCCCGACGGAGGACCCCGGCCTCGAGGTCCACTATGAGCTCTCCGATCTCCACCCGTGAGGCCGGGGGTCTTTCCCGGCGCCTCAGCAGGGCCCTGAGGCGCAGCTCGAGCTCCAGCACCTCGAAGGGTTTCACCAGGTAGTCGTCGGCCCCGGATTCGAAACAGACCTTCTTGCTCTCCAGGTCCTCCTTGGCCGTGAGTATCAGGACCGGAAGGGAGGGATGTCGGCTCTTCAGTTCCCTGAGGATGTGCTCTCCGGGAATGTGGGGTAGTATGAGATCCAGTACCACCGCCTCCCAGGGGCGGGAAAGGGTTTCACGCCAGAGCCTTTCGTCGCCGAGCCAGAAGGCCTCAAACCCCCGTTCCTTAAGGTAATCCCTCAACGAGGGGCCCAGAAAGGGATCGTCCTCGATGATGAGCACCCGGGGGTCAGGGGATCCACTCAAAGCTCTGCACCACCAGGATACCCGCTTTTCTGGCCCTCTCCAGGACCTCGGGATGGGCAATATGGGTTACGATCACCGGAAGGACCTCTCCGCCGAACTCTTCTTTGACCGCCTCCACCTTGCGCCAGATGGAGCGCAGCTTCTCCCGATCGTCCAGTTTGAGCACCGCCTCGCCCACCAGGAACATCTCCTTTCCGTTGCGGCGCACCTTTCCGAAGAGATCCACCTCCTCGCCGTCTATGTAGGTGCGGATCAGACGTTCCACCGTCTCGATTCCGTGAACCCTCCTGAGGAAGGAGGGAAGATGCCGGTAGGCCTCGTTTTCCAGGGCGTAGGCCACCGTGCGGGAAAGTCCCCCCAGCTCCTCCCGGGTGCGCTCAAGCCCCCGGGCGATCCTTTCCACCTGTTCGGTGAGCCGATCCACCCGTTCGGTGAGGCGGTCCACCCGTTCGGTGAGCCGCTCTATGGCCTCCCAGACGCGCCGGAAGTTCTCCTCGGTCTCCTTTTCGAATTTTTCCTGGCGTTCGGCCATGCGGTCCAGGGCTTCCCAGACGCGCCGGAAGTTCTCCTTGGTCTCCTTCTCGAACCTTTCCTGGCGTTTAGCCATACGGTCCAGAGTTTCCCATACGCGCCGGAAGTTTTCCTTGGTCTCCTTCTCGAACCTTTCCTGGCGTTTAGCCATACGGTCCAGAGTTTCCCATACGCGCCGGAAGTTTTCCTTGGTCTCCTTCTCGAACTGTTTCTGCTGTTCGGCCATGCGGTCCAGTCGTTCGGAGAGTCTGTCGATGGTCTCCCAGACCTTCTTGAATTTCTGGTCCAGCTCCTTCTCGAACCGTTTACGCTGCTCGGCCGTCTCGTTCAGGATCTTCCAGATGCGGTTGAAGTTTTCCTGAGTTCTTTCGGCGAAGGCCTCAAATCGACGGTCGAATTCCTGAAAGTCCCGCCGGGTGACCCTTTCGCCTATTTCCCGATCCACCAGCTCCGCAAAACGCAGGAAGGCCTCCCTCCATTCCGGAGGCAGCGTCTCCAGTATCTCCAAAAGCTTCCGATCTATCATCAGTTCCTCCGTTTAACCGGAAACCCGAATCCCCTCTTGCTATTTTATAAACCGCTGTGTTAAATGTAAATGCCATGAGACCCAGGGCGCTGGTTCTTTCGGGCTACGGCATAAATTGCGAGCGGGAGACGGCCCATGTGTTGCGTCTCGCCGGAGCGGATCCCGAAATAGTCCACCTCTCCGAGCTCCTTTACGGGGAGAAACACCTTCGGGACTATCATCTTCTCTGCTTCCCGGGGGGATTCCTGGACGGGGATCATCTGGGGGCGGCCCAGGCCGCGGCCCATCGCCTGCGACACGCCCGCATAAGAACCTCCGGCGAACGCTTTATGGATCATCTCCTGGAATTCATTAAAGCCGGGAAACTCATCATCGGGATCTGCAACGGTTTCCAGCTCCTGGTGAAACTGGGCTTGCTCCCCGGGCTGGAGGGACGCTACGGGGAACGCCTGGTGAGCCTTACCTACAACGACTCCGGACGCTTCGAGGACCGGTGGGTGAGCCTCAGGGTCAACCGTGATTCTCCCTGCGTTTTTACCCGGGGTTTCAAACGCCTTTACTTTCCGGTGCGTCACGGTGAGGGGAAGTTTGTAGTGCGAGACCGGGATGTTCTGGAGAGGTTAATTTCCGGGGGACAGATCGTTCTTCAGTACACCCATCCTGAAACCGGTGAACCCACCCAGGAATATCCCTACAATCCCAACGGTTCGGTGATGGCCGTGGCCGGGATCTGTGATCCCACCGGGCGCGTTTTCGGCCTCATGCCTCATCCCGAGGCCTTCAATCATCCTACCAATCATCCCCGCTGGAGGCGGGAAACGATTCCGCCGGAGACCCCAGGTCTTCGTCTCTTTAAGAATGCGGTGGAGTACCTCCGCGAAACTCTCCTTTCATGAAGGAAGATTCCGCGGTAAAGTCCCTGGCCGAGCTTCTGCTTGATCTGCGCCGGTATCTCCTGCGGATGGTCCTGCTGCTGGTGTCGTTCAGCCTGGCCGCGCTGGCCGCGGCTCCCCGCGTGCTCCTCTGGCTGGAGACGCGTTTCGGCCAGAGACTGGCCTTCTTCGGAGTGGCCGAACCCTGGCTGGCCCTTCTCAAGACGGCATTTTTTCTGGCCGTGGTGGTTCTCTTTCCCTACTTTCTGTGGCTCCTATACCGCACGGCGGCTTCCGTGTTCCACCTGAAAAGAGTGCACGGGGTTTTCATGGTTCTGGGAGGAATGCTCCTCTTTTACGCCGGAATTGCCTTTTGTTTCTTCGTCACCCTCCCTTACGGAATGAAATTCCTCCTCTCCTTTCAGAAGGAGGACATCGTTCCTACCATCTCCGTGGGGCACTTCGTCAATTTCGTGGCCCTTTTTCTTCTGGCCTTCGGCCTCATCTTTGAACTCCCCCTTTTTATGATTCTCCTGGCTCAGGTGGGACTTCTCAATCCCCACCGGGCGGCCCGTTATCGACGGCACGCCATCCTTATCATCACCATCGTCGCCGCGGTGCTCACCCCCACCCCGGATGTTTTCAATCTCAGCCTCATGGCGGTGCCCCTTTACCTCCTCTTCGAGGTCGGGCTCCTGGGTGCCCGATTGGTAGCCCGCAAACGGGTCTAAAACTTCTGCGGGGATATACCCGAAAGGGCCTCGGCCAGGGGAGCGGCCTTTTCCGGAGGCATGGCCGCAAGGATCCGGGCCACCTGGTCGCTCTTCATGGCCGAAAGGATCCTGACCGCCATGTCCGGATCCATGTTCATCAACAATCGCGCCGCCTTGGAGGGACGCATCTCCGAGTAGGCCTTGACCAGCAGGTTGAACCTTTCGGTTTCGATTCGCCGAATCTCTCTGAGCTTCTCATCCAGCGAATCCTCAAGCTCAAGAAGAGCCGCAAGTCTCCTCTCCACCTGTTTTTCGAGAAGTTTAAGTCTTTTTTCCCTCAGGTCGATTTCTCTCGCTCTTTTCTCAAGCTTGCGGCGCTCCGCCCGGAGGGCCTCAAAGATTTCCGGGGGGCACTGTCCTAGGGGGGAAGAAGGGACCTTCGTGGAGCGCACTTCGGCCTGAAGATTTCTTTCAAAGGCGGTAATGGCCAGAATAAGCTTGAGGAGAGCCAGAAAAGCCAGCACGAAAAACAGACGAGCCGGCTTCATCTCCGCCCCCTGCGCATCAGGGTTAGATCGTCCAGTTCCCGGTAAAAGGCCTTTTCCTCCTCCCGTCGGAAGCGTTGCCATAGCTTTTCGTGATATTTTTCAGCCACTTTTTTTTCTAGATGAGCCTTTTCCAGTTCTTTTTTAAGATTTTCTACCTCCTTCATACGGGCCCGGAGTTTTCTCTCCAGGCGATCGGTTTCTCTAAAGGTGGCCTCCAGCCCTTCTCCGTAAAGCCGGAGATCCTTTCCGGAAAGCACTGCTCCGGAAAGACGGTTGTACACGGCCCTGCGATTCTCCCGAACCTCCTTCAGATCCCGACGGGCCGCATCCAGAGCCGAAAGGGCTCCCGAGAGTCTATCCCGAGCCCGTTCCTCCCGGAGTTCCCTTAGGTAAAGCAGGGTATTCAGGATTCGCGGAGGCCTTCTCACGAAATCGCCTCCTTAAGGGCCCGAATGCTCTCCTCGAAACCGGCCCGTTCCTCCACTTCCTGACGCAGAAAGGCCTTGACGGCCTCGATTTTTTCAAGAGCACGATCGATCTCCGGGTTGCTTCCCCGCACATAGGCTCCGATGTTGATGAGATCCTCGGCCCGCCGGTATACGGCAAGGAGTTTTACCAGTTCTTGGGCGGCTTTATAGTGTTCCCTTTCGGCGAGATCCCGCATCAGTCGACTGACGCTGGCTAGAACATCAATGGCCGGATAGTGCCCCTCCTGTGCCAGTTCCCGGGAGAGCACGATGTGCCCGTCCGCGATGGCCCGTACGGCATCCGCCACCGGTTCGGTAAAGTCATCCCCCTCCACCAGCACGGTGTAAATACCGGTGATGCTTCCTCCCTCGGTGCGTGGTCCCATGCGTTCCAGGAGACGCGGAAGCTGCGCAAACACCGAGGGAGTGTATCCCCGGGCGGTGGGGGGCTCGCCTACGGAAAGCCCCACCTCCCGCCCGGCCATGCAAAATCTGGTAAGGGAGTCCATCATGAAGAGCACATCGAGCCCCTGATCCCTAAAGTACTCCGCGATGGCCGTGGCGTAATAGGCGCCGCGCATCCTTAACGGAGGAGGCTCGTCCGCGGTGGCCACCACGACCACCGATCTCCGCAATCCCTCCTCACCCAGATCCCTTTCGATAAATTCCCGCACCTCCCGGCCCCGCTCCCCTATGAGCGCGATTACATTTACATCAGCCCGGGTATGCCGGGCCATCATGCCGAGAAGCGTACTTTTTCCCACCCCTGAGCCGGCCATTATGGCGATACGCTGTCCCTTGCCCACGGTAAGAAGGGCGTTTATGGCTCTTATCCCCACATCGAGAGGCTCTGTTATGCGGGCCCTCTCAAAGGGTTTGAGTGGCTCGTTGTAAAGGGGATAGGTCTCCGGAAGGTAGGGCAGGGGTTTCCCGTCTAGGGCCTCTCCCAGCGCATTTATGACCCTTCCCAAAAGTTCCCTTCCCACCCGGGCCTCGGCCCTCTCGCAGGCATAAACCCGATTCCCCGGTTCTATCCCTATGGGGCTTCCCAGGGGAAGAAGAAGGAGCCTTTCGTCCCGGAATCCGGAAACCTCGGCCAGGATTTCTCCGGAGGAGGTTTCTATTCGACAGAGGTCCCCCACCCGGAGAGGAGGCCCCTCCGCTTCCACCACCAGTCCCACCACCTGTTTTACATGTCCGCACACCTTAATGGGTTTAACCCCCTCCAGAACCAGTCGATATCTTTCGAGAGAACTAACCCTCACCGTCGGAAACCTCTTTCAGGGTTTTCAGGAGCTCCTCCCAGCGTCTCTCCAGGGTGGCATCCACCAGACCGAAGTTGGTTTCTATCAGGCACCCTCCGGGGGTGATGGAGGGGTCGGCCACAATCTCCAGGGCCGGAAGACTCTTCTGGGAAAGGGCCGAAAGGTCGAACCGCTTGAGAAACTCGGCCTCCCTTGGATGGACCCGTATCTTTATCCGGGCCCCCTCTACCACCTCTTTAAGAGCTTCGCGTATTACCCTGAGGATGAGGGTTTCGTCCTTCAGGGCCTCCTTAAAGAGGAACTTTCTGGCCATAACCTTCAGAAGAGAAAGGACCTCACGATCCAGAGAAAAAATTCCCCCGGATATTTCCCTCTTTAAGGATTCTAATAGTTCATCTAATTCTTTAATTTTATTACCTAACTCGGTCTCAAGTTGGGCTTTCTTTTGAGATAACTCCTTATCGGCACGGTGGCGTCCCTCCCTATACCCTTTTTCAAATCCCTCGGTACGGCCCTCCTCAAAACCCTCCCGGTATCCTTCTCTGTAAGCCTTTTCCCGGGCCAGAGCTACCTCCCGTGAGAACTCCTTTTCTGAAGAGGGCTCAAGGGTATTCCCCTCCTGGATCGGGGCGGCCTCCATCAGCCGGAGGCGGCGCATCCTGATCATGGAGGACTTGAGAATCTTAGACAAATTCCTCCTCCCCGCGTCCCAGGATTATCTTGCCCTCCTGTTCCAGGCGCTTGGCCACCTTGATGATGTTCTGCTGCGCCTTTTCCACCTCGGAAACCCGCACCGGCCCCATGACCTCCAGGTCCTCCCGGAGGAGGGTGGCGGCGCGTTCGCTCATGTTGCGCAGGAACTTCTCCCGCACCTCCTCCGAGGCCCCCTTGAGGGCCAGACGCAGATCGTCGGTGGAAATCTCCCTGAGGATGGTCTGGATGGCCAGATCGTCCACCTGGAGGAAGTCCTCGAAAGTGAAGAGATACTTGCGAATTTCCTCGGCAAGATTGGGATTTTCCTCCTCGATGTCCGAGAGAATTTCGTCCTCGAGCTCGCGTCCGGCATGGGTGAGGATCTCCGCGGCCTTTTCCGTGCCTCCCAGCTTGCGCCCCAGCACCCCACCCACGGCCTGAAGCTCCTCCTCAAGGGCGTTGCTGATCTCCTGCACGATATCCGGATCAACTTTATCCAGAAGCGCAATGCGCAGAAGGACCTCTCCCCGGATCTTCTCCGGCAAAAATTGCAGAATCTGCCCGGATTGGTCGGGATCCAGATGTACCAGAACGATGGCGATGGTCTGCGGATGCTCGTTGCGCAGGAAGTTGGCCACGGTCTTGGGATCGAGTTTCTTGAGCTTCTTGAAGGTCTCCGGACCGATCTCTTTCTTTATCTCCTCCCAGATCTGCTTTCCCTTCTCCCCGTAGGCCTTGATCAAACTCTCCTTGAGGAACTCCTCCGGGGAGACGGAGAGGTCGGCCATTAATTCCTTGGCCTCAAGATTGGCCTCCTCGAGCACCTTTTTCACCGCCTCCGCGGGCACATATTCCAGCTTAGCCATTTCCACGCCGATGCGTTTTATGTCTTCCTCGTCCAGATACTTGTACACCTCGGAGGTGAACTCCTCTCCCATGACCATGAGAAAGATGGCCGCCTTCTGGGGACCGGTCAATTTTTCCGGATCTATCTTGGCCATTTTAAGCCGCCTCCTTCAGGGCCTTGGCCCTTTCCTCCGCGGATTCCTCAAGCAACCACTTTTTTACGAGAATGGCCGCCCGTTCGGGACTGCTCTGGACTATGCCCAGGGCCATCTCGTGGGGAAGAGGCTGGGCCTCCTCCCGGGCCTCCACTTCCGGAGCCCTTTCCCCTCTCTCCAGGGCCTCTATTTCGGCCTCGGTGGGTTTTTTCTCCAGAATACTCTTTAGAAGCGGGCGTATCACCAGAAGTAGGACCAGAACCGCGATCAGAAACTCAAGCAGCGGCTTGACCAGGCGACTCGCATATTCCATCCACACCGCCGGTCCCTTCACCTCCTCGGTGCGGAAGGGGAAGGTGGATACCTCGACCACATCCCCTCGATCGGGATTATATCCCACCGCTCCCTTAACCAGTTTCTCTATCCATTCAAGTTTAGCCTGTTTGTCCTTTCCGGCTACAGCGTTCTCGTCCACCAGCACGGCCACAGAGAGGCGTTTTATCTTTCCCGGAGCGATGGAGATTTGCTTGAGGACCCGGCTGGGTTCGTAATTACGGATAATCTTCTTCTTTGAAGAAACCTCCCCCCGACCCGCAAGTCCCAGGTTGCCCTCGGCCTTGGCGGCAAGAGCCCCTTTCACTCCGGCCGGTCCCCCTTGACTGCGGCTGCTCTTACTGGATTCCTCTACCGACTCGGAGACCACCGCGGTCATCTCCGGATCGTAGGTCTCCTCCCGTATAGCCCCTTTGTCAAAGTCCACCTCCACCGAGACCTGAGCTACGGCCCGGCCCGGTCCCAGAGCCCGGCTTAGTAAATCCTCTATTTTCGAGCGGTAGCGTTCCTCAAGACTTCGCTGATAGGCCAGCTGAGTGGCCGAGACCTCCTCTTCCTCCTTTTTACCCCTATAAAGGATCCGGCCGGTGGAATCAATAATGCTTATGTTTTCCGGGGTGAGGCCGGTAACCGCCCCGGAGACGAGATTGACTATTCCCAGGATCTCTTTTCTGGTAAGGGTATAACCCGGCCTGAGGCTGACGAAGACCGAGGCCTTGGGGGGTTTTTCCTCCTCCACAAATAAACTCTCCCTGGGGAGGGCCAGGTGAACACGAGCATACTTTACCTCCCGCAAACTCATGATGGTGCGAGCCAGCTCTCCCTCAAGGGCCCTCTGGTAGTTGACCCTCTGAACGAACTCCGTGGCCCCGATGCGTCCCTTGTCGAAAAGCTCAAAACCGGGACCCGGCCCCCCCACCAACCCCTGTCCGGCTATCTCCATCCGTAGCTCCAGCACTTTATCCTTGGGTACCTTAATGGATCCTCCGGGGCCGATCCGGTAGGGGATGTTTTTGTTCTTGAGATAATTTACGATCTCACCGGCGGTTTCCTCGGGAAGACCTCGATAAAGAAGGGCCCATTCCGGCCTCGAGGACCACAGGATGAGGGCAGCAAAACCGGCCACCGCCAGAAGTAAAAGGATACTCCCTATGATCTTTTGCTGTCGATTCAAACCCTCGTAAAAGGTCCGAAGCTGACCGACCACCTCTCGCGGTTGAGGCCACTTCATGCTCTTAGGTCCCTCCTACTTAAATCTGCATGCGCATGATCTCCTGATAGGCCTCAAGGACCTTGTTCCGGATTCGCACCACTAGTCGAAAGGAGAGATCCGCTTTGGCCAGGGATAGAGTGAGTTTCGTGAGATCCGTATCGCGTCCCGAGGCGAAATCCCGAAGGTGCGCAAGGGCCTGCTTCTGGATGCGATCGGTTTCTCTGAGCTTTTCCTTCAGGAGTCTCCCGAAATCTTTCTCCCGTTTCAGGACATCCTTCCCGGTTTCCACCGGGAACAGACCGGACCAGGAAGAAGGCAAAATTTTCATGGACTTATCCCTCCTTATCCACGGATTATGTCTATGGTTTTGATGGCCAGATCCTTGGTAATGTTTATCACGGTAAGGTTGGCCTCGTAGGCCCTTCCCGCCGAAAGCAATTCCACCATTTCCGTTAACACATCCACATTGGGGTACCTGACCATTCCCCGTTCGTCGGCATCGGGATGAGTGGGATCATAGACCTCCCGGAAAGGAGCCGGGTCGTCCACGATCTCGGCCACCTTCACCTCCGAGACTCCCTCTTCGTCTGGAAGGGGGTCGGAGGTCAGAATTACATCCTTGGCCCGATAGGGGCCCCCCTCGGCTGTACGGGTGACCTGGGCGTTGGCCAGATTCATGGAGGCAATGTTGAGCCTTACCCTTTGAGCAGTAAGGCCGCTTCCGGCGATCTTAAGGGCGGTCAGCAGTTTCATGATTACTTACCTCCTTCGGTAATGGCTTCACGCATGATCTGGATCTCCTTTATCAGGGCCTGAACCGTGGCCTGATAAAGGAGATGATTTTCTATAAGTTTGGACATTTCTTCCTCGAGCGAGACATTGTTGGGAGTGCCCACATCCTCGGCCTCCACCACCCGGGGAGAGACCTCCGGGGAGACCAGGGAGAGGTGTTCCGGACGGGTTCGGCGCAGGGGGAGTTCACCCTCCCCTAGATAGGCCCGCATTAACTTCTCGAAAGGCACATCCTTGCGCCGGTAACCGGGTGTGTCCACATTGGCCACATTGGAGGCCAGAACCTCATGGCGCAGGATCCGAAGCCGGAGACTGCGGGCCACCAGATCCCAGGTTTTCTGGAAGACCCTTCCGAACATTACGAACCTCCCGAGGGATTTTTATAGCAAACCCTGTGCCCGATAGAGCCTAAGTTTGTTACGCAGGGTGCGCACGCTTATTCCGAGAAGCTCCGCGGCCCGGGTACGGTTGCCCCCGCAGGCCCTTAGGGCCTCCAGAATGGCCTCTCTTTCCAGTTCCCGGAGAGGTTTGAACTTTCCCGACGCAGATGAATTCCCCATCGTGGAATGGTCGAAGGGAGTTCGGGAAGACCACAGGAGATCCTCCAGTGTAATCCAGGGCCCCTCACACAGAAGGACGGCTCTTTCAATGAGATTCTTCAATTCGCGCACATTTCCCGGAAATTCGTATCCTTTCAGGGTGTCGAGGACTCCGGGAGCAAATCCTCGAATGTTTTTTCTGTACAGCCGGGTAAATTCACGAAAAAAATATTCGGCCAGAAAGGGGATGTCCGAGGGCCTTTCCCGGAGGGGGGGGAGTCGCACCGGGATGACATTTAGCCGGAAGTAAAGGTCCTCCCGGAAACGACCGGCGGACACTTCGGCTTCGATATTCCGATTGGTGGTGGCTATGACCCGTACATCCACCTTAACCGGATAGGCTCCTCCCAGGCGATCTACCTCTCCCTCCTGAAGCACCCGCAGGAGTTTGGCCTGAAGGGTAAGGGGCATTTCGGTGATTTCATCCAAAAGAATAGTGCCCCCGTCAGCCAGCTCGAACTTACCTTTTTTCCGGGTTAGAGCTCCGGAAAAGGCCCCCTTTTCGTAGCCGAAGAGTTCCGATTCCAGAAGGGCCTCGGGGAGGGCCGCACAGTTAATAGCCAGGAAGGGGCCCCTAGTCCGATCACTTATCCGGTGAATCCACCGGGCCAGGACCTCCTTTCCGGTGCCGGATTCACCCATTATGAGAATCGGAGCCCTACTGCGGGCCACCGGTCTAAGTTTTTCCAGCAGGGACCTGAGGCGCGGATCCCGCGTAAGAAAGTCCTCACTCTCTATGGAGGTTCGATGCTCCCTCCATGCGGTAAGGATCAATCTTTTTAGTATCTCCGGATCCGTATCGAGAAGTCGGAAGTCATAAGCTCCCTCTCGAACCGCGGCTACGGCCTCTTCAAGGGAGACCCTTCGGGCCAGGAAGATTATAGCGGGCTTTTTTTTGCGCTTTTTAAATTCGTCAAGAATTCGACGGGGAGAGGGTCCCTGCCCTGACACTTCTATCACTACCACCGCCGGATTCCCGGAATCAAGAATTTCAACAGCCTGAAACCATTCCGGTGCCTGCAGGATTTCCAGCCCTTCCGAGCGGAGCTTTTCGGAAAGGGTGGTGAGTTCATGACTCTGAGAAACGAAAAGGATCTGACCGGACATATGCCTTCACAGAATTAATATATAACCTTCCGTGCAGCTTCTACCAGTTCCAGACTCCTGAGAATCCCCTTAGCCAGGCGCCCCTCCGTGGAATTTTCACTAGCAAGAGCCCTCCATATCTCCAGTGCCTCCCGGCGTCCGGTTTTTTCATAATACACCCCGGCCAGCCACTTGAGGGTAGTGGAATCGGGAAACTTCTTCCGGGCCATTTTTAGAATCTTTTTGGCTCTCAGGTAGTCCTGATTTTCAAGGGCAAGCTGAACGAGAAAGGCAAAGTCATCATCGGTGGTCTTAAATCCCGGGGCCGAGATGATCTGCAGCGCAAGGTCTATATCCTTGGTGGTCAGCGCCAGCGATAGATAAGTCTGGAGTATTCTCTGGCGCAGCGAGGCGGAACCCACCTTTTGTTTAAAGAGATCCGCCAGGATCCCGCGGGCACGCCGATAATTTCCGATGGAATACCAGTAAGAAGCTTCAAGGTACCGATAACGGGGGTGTTGGGCATAGAAGGGAAATTTTTTCACAAAAGTCCGGAGGAGATCCCGGGCCTCCGGGAGATGTCGTTCGCGGAGAGCATCTTCGATAAGGGAGAGATAGAGTTCCGGTTGATAGGCATCAGGGACTCCCCACTCAAAGGCCTGAAGGAAATAGGCATCCTTTACGATGTCCAGATAGAAATGCTCGTAAACCTTTCCCACCCAATAAAAGTGCGCTCCACAGGTGGCCTTGCGGGCAAATTTCTGATAACGGCGATCAAGAGACAATATAGCCGAGAAATTTTTTTGGGCAAAGAGCTCGGAGAGGTAGAGATTTTCGGCCTCACACAGGAGACGATATACCCGGGCAAGATGTCCGGACTTCGGATACCTCTGGACGAAATCCAGGGCGGTTTCGAAGGCCTTTCGGGGCTTCCTGTCCTCGAGATACAGTTCGATCTCGAAGGACTGGGCCTCCTCGGTGATGGGATTTTCGGGGTGTTTTCGCCGGAGTTCGTTTATAATGGGAATGAGAGCCTTGCGCTGTTCCAGGGTGGGGAGCCCCAGGCGTTTTCTCAGAATATAGGTCAGGTGATAGAGCCTGAATTTGGCAAACTGGGCCTCGTCCCGATGCGGCCAGACCGTGGCAAGCAACTTGTAATAGAGTCTGGCCCTGCGCACCTCCCCGCGGTGAAAGGCCGCCTCGGCCAGTTTCAGAAGGATGGGAGGGGCTTCCTCCTCCCTTCCCGACAGATTTAGATAGCGGAAATAGAACCGTTCCGCTTTGGGGAGGCGTCCCTGCGAAAGAAACTTATCTCCGAGATATTTAAAAATTTTGGGAGCATAAAGCTTTAAATTAGGATTTTGTGCAAGATATTTCTGGACCTCTCTCACAGGGACACCGGCCTCCAGAAGAATTTCCAGGGCCAAGGCCACCGTCTCATCGGAGCAGGAATCCTTTAAAATCTTTCTGGCCATCAGGAGGGCTTTTTGATGAATTCTGTTGAGCAGATAGGCTCGTGCAGCTATGACTCTTGCTTCACAGATCACGCCCGGCTTTCGGGCTTTTTTCTCCGCAAGATGAGCATAAAAGAGGGCATTTCCGGGATTCTGTACATCCAGATAGGCGCGGGCCAGGAGGAGGAGATCCTCCGGAGCAAGTTCGTAAGAAAGGGAGAGGGGGCCCAGAATATCAACGCATTCTTTGACTTTACCCAGATCGTAAAGGATACGGGCTTCTAGTACGGCCAATCTTTCATGTCCTCGTCCCGGAAAACGACGGCGGGCTTCTTTTACTATATATAAAGCTCCGAGAAGGTCTCCCTCACCATAGGCAAAACGGGCCTGACTCAGCCACCAGGCCGGATCCTTTTCGGGCTCGTCCTGAGCCCCCACCGCACAAACGCCCACCAGAAAAATCAGGGCCACAATGAGAGCAAAACGACCGACACTTTTCATCGTCTCGCCAGGCATTATGCAAAAATCGGACCGAAATCTTTAATCCAGGCCAAGACGTTTCATCTTTTCTATGAGGGTGGTGCGCTTGATTCCCAGAAGCCTGGCTGCCCGGCTTTTTACCCCTCCGGAAATTTCAAGGGCCTGAAGAATAAGCTCTCTCTCAAACTCTCGAAGGGCCCGGGGGAGGCTGAATCCATCCACGGGAAATTTCCCGGGAGGACATATGGGAACAGGAGAAGCGGATCGGATATGTTCAGGGAGGTCTTTTTCTTCGATAATTTCTCCCTCGGTCAGGATGACCAGCCTCTCCATCAGATTTTCAAGTTCTCGTACATTGCCGGGCCAGTGATATTCCATAAGTCTTCGAAGTGCCCCATCGGAAAGTTTCTTAAGAGGCAAGTCCTCCCTTTCACAAAAACGGGCCAGGAAGTGCTTCGCCAGCAGGGGAATGTCCTCTTTTCTTTCACGAAGAGGCGGCAGCTTGATGGGAATCACATTCAGACGAAAATAGAGATCCTCTCTAAACCGGCCTTCCGCCACCTCCCTTTCCAGATCCCGATTGGTGGCGGCAATGATCCGAATATCCACCGGAAAGGCCCTTTCACCTCCCAGACGCTCTACCCGGCGCTCCTGGAGGATGCGAAGAAGCTTGACCTGAAGTTTGGGACTCATTTCAGCGATTTCGTCCAGAAATATGGTGCCTCCGTGGGCTAGTTCGAAACGACCGGGCTTGCTACGAGTGGCTCCGGTGAAGGCCCCCCGTTCATAACCGAAGAGTTCACTTTCGAGTAGTTCCTCCGGGATGGCCCCGCAATTGACCGGCACAAAAGGACCATGCCGTCGCCGACTCCTGGCGTGAATGGCCCGGGCTACCAGTTCCTTCCCGGTCCCGGACTCTCCCAGAATAAGCACCGTGCTTTCCGTGGGAGCCACCTTATCGATCAGACGGAAAACCTCACGAATAGCCCGGCTTTTTCCAATGATTTCCTCCGCCATACTTTAAGTTCATAACACGGAAAAAAAGAAGGTGTCAAATTTTTGAACAATCCGGAGATGGTTCGTTGACCGCGTTTCATCCGGTTAGACAGATCTTCCGAAAGAGATATTCTATCTGTACTCCACGGGAATGCCTTTCAAGAATCTCAAGCGGCTCGGATTCAAAACGAGGGGTGAGGTGTTCGGGCCGGTGAAGAGGGTGCTATCATTGGAGCCCGTGGAGATGATCTTTCCGAGAATTTCGGATTATCGAAATATTCCCGGTCTGCTATACTGTCTGGTAAATCTTCCTAATACCGGAGAACAGGAGAAAAGGATGGGGAAGCGTATTCTGGTAACCGGAGGAGCGGGATACATCGGATCTCATGTGGTTAAGGTGCTCGGAGAAAGGGGATACGAGGTCCTGGTTTACGATAACCTTTCCACCGGCCACGAATGGGCGGTGCTTTACGGGAGGCTGGTGAGGGGGGACCTGGGGGACAGGGAGACCCTGAGGAAGACCTTTGAGGAATTCAGGCCCGATGCGGTGATGCACTTCGCGGCCCTGATAGTGGTCCCGGAGAGCGTAAGGGAGCCCCTCAGGTACTACCGGAACAATGTGGTCAACACCCTCAATCTCCTAGAGGTTATGAGGGAGTTCGGGGTGGATAAGTTCATTTTTTCCTCTTCGGCGGCGGTCTACGGAGTGCCGGAGAGGGTTCCCGTGCCCGAGACCGCTCCCCTGAATCCCATCAATCCCTACGGAGAAACCAAGGCCGCGGTGGAGAGAATCCTGAGGGATCTTTCCGGCTCGGGGGCGGACTTTCGCTACATCTCCCTGAGGTATTTCAATGTA
Organism: Thermosulfurimonas sp. F29; assembly: GCF_019688735.1. Classification (NCBI taxonomy): domain Bacteria; kingdom Pseudomonadati; phylum Thermodesulfobacteriota; class Thermodesulfobacteria; order Thermodesulfobacteriales; family Thermodesulfobacteriaceae; genus Thermosulfurimonas; species Thermosulfurimonas sp. F29. The sequence continues at coordinate 212,521 of NZ_JAIFYA010000002.1, forward strand.
GCCGGGGCGGATCCAGAGGGCCGGGTGGGATTCGCCTATCCGGATCCCACGCACCTCATCATAAGGGCCGTAAAGACGGCTAAAGGCGAATTTTCGAAACTGGAGATATACGGCACGGATTATCCCACCCCGGACGGCACCTGTATCCGGGACTACATCCATGTCGTTGATCTTGCGGAGGCTCACATCGTAGCCCTGGAATACCTTCTTGAGGGTGGCCGGAGCGAGGTCTTCAACTGCGGGTACGGACACGGGTATTCCGTGCGGGAGGTGGTGGAGACCGTGAAGAGGGTGACCGGGAGGGATTTCCGGGTGGTGGAGGCTCCGCGGCGGCCGGGGGATCCGCCGATTCTGGTGGCGGATGCGCGAAGGATAAGGGAGAGGCTCGGGTGGCAACCTCGCTACGACGACCTCGAATTCATCGTGAAAACGGCCTGGGAATGGGAACTCAAGGGGAGGGGGTAGAGCGGGCCTTGCGATTCAGGCGGTAGGCCCAGGCCAGGATGACGGCCACGGCCTCGTAAAGCTCCGGCGGTATTTCGGCCTCGATCTCCAGCCTGAATAGCTCCCGCACCAGTTCGGAGTCCTCCCGAACGGGAATGCCGTGGCGCCGGGCCACCTCCAGGATCAGCTCCGCCAGGCGGCCCTGCCCCTTGGCCACCACCCGGGGAGCTCCGTCCTTTTCCGGTTCGTATTTCAGGGCCACGGCCTTTCTGGGGTCTGGCATATCTAAGGGTTAGTTATTAATTTTATAATTTGCAATATATGGCTACAGATTACTTATCGGAAATTCAAGGAGTTCGGATAAGTGCCGGAACGAAGCCGGGACTGGTTGCGCCAGGCGGAAAGAGACCTCGAAAACGCCCGATGGGAGATAAAGGGAGGATTTTACGAATGGGGATGTTTTGCCGCTCATCAGGCCGCGGAAAAAGCTCTCAAAGCGGTGTATCAGAAACTGGGAGGGGCAGCGTGGGGACATTCCTTGTTGCATTTATTGAGGGGCTTAGAGGAAAGGATTTCGATTCCGGAGGACCTATTCGAATTGGCACGGAAATTGGATGTGTATTATATTCCTTCACGATATCCCAACGGATGGGAGGAGGGGGCGCCGCGGGATTATTACACCGAGAAGGAGGCGCTTTATGCCGTCGGTGCTGCGGAGGAGATCCTACGGTTCTGTAAGGGTCTTCTGGCTGGATCGGGATCTGGCTCTGAAAAATCTCAGGGAAAGTGCTCTTAGGCTGGTGAGAGAAAAACCTGAGGTGGAAGAGGTGAGGCTTTTCGGTTCCCTGGCTGAGGGACGGGCCGTTCCCGGAAGTGATGCCGATATCCTTCTCGTTTTAGGGAAGGAAGAGGGGTCCTTTTGGGAAAGGCCTTTAAAGTATCTGAACTATTTTGAAGAGATCGGGCTTCCGGTGGAACTTTTCTGTTATACCCGGGAGGAGATACGGGAAAATTCCTTTGCCGCGGAGGCCTATCGTCGTAGTTTAAAACTTGCGGAAAAAAACACCGGAGGAGGTGAAGGATGAAGATTACGCTATCGGTGATCAAGGCGGATATAGGGGGCTTTGTAGGCCACTCCACCACCCATCCCGAGGTCGTGGCCAAGGTGCGGGAGGTGGCCGAGACCGGCAAGGAAAAGGGTACTATCCTTGATGTTTCGGTGATCACCTGCGGTGACGACATCGCCATGGTTATGACCCACACTCAGGGCGTGGATGCCGAACCGGTGCACAAGCTGGCCTGGGACGCCTTCATCGCCGGCACCGAGGTGGCCAAGAGGCTCAAGCTCTACGGAGCCGGGCAGGACATCCTCTCCGACGCCTTTTCCGGCAATGTGAAGGGCATGGGGCCCGGGGTGGCGGAGATGGAATTCGAGGAACGCAAGAGCGAGCCGGTGATCGTATTCTTCGCCGACAAGACCGCCCCCAGCGCCTGGAACCTGCCCCTCTACGAGATGTTTGCCGATCCCATGAACACCGCCGGTCTGGTGATCGATCCCTCCATGCACGACGGGTTCACCTTTGAGGTGATGGATGTGTATTCCGGAAAGGCCATCCTGCTGAAGACCCCGGCGGAGCTTTACGACCTTCTGGTCTTCATCGGGGCCACCAGCCGCTATGTGGTGCGGGCGGTTTACCGCAATTCCGATGGCGAGATCGCCGCGGCGGCTTCCACGCAGAAGCTCTCCCTCATGGCCGGCCGTTATGTGGGCAAGGACGATCCGGTGCTCATCGTCCGGGCGCAGAGCGGTTTTCCGGCGGTGGGCGAGATACTCGAGCCCTTCGGGAGACCCTGGCTGGTGGAGGGCTGGATGCGGGGTTCGCATACCGGGCCCCTCATGCCGGTTTCCTTCTCCCAGGCCAAGCCCACCCGGTTTGACGGTCCTCCGAGGGTGATCGCCGCCGGATACCAGATCTGCGAGGGACGCCTCATAGGACCGAACGATCTCTTTGACGATCCGGCCTTCGATGTGGCTCGCGAGCGGGCGGCCCATCTGGCCAACTTCCTCCGCCGGCAGGGGATCTTCGAGCCGCACCGGCTGCCCCCGGAGGAGATGGAGTACACCACCCTTCCCAAGGTGCTGGAGAAGCTCAAGGACCGTTTCAAAGACATAGGAGAACCCGGAGCCAAGGCGCCGGGCTCCGGCCAGGGTGAGATCCACGAATAATGAAGCGACACGGGGACTGGCTGACTCAGGCCCTGAGGGATCTCCGCCAGGCCGAGATCTCCCTCGGGGCCGGCCTTTTCGAATGGGCCTGTTTCGCCGCTCAACAGGCCGCCGAAAAGGCGGTAAAAGCCCTATACGAATATTTAGGGGGCGAGGGGTGGGGACACACTATTTCCAACGGATGAGATCATCCGGAATTTAAGGAATCTGGCCTTGGAACTCCTCAGAAGAGAACGGAGGGTGGAAAAGGTCGTTCTTTTCGGATCTCTTGCGGAGGGAAGAGCCACGACCAGAAGCGACGCTGATCTTCTCATCATAACGGACGGCGACTTTCGGGACAGGTGGACGGAATGGATTTTGCACTTCACCCGGGCACCTTTACCGGTGGATGTTATCCCGGTAAAAAAGGAAAGGCTTGATCTGCCGCTGGCAAGAAGGGCTCTAACCAGGGGGATAGTCCTTGCGGAACGGGATGAGGTTGAAGCTCTATAACACGCTGACCCGGCGGAAGGAGGTCTTTGAACCTCTGAGGCCTCCGCGGGTCACCATGTATGTGTGCGGCATCACCGCTTACGACGAGGCCCATCTGGGACACGCCCGGGCCGCGGTGGTCTTCGATGTCCTTTACCGGTTTCTGCGGTATCTGGGCTACGAGGTCACCTATGTGCGCAATTACACCGACATCGACGACAAGATTATCAATCGCGCGCTCCGGGAGGGGCGTCCCTGGCGCGACATAGCCGAGCAGTACATCCGGGAGTATCAGGAGGAAATGGCCGCGCTGGGGGTGGCCCCCCCCACGCACGAACCCCGGGCCACGGAGCACATTCCCGAGATGATTGATCTGGTGCGGAGGCTCCTTGAGCGGGGGGTGGCCTATGTGGCCGATGGAGAGGTGTACTTTGCGGTGGAAAGGTTCCCGGGCTACGGAAAGCTTTCCGGTCGGAGGCTTTCGGATCTTATTGCCGGAGCCCGGGTGGAGGTGTCCGACAAGAAACGAAATCCCCTGGACTTTGCCCTGTGGAAGGCGGCCAAACCCGGGGAACCCTTCTGGGAGAGTCCCTGGGGCCCGGGGCGTCCCGGCTGGCACCTGGAGTGCTCGGCCATGAGCCTCAAGTACTGCGGGGAGACCCTGGACATCCACGGCGGGGGGCTGGACCTCATCTTTCCCCATCACGAGAACGAGATCGCCCAGAGCGAGGCGGCCACAGGAAAACCCTTCGTGCGGTTCTTCGTGCACAACGGCCTCATCACCGTAGGCGGTGAGAAGATGGCCAAGAGCCTGGGGAATTATGTCAGCGTGAAGGACATGCTCTCCCGGTATCATCCCGAGGTGATCAGGCTCTTCCTTCTGACCAAACATTATCGCAGCCCCCTGGATTACACCGAGGAGGGTATGCGCGAGGCGGAAAAGGCCCTTTACGGCCTTTACGGGAGTCTTTATTTCCTCAAACGGGTGAGGCCCGCACGGGAGGGGGAATTGCGCAAGGGGGGTAAACGCCTGGAAAAGGCCCTGAACGCTTTTCGGGAGGGGTTTCTGGCGGCTCTCTGCGACGATCTCAATACCGCCGAGGCCATCGGGGAACTCTTCAGGTTTCTCTCCGAGATCAACCGGTTTTTGCCGGCGGCCAGGGAGGCCACCTCCGTGGAGGCGGAATTGTCCGAAAGGGTGCTTTCCGCGATCCGGGAGCTTTCCGGAGGCATTCTGGGCCTGGGGGCCCGGGATCCCGAGGAGTTCATCGAAGGGGAGAGGGCGAGGAAGCTTTCCTCTCTCGGTATTTCCCGGGAGGAGGTGGAGGAGAAACTCGCCGCCCGCGAGGAGGCCCGCCGGAAGAAGGACTTTGACCGGGCCGACGCCCTGCGGGAGGAACTGGGCCGCCGGGGAATCGAGGTCCGGGACACGCCCTGGGGACCGTTCTGGATGGTGACGGCATGAAGCTTCCCTGGTTTGACCTGGTAGCGCTGGCGGTGATCCTGTGGTTCGTCATCCGCACGGCCTGGATCGGGTTCTTCCGGGGGCTTTCCTCCCTGGCCGGGCTCGTTCTCGGGTTCATCTACGCCGGGACTCTGGCTCCCAGGGTGGAGGGCATTCTGGCCCCCTGGTTCAGGGGCTATCCCTGGTTTGAGGCGGTGTGCTGGCTTCTGGCCTTTACCCTCATCTTCCTCTCCGTGTTCATCCTGGCGGAGATACTTACCCGCATATTCGAGGCCGCTCACCTCTCCTTTTTCAATCGTCTCCTGGGGGCGGCTCTGGGGCTGGTCAAGGCCTGCGTGCTCCTTTCCGTGATCTTCTTTTTTCTGGTGAGTTTTTATCCTCAGGGGGCCGGTCTGGTGCGTCGTTCCGTGGTGGCTCCCTTCATCTTCAAGACTACCCGGGCCCTGCTGGAACTGGTGCCCTCGAAGTGGAAACACCGCTTCAACTACCACTGGCGGCACTACTTCGGTTCGGAGAGAAAGGCCATCTGATGAGTCCACCGGAAGCCCTTTTTCGAAAACTGCTGGAGATCGTGGCCCGCCTGCGTGCTCCCGACGGTTGTCCCTGGGATCGCCAGCAGACCCCGGAGAGCCTCCGCAAGTATCTGGTGGAGGAGGCCTACGAGGCCTACGAGGCCATAGGCGAGGGGGCGGTGGAGGAGGCCCGGGAGGAACTGGGAGACCTCCTCTTCCTCATTCTCATGGTGGCGCACATCTATCAGGAGAGAGGGGACTTCACCCTGGAGGAGATGCTCGAACTCTGTGCGGAAAAGATGATCCGTCGTCATCCCCATGTCTTCGGCGAGGAGCGGGCCGCAAGTGCCGAGGAGGTCCTGGCTCGCTGGCAGAGGATCAAGGAATCCGAGAAATCCGGGAAAAGCAGCGTGCTGGGGAATCTGCCCCGCAGCCTTCCGGCCCTGCAACTGGCCTTTCGTCTGGGGGAGCGGGCCTCGCGGGTGGGATTCGACTGGTCCTCCCCGGAGGAGGTCCTGCCGAAGCTGCGGGAGGAGTGGCGGGAGATAGAGGAAAATCTGGCCGGGGCCTCCCGGGAACGCCTGGAGGAGGAGATCGGGGATTTCCTTTTCACCGTGGCCAATCTTTCCCGCAAGCTGGGAATCAACCCCGAGGAGGCCCTGAAAAAGAGTCTGGCCAAGTTCAGACGGCGTTTCGAGGCCATGGAGGAATACTTCCGCGGTCAGGGGCGGGATCTCCGGGAGGTCTCGCTCGAGGAAATGGATCAGGTGTGGGAGAGGGTGAAGACCCGTGAGAACGCCGGTAATAGAAGTTGAGGGAGTGAGTTTCGCTTACGAGGAGGAACTCATCCTGGAGGAGGTATCCCTCAGGCTCTTTGCCGGGGATTTCTGCGCCCTCATCGGGCCGAACGGCTCCGGGAAATCCACCCTGCTCAAGATCATGGTGGGGCTCCTCTCCCCCCGCAGGGGAAGGGTGAAGCTTTTCGGACGCGAACTCCCGGAGTTTCGCGAGTGGTGGAGGATAGGGTATGTGCCCCAGAAGGTCACCGCCCTGGTGGACAGGGTCCTTCCCCTTACCGTGTTCGAGACGGTGGCACTGGGGCTCGTGGGTAAACCCCTCTCTTCGGGAAGCGAGCGCCGGGAGCTGGTGCTTTCCGCCCTTGAACGGGTGGGGCTTTCCGGATACGAGGGGAGACTCCTCCGGGAGCTTTCCGGTGGCCAGCAACAGCGCGTCTTTCTGGCCCGGGCGCTTGCCGGTCGTCCGGAGGTGCTCCTTCTTGACGAACCCACCACCGGGGTGGATTTCGCCGCTCAGGAGAGGTTTTACGAACTTCTGGGAAGCCTCAACCGGGAGGGCCTCACCATCCTCATCGTGACGCACGACATCGCCGTGGTGGATCGACATGTGCGGCAGGTGGCCTGTCTTAATCGTCGCCTGGTCTTTCACGGAGAGCACGAGGAATTCTGCCGGAAACCGGAGGTGTGCGCCTTTCTCCCCGGGGATCATCACCTGGTGGGGCACCGACACTGATGGAGATCTGGCACTACGCCTTTTTCTGGAAGGCCCTTGCCGCCGGGGTGGCTCTGGGGGTCTCCGCCGGACCCGCCGGGGTCTTCCTGATCCTCAGGCGCGACAGCCTCCTTCCCCACGCCCTCACCCATGTGGCCTTTGTCGGGGTGGCTCTGGGGTTTCTGCTAAGGGGTGCGCCCCTTGCCCTGGCCCTGGCGGTTACGGTGGCTGCGGCCTTTGCCGTGATGGAAATCCGCGAACGCGCGGGCATTTACGAGGACACCGCGGTGGGGATTCTCGCCGGGCTGGGGCTGGCCCTGGCGGTGGTGCTGGCCTCGCTGGCCCGGAGCTACGATGTGCGTCTTCTCACCTACCTTTTCGGAAACATACTGGTGGTGACCCGGGAGGAGACCCTGCTTGCCCTGGGGCTGCTGGTGGTTACGCTGGCCGTGCTACACAGGTTCAGGGAAGCTCTGCTTTTCGTTTCCTTTGACGAGGAATCGGCCCGGGCCGCCGGACTATCGGTTAAGACCCTGAAACTGCTGCTGGCCACCCTCACCGCTCTTCTGGTGGTGATCGGTATGCGCATGGTGGGGCTCCTCCTGGTCTCGGCCCTCATGGTCATCCCCGGGGCCGCCGCCCTGGAGGTGGCCCGAAGCTTTCGCCAGTGTCTGTGGCTTTCCGGACTCTTCGGCGGGATCTCCGTGGCCGGAGGCCTTGCCGTCTCCGTCACCCTGGACCTCCCTCCCTCCGGAGCCATAGTGCTCTTTTCCGGCCTGCTTTTCCTTTTGTGTCTCTTCGCAAGGAGGGTAAAATAGGGCCCCATGGAACTGGTGGACACCCACGCCCATCTGAATCTTCCGGGCTACGAGGATCTACCGGAAGTGCTCCTGAGGGCCCGGCGGGAGGGCCTGGTCTCCATAGTGGTGGTGGGCATTGACCTCAAGACCTCTCACCTGGCCCTGGAACTTGCGGAAAAGCATCCCGGCTTCATCTTCGCCACCGCCGGCATCCATCCGCACGAGGTGAGGAACCTTACCGAGGAGGGCTACCGGGAGCTCGAGAGCCTTCTTTCCCGGGTGGTGGCCCTGGGGGAGGTCGGTCTCGATTTCGCCAAGGAATATTCTCCCCGGGATCTCCAGAGGGAACACTTCGAAAGGCAGCTGGCCATGGCCCGGGAGAGGGGACTTCCGGTGGTCCTGCATGTGCGCGAGGCCTACACCGAGGCCCTCACCATCCTGAAAAAGTACCTCCCCCTCAAGGCGGTGTTTCACTGCTTCGCCGGAACCGTTGAGGAGGCAAGGAAGGCCCTGGATCTGGGGTGTCTCCTCTCCGTTACCGGTATAGTCACCTTTCCCCGGGCCGAGAACATCCGGGAGGTGGTCCGGTTCGTCCCGCTCGAGGCCCTCATGCTCGAGACCGACTGTCCCTTCCTCACCCCCGTGCCCTTTCGGGGTCGGCGCAACGAGCCGGCCTATGTGCGCTATGTGTGCGAGAAGGTGGCGGAGGTGAAAGGGATCTCCACGGAGGAGTGCGCATGGCGGACCACCGAGAACGCCCGGGTCTTTTTCGGAATTTGAGGCCCCTGGTCCTGGCCTCGGCCAGTCCCCGCCGGCGGGAGCTTCTCGCCTCGCTGGGGATTTCCTTCGAGGTTCGTCCGGCGGAGGTAGAAGAGGAGGTGCCGGCGGGACTCTCTCCCGCGGAAACAGTCCTTTATCTGGCTCGTGGCAAGGCCCTGGCCGTGGTAAGAAGGTGTCCGGGAAAGGCGGTGCTGGCCGCGGACACGGTGGTGGTCAGGGAGGGGCGTATTTTCGGGAAACCCGGGAGCCCCGAGGAGGCCCGGGCCATGCTGCGGGCACTCTCCGGAAGCACCCATCAGGTGTTCACCGGGGTGGCCCTGTGCCTGGAGGGGAAAACGGAGACCCTGGTCTCCGAGACCAGGGTCCGTTTTCGCCCGCTTTCCTCCGGGGAGATCGAGGCTTATCTGGCCACCGGAGAGCCCTACGACAAGGCCGGGGCGTACGGGATCCAGGGGCTGGCCGCGGCCTTCGTGACCGAGGTGCACGGTTCGGTCACCGGTGTGGTGGGACTGCCGCTTGCCGAAACCGTGGCCCTTCTTCTCCGGCTTAAAATCATCGCCCCGGCCTCGTCCGGATAAACCTAGAAGCTGAAACTCAACCTTACCCCTCCGAAGAAGTGGTCGTGGTGATTGTCCCAGGAGCCGTCCTCGATCAGGGTGTCGGGATTACCCCCACCAGCCAATACCTCTTTTCAATTTTATTGATAAAATCAATTACTGTAATAGATAAATTTGAGATATAATTTCCGTGAGGGCCGGGAGAGGGGGCTGGTGCTCCCCTGGGGCTGCAAACCCCGTGGGCCCCCTTGAAAGGGGGGGGCTGGCCGGTTCGATTCCGGCCCCGGCCTGGAAACTCTTCGGTGATGGAGGCATTACCATGGATCGCGAAGAGTTATGGCAGATCCTGGGGCTGGATCTTGAAGCCCACCGGAGACTCCTTGAGGCTCTCGGCCCCCTTTACGAAGAAATCTATCTCTCCCGGGAGAATCGGCCCCAGGGTATGGCGTATTTTGACTCCGTAGTAGTGGATATCCACGGAGCGCGGGTGGCGGAGCTCCTGCAAATTCGTGAAAGCGGCAACCCTGTGGTGGGGACCTTCTGTGTGTTCGTGCCGGAGGAAATCATCTGGGCCGCCGGAGGGGCGTGCGTGGGCCTCTGCGCCGGAGTGGAGGTGGCCCCCGAAAGGGTAGATAAGGTCCTACCCCGGAATCTGTGTCCCCTCATCAAGGCTTTCTTCGGCTTCAAGCTGGCCCGTCTCTGCCCCTACATGGAGGTCTGCCACTTTCTCGTGGGTGAAACCACCTGCGACGGCAAGAAAAAAGCCTACGAGATCTTTGACCGTTACAAGCCAATTTATGTCATGCAGGTTCCGCACAAAAAAGACTTCGCCAGCTTGGAACTCTGGATCAAAGGAGTCCGAGATTTTGCACTCTACATAGAAGGAGTTTCTGGAAAACCCATTTCTACCGAGGATCTCCGGGAGGCCATCGAACTTATAAATCGAAGACGCGAGGCCCTTAATCGGCTAAACCGTTTACGTTGCCACGATCCACCGCCTATTTCAGGACGGGACGCCCTTCTCATCAATCAACTGGCTTTCTTCGACGACCCCGAAAGATTCACCGTTCGCTTAAACGAACTCTGCGACGAACTGGAGGAGAGGGTCCGGGCCGGGGAGGGAGTGTGTCCATCGGGAACCACCAGAATAGTGCTCTCCGGATGTCCCATGGCTATTCCTAACTGGAAGGTACCTTACCTCGTGGAATCCACGGGAGCCGTGATCGTAGCGGAGGAATCCTGTGTAGGCACGCGCCACACTAGAGAACTGGTGCAGGTTTCGGAAAACTCGAAAGAAGGGCTCCTCAGGGCCCTTGCCGAAAGGTACTTTCGGATTGACTGCGCCATCTTTACCCCCAATCCGGAGCGTCGCGCAAACCTCGATCGGATGGTAAGGGAATTTTCCGCTCACGGTATCATCCATTATGCTCTGAAGTTCTGTGATCCCTACACCATCGAGGCCTATCAGATAGAAGAGGGTGCGCCGGTTCCGGTCCTGAAGATCGAAACCGATTACAGCCAGGAGGACCGGGAACAGCTTCGCACCCGCATCGAGGCCTTTCTGGAGATATTGAGGTGAGGGTGGCGGGTCTGGACATAGGTTCGCGAACCGTAAAACTGGTCATAGTAGATGAGTACGGAGTTATTGAGCGACGGTGTGTTGAAACCTCGGCCCGCCTGGGGGAACAACTTCATGCCCTCCTCTCCGGTCTCTCCTTCGACCGGCTGATCGCCACCGGTTACGGCCGTAATCTGGCCGGTAAACTCTTCGGGGCCGAAACCCTTACCGAAATCAGGGCCCACGCTATGGGCGTGAGAAGCCTTTTCCCCGAGGTGAGAACCGTTCTCGACATCGGAGGACAGGATAGTAAAGCTATACTTCTGGATCCCGAGGGGCGGATAGTAAAATTCGAGATGAATGACCGCTGTGCTGCCGGGACGGGGCGTTTCCTGGAGGTCATGGCCTTAACTCTGGGCGTAAGACTTGAAGAGCTGGCCGAACTGGCCCTTAAAGCGGATCAGGCGGCAAGTATCAGTGCCCTGTGTACGGTCTTTGCCGAAAGCGAGGTGGTGGGCCTCATCGGACGGGGGGAGAAGCCGGAGCGAATCGCCCGCGGGATCATTTGCTCCATTGTTAAGCGTTCCCTGAGCCTTCTCAATCGTGTATCTTCGGTCCCCCCTCTGGTTTTCACCGGTGGAGTGGCCCGTAACCGGGCCATGTTGAAAATTCTAGAGGAGAAATTGGGGTTTCCGATCCTGGTTCCCGAAGACCCGCAGATCACGGGTGCCCTGGGAGCGGCCCTTTACGGAATGAAAGGTTAATTACTCGGGCCCGGCCCGGCCGGGCCCTGTTTCACAACATGAATCTTAAAAGGAAAAACTCAACCTTACCCCTCCGAAGAAGTGGTCGTGGTGATTGTCCCAGGAGCCGTCCTCGATCAGGGTGTCGGCGTCGTCGGAAAGGGAAAAGCTGTAGTAAACCTCGGGAGTCACGGTTAGGTACCGGCCCACCGGGATGTTGATCTCGGCCCCGAGTTGCATGTAGAGCCAGCCGGAAAAGGCATCGTCGGGATCGTCGGGATCGGGATAGGCCCCCTCGTCGTCGGAGTCGAGATACATGGCCGAGGCCGAAAGACCGAGGGTGGCCCCGTGCCAGGGAAGCTCAAAGTCCCGCCCGGCCGAAAGTTCCACCCATGTACCGGGGTAGTGGGAGATCTCCCGATACACCGTGAGTCCGAAGTTGATCCCGGTCTTCGGACAGGTGGCCGAAAGACCCAGGTAAAGCTCGAAGGAATCGTCCCCCTCCAGGGCGTAATAGATGGATCCGGCGTCCAGAGTGAGCCCGTAAGGAAGTCCATCGTAGGTATATCCCAGGGTGAAGTCCGTCTCGTTCCAGTCCGCTCCGTCGAGGCTCTTGTCGTGTTCGTTGTTGCGATCGGTGTCGTAATTTCCCCAGAAATTCACATAGGCCCCCCGGTAGGACACGGTCACGGAGGGTTGAATCACCACCGAGTCGTCGGAGAGCGCAAAGCCCCGCCAGACATACTGCGAGAGCACATCCACGGACAGATCCGTGGACGGGCGGGGCTCCTCCGCCCGGATCCCCCGGGCCATAAATCCCACCAGCACCAGTACCACCAACCCTACCAGCACTCCTCTCAAACCCGTCCTTCTCATCTTCTCCCTCCTTTTAACATTTTTGTTTCTTTTGTTAACTAACTTGTAACACAACCGTCCTTAAAGGGCCTCCTCACCCCTTTCGCCGGAGCGGATCCTTAGGGCCTCCAGCACCGGATAGACGAAGATTTTTCCGTCTCCGATCTCTCCGGTGCGGGCCGCCCCGGCTATAGCTTGCAATAATTGTTCCACTTCTTCATCTCTGCAGACGATCCGCAACTCCAGCTTGGGCAGAAGATCCACCCTGAATTCCCGTCCCCGGAACTGTTCCACCAGTCCGGCCTGTCGGCCGTGCCCCTCCACCTGGTAGACCGTGACTCCGGGGTGTCCGATCCTTTCCAGGGCCTCCAGAACCTCCTGCAGTTTTTCCGGTCTGATAATGGCTCGTATTTCTCTCATGTTTTACCTCCTTACGGTGTAGAATTCGGGATAGGCTGGGGTACCGTGCTCGAAGAGATCGAGTCCCTGGATCTCTTCCCGCGGCGAGACCCGGATTCCGATAATGACATCGAGCAATTTGAAAAGGACGAGCCCCATACCGAAGGCCCAGGCGAATAGGGCCACCGCGCCTATCAGCTGGGCGATGAGCTGTCCGGCACCGCCGCCGTAGAGAAGCCCCTTCACAAAGGGTGGTTCGATGGCATAGTTTCCGTAGGTACCGTCGGCGAAAAGCCCCACGGCGATGAGTCCCCAGAGGCCGTTGAAGCCGTGCACCGGAACGGCTCCCACCGGGTCGTCCACCTTTATGGCCTCAAGAAAATAGACTCCGGCTACCAGAATGACTCCCGCTACGATACCGATCACCACCGCGGCCCAGGCCTCAACCCAGGCGCACGGAGCGGTAATGGCCACCAGACCCGCAAGCACCCCGTTTAAGGCCATACCCAGGTCAAATTTCCTGGTCTTGGCCAGGATTAGGAGCAGGGCCGTGAGAGAGGCCGCGGAGGCGGCCAGGGTGGTATTCACCGCTATCACCGAGATGCGCAGGTGGTGTGCGGAAAAGGTGGATCCGGGATTGAAGCCGTACCAGCCGAACCAGAGGATGAAGACTCCCAGTGCGGCAAGCGGAATGTTGTGCCCGGGGATGGCCCGGGGTTTGCCGTTTTTGTCAAACTTTCCGAAACGCGGTCCGAGTACTATGGCCCCGGCAAGTCCCACCAGGCCTCCCACCGCGTGTACCACTCCCGAGCCCGCAAAGTCCAGGTGTCCGAGACCGAAGGGGAGCTTCGAAAGCCAGCCCCCGCCCCAGACCCAGTGGGCGTAAACCGGATAGATGAAAGCGGTTATGGCCACGGAATAGAGAAGATAGGCCTGAAATTTGATGCGTTCGGCCACCGCTCCGGAGACGATGGTGGCCGCGGTGGCGGCGAAGACCATCTGCCAGAAAAAGGAGAGATAATTTCCCACATCGTAACCCTTGCCGGCCAGGAAAAAACCCGTGGTCCCGATAAGCCCCCTCCAGTCGGCTCCGGTGATGAGGGCGTAACCCACGGCCCAGAAGGCCAGGGACCCCACCACAAAATCCATGAGATTCTTGGTGAGGAGGTTGGTGGCATTTTTGGCCCGGCAGAAGCCGGCCTCCACCAGGGCAAAACCCGCCTGCATGAACATCACCAGAAAGCCGCACACCAGCACCCACACATAGTCCACCGCCAGGCCGGGATTGGCCTTGAGGGTCGTGGCCCCCGTGGGATCCCCGGCCATGGCTACCCCCGATCCTAGCAAAAACACCGCCGATAAGATCGGCCCCACTCTTTTACCCGGAAAAAACCTGCCACTCATACCTTACCTCCTCCTTCAATTTTTACCAATCTTGAATACAAAATTTGTGCCAAAAATGAAAAGACTTGCAACAGTTAAATACCGGAATGATCCACAGAAAGCAATTCCATGATTTTTATGACATTATTGTTAATAACGAATCTGACAAATATAACAGAAGCGTAATTTAAGAGATCGGAAACTGACCCTCTGAGATGTTTTTTTGTGGGAGGTAAGGCTTTTGCGGAAGAGAGTTCTTGCGGTTCGGATTACAAAGCTCTAAGGCGCCAGACCGGAGCCGAAAGAATGCGCACCAGATTATTCACGAAATTGATAAAGCCTTTATAACCGGTATAGGGGCCGCGTCTGCGCTCCTGAGGGAAGGAGAGGGTTGGAAAACCGAGTTTTACCGCTCGCCACTGCTCCCGGGCGTTGGTGATCACGAGGTCGGGCTTAAGCGCTAAAAGCGCCTTTTCAAACTCGTCGTCTCCGGGATCGTCGGTAAGAAAACCGGAAAAAGGGGCGGCCTCCCGGTGATCTTCAGGACTCCCGAAGACCGAAGCCGCCCCTGTGACCTCAAACCCAAGTTCTCTTAGCATCCTCCCAAGGGGCCCGAGTCTTCCGGCCCCGAGCACCACGAGCACCCTTTTCCCGGAGAAGAGTTTGAGCCAGGACCTGATCTCCCGAAAGGCCCGCGCCTCTTCTTCCCGGATGACCGCCTCCACCTTTGTTGAAGATAGGCCCAGGACCTCTCCCACCTTGCGGAGGGAAGCCCCCACGGCCGAAAGCCCGTAAAAGGAGACCTTTAGGTAAGGAAGGCCGAAGCGCTCCTTTAAGCCCAGGGCAAACTCCCGGGCCGTTGAACCGCAGAAAAGGAGATTCAGATGAGCCCGGGAAAGACGCTCTATCTCCGGAAAACTGGTATCTCCGGTAAGGACCGTGTGGACCTTAATGCCGAGTTTCTCAAGAAGTCGCTTTATTTCCCGCGCCTCTCCGGCCACATTGTACTCTCCGATAAGATTTACCGTGGGGTGTTCGGCCCTGGGTGAGGATCGAACCAGGTTAAGCAGACTCCGGTAGGCCACGGCGTGGCCCCCGGCCTGGCTCTTTCCGGAAAACCCCGGGCAGTCCACCACGACGACCCTGCGACCTGAGTATCTCTCAACCTCGCGGGCAAGGCCCGTAAGATCCTCTCCGATAAGCCCCGTCGTGCAGGTGGCATACAGGAAGGCCCCGCGGGCGGAGGGGCGGAGGGAGAAGGCCTCAAGGATGGCCCTTCTCAATTTTTCAAGGCCTCCGAAGATCACCTCCCTGGCCGAAAGCGCGGTCCCGTAAAGATCTTTGGCCTCGCCCCGGACCATAGAGCCATAGTACCCGCAGCCCACGGGGCCATGCACCAGATGCACCGCCTCCCGGATCGGCCCGAGCACATATCGAGCCCCGAAATAAACGCAGCTTCGCTGGGTCATGCCCCCGGGCTCGCTTGCAAGCCCGCAGGGCTTAATCCGAAGAGGCACACAGCCGTAAGCGCCGCAGACATCCATTTTTTAACCTCAAACCTTACTGGTGGGTGCGGTCATCGGGATAGTGGTGGTCAAGGAGAGTATTCACGATAAGGGAGAGGAAATACTCTCCTCCCCGGTAACCCACTATCGCCCGCCGTTGATAGCCCACCCGATCGTAAACCGGGAAACCGAACCGCACAAGCGGCACCCTTATCTCCCGCGAGATATTCACGCAGCGGGAGTGTCCGAGAATGAGATCCGGGGGATCGTGCTTTAAAGCGTATTCCCATTCAAACTGATCGCTTCCGTTCATGAGAATCGGTTTGTGGTTGTATTCCTCGCAGACGGAGAGAACCTCCCCCTCGGCCGAGGCACTCCTGGTGCCCACCAGAATGTAGGTGGGGATCATACCGAGTTCGCAGACGAAGCGTGTGGCTGCGGCCACGAAATCCGGATCTCCGGCCAGCGCTACCCGTTTCATCATGGTATAGTGCAGGGTATCGGCCATAGCATCAAGGAGGATGCCCCTCTCCCAACGTACGGCTTCCGGAATGGGCCGTCCCGAGACCTCACTTATGGCTTTAAGTAGTCGGTCGGTGTTGCCCACCCCCACGGGCATGGGAAGCACAAGGGCCGGTACCTTGTGGCGACGGGAAAGCCATTTCGCCCCGGCTCCTCCGGCATCAGGCGAAAGCGCGAAGATGGCCCTGGCGTCGCCTGCCCGAACGAATTCCTCCACCCGTGTGCCTCCCGGGGGATAATAGGGGATCCTCTCGGGCATGCCCACCAGCGGGCAGTCCAGGGTGTCACTTATGTCAAAGAGGATATGATAGGAGATCCCCATGAGCTCAAAGAGGTGTTTCAGCTCCCGCAGGTCTCCGGGCATGAGGAATCCGGGGATGAAGTACAGGTCTTCGGAAGGTTGACCGGTCTTGCGCGAGAGGGCCTTGAGGAACTCGCGTGCGGCCCGGTTGTAGCCCTCCACATGTGATCCGGCAAAGCTCGGGGTGTTCACCGTCACGAACTTCGTGAGGTCGAGTATTTCCGGTCCGAATTCTTCCTCCATAAGCTCCAGGGCCTCGGCGAGAAAGCTCTGGATGTCGTCTCCTATGACTTCGCTTGAACAGGTGGTGACGATGGCAATGAGTTCCGGCCTGTAGCGGCAGACGAGGTTCCGCACCCCGCGAATGAGGTTTTTACGGCCGCCGAAGACGGCCGCGTCCTCGTGAAAGGAGGCGCTGGCGATGGATGCCGGCTCCCGGAAGATACGGGCGAAGGTGTAGCGCACATAGGTGGTGCACCCCTGGGCTCCCTGCACGAAGGGAATGGCCCGGTGCACCCCCAGTGTGGCCCACATGGCCCCGAGGGGCATGCAGGTGCGGCTGGGATCAATGCAGACCGAACGGTTGGTCGCCGGTACCAGCTCCGGCGGTGGGGGGATGTATTCCGGCGTAAGTGGCCTCTTTTCTATGTGAAGCTCTTTGTAGGTGATGCCCTCGACCGGAATCTCTGAAACCCGATTTATTTTCTGGTTGATCATGATCGGACCTCCTCTCCTTTAAATTTCGGTGCGGGAAAGCCGCCACACCGGGGCGCAAACGGCCTGGTAAATATCCCGGGCAAAGTTCACGAAGCCCCGAAAACCGGCGTAGGGCCCCTTTTCGTAAGAGTGGGAGTTAAGCGTTGGCACACCGAACTTGCGCACGAGATACTTCTCCTTGAGACCGGTGAGAAAAAGATCGGGCCTGCGGGTCTCTATCATTTCTTCGATCTCGAACTCGTTGGGATTGTCTATGACGAGAAGACCGGGTTTTGCGCGTTCGTTTATCTTGGCGTAGTCCTCCCTGTGGCCGAAGGTGGTCATGACCGCCACCACCTCCATTCCCAGTTCCTCCATGACTTTGATCCAGTGCCACACCCGCGGGGCCCCCACATAGATGGCTACCCGCTTTCCGGAAAGCCTTTCCCGATACCAAGAAAGGGCCGCCTCCACCGCCGCGGTTTCCTCTTCAATGATCTCTTCAGCCCGCCGTTTCATCTTTTCTTCCCCGAACCAGGCAGCCACATCCCACAGGGCCTTAGCGGTCTGCGAAAGTCCAAAAAGACTCACCCGCACAAAGGGCACCTCAAAGCCCTGCTTGATGAGCTCGGCAATATAGGTGGCTGAACGCTGGCAGTGCACGATGTTGAGCCTGGCGTCCGGAAGGCGGAAGAGGTCTGAAAGCCTTGCGTTTCCGGTAAAGACATTGAGTATCCTCAGGCCCAGCTTCTCGAAGAGGGGGACCACCACGGCTTCGTCCCAGTCAATGTTGTATTCCCCGATCAGGTTCACATCGTAGGAGGTCCTCTCCTCCTCGGGGAGTACCACTTCCGGGTGTTTCTTTCGGTACTCTATGAGCCACTTGTAGAATTGGAAATTAAACTCGTGGTGTCCTTTAGACTGGGAGACTCCGCAGAAGCCCGGGGAGGCGCAGGCAAAGACGGGTTTTCCGACTTCGGCCGAGACCTCACGGGCCACCTGCTCTATATCGTCGCCGATAAGGGCGGTGGAGCAGGTGTTGTATATGACGGCCCCTCGGGCTCCGGGATTGAGCCGAAAGGCCTCAAGAAGGGCCCTTTTTAATTTTTCCGCTCCGCCGAAGATAATGTCCTGTTCGGTCATGGCCGTGGTGTAGCAGTGGCGGCGATGGTGGGCCTCGTTCTCTAACACCCCGGGGGCGGCCCAGCCGTAAAGATCCCCCAGATGCCGGCGCGTGCCCCAGGTGTAGTAGGCACAGCCCACCGGAGCATGTACCATCTGAATCACATCCACAATCGGTCCGCCCACGACCCCGCGGGCACCGGCAAAAGCTCACCCGCGCTCGGTGAGATCGCCCGGCACCGTGGGGGCGTTGCACCTGGGTAGCACCTTCTTATCTTCATCAACGAGGTAAATGTGTTCGGTCCTTTCGGGGATGCAGGCGTTACATTTCATCGGATAGTAACCCATGGCTTCCCTCCTTCGTTTAGGATGAGAGGGCGGCGCAGAAGGCCGCCTGCGGAAGGTCCCCTTCGCCGGGGACCCCTGCGGCGTCGGCCCGGCAGCGTCGGCAAGAGAGGAATTGCGGCATGAAACGCGAAGCCAGCCTGCGGGCCCAGCGAAGTTCCGTCTCCGTGGGCGGTCGCCGATGGCGGAAATGCGCAAGCGGAATGAGAGGTATGATGTTCATGAGATGAGCTCCAGCCTCCCATACCCGCCGGGCGATTTCGGCCACCTCCACATCGTTTATTCCCGGAACAAGCACGGTGTTGACCTTGACCCTTAAGCCCGCTTCCGCCGCCGCGGCAATGCCTTCCAACTGCCGGGAAAGGAGAAACTCCGAGGCTTCCCTGCCGGAGAGCCTTTTTCCCCGGTAGCGCACCCAGAGGTAAACTTTTTCGGCGGTTTCCGGGGTTGCGGCGTTTACCGTGACCGTAAGAAATCGCACTCCCAGATAAACCAGATCTGCAAGTTTTTCTTTAAGGAGAAGTCCGTTGGTGGAGACGCAGAATTTAAGTTGCGGGAAGCTTTCCCGCACGCGGGATAGGGCCTCGAAAGTTTCCTCGTTGGCCAGCGGATCCCCGGGACCGGCCACAC
The DNA here is from genome assembly GCF_019688735.1 of Thermosulfurimonas sp. F29. Taxonomy (NCBI): domain Bacteria; kingdom Pseudomonadati; phylum Thermodesulfobacteriota; class Thermodesulfobacteria; order Thermodesulfobacteriales; family Thermodesulfobacteriaceae; genus Thermosulfurimonas; species Thermosulfurimonas sp. F29. The sequence goes on from NZ_JAIFYA010000002.1 coordinate 231,345, forward strand.
CTACGACTTCTATACGGGGCTCAAGGGTAAGTACCGTTTCCACATAGGCCGGGGCCTCTTCCGGGGAAATCACCCTGCGGGAGGCCCCGGGACGATTTTCGCTTACGCAGGCGTAGCGCCGGTCGCAGTAGGCGCACCGGACATTGCATCGCGGAGCCACCGGAAGGTGAAGCCTTCCCACGAGCCGGTGCGCCTCCTCATCAAAACAGGGATGTCTTATCATCTTGAAACCTCCTTTCGCTGTTCTTTAAAAAAGAGCGGAAAGGCCCGTCTCACCGGTGCGCACTCTCAGGACCTCCTCCACCGGGAGCACGAAGATCTTGCCGTCTCCGTGCTCACCGGTCTGATTTACCCGGATGATTCTCTCCACCACCCTGGGGACCATGGCCTCCGGCACCACCACCGAAAGGAGCCTTTTAGGTATAAAGGCGTAAGAGGTGGTCTCGAGCTTCTCGGCCACCTCAGGGCTTACCCGATAGGCGAGCTCCTTGAGCCTTCCTCCCTGTTTCCCCCGGCCGAGGACCTTAAAGGCCGTAAAGGAGGAAAACCCCATCTCCTCAAGGGCCCTTTTGGTAGAAAGCATTTTGTTGGGTCTCACGATGGCGATTATTTCCTTAAGGATCATGATTCACCTCCTAGAGTTCGGCCTTTCCGGTGCGGATGGTGTAGGCCTCCTCCACCGGGGAGACAAATATCTTGCCGTCTCCGAAGCGCCCGGTACGGGCGGCCTCTATCACGATGCTGCAGACCCGTTTGACCTCCTCGTCCGGCACCACCAGGAGAAGGAGGCTTTTGGGAAGCTCGTCATAAACCACCTCCCCCACGGCAAGACCCCCCTGCTTTCCGCGCCCCACCACATCCACCCGGGTGAGCGCGAGGAATCCCTCCCGGGCCAGGGCCTCCACCACCTCTTCCGTCTTTTCCGGCCTTATTACGGCTTTGATCATTTTCATGATGTCCCTCCTGCAAAGTTTTTGTCCCCTTAGGCCAGACCGTACTTCATAACCAGGGCCTCGAGCTCGTTCATGGAAAGAGGCCGGGGAATTACCAGATCCCGGTTTTCGATGATGCGATGGGCAAGCTCTCTGTAAGCCTGGGCCTGAGGATGTTCGGGGTCGTATTCCACCACGGTCTTACGGTTGAATTCGGCCTTCTGCACGATGTTGTCCCGGGGGATAAACATGATCATCTTAGTGCCGAGCCGTTCGCAGAACTCCTGCATGATCTCCTCTTCCCGGTCCACCTTCCGGCTGTTGCAGATGATTCCTCCGAGGCGCACTCCGGTGCGCTGGGCGTACTTCACCATTCCCCGGCAGATGTTGTTGGCCGCATAGATGGCCATCATCTCCCCGGAGGCCACGATGTAAATTTCCCGGGCCTTACCCTCGCGAACCGGCATGGCAAACCCCCCGCAGACCACATCTCCGAGCACATCAAAGAAGAGGAAGTCCAGGTCCTCGGGGTATCCCCCGAGCTCTTCCATGAGATTTATAGCGGTGATGACTCCGCGCCCGGCACATCCCACTCCCGGCTCCGGCCCTCCGGATTCCACACACCGTATCCCTCCAAAGCCGGTCTTTACCACCTTGTCCAGGGTGAGGTTTTCCTCCCCCTCCTCGCGCAGGAGATCCAGCACCGTCTCCTGTGGCTTTCCTCCCAGGATGAGACGCGTGGCATCGGCCTTGGGGTCGCAGCCGTGGATCATGACCTTCTTGCCGTAGTAGTAGGCCAGAGCCGCGGCCAGATTCTGAGTGGTGGTGGACTTCCCTATACCTCCTTTTCCGTAAATACCTATCTTTCTGGTTTCTCTTCCCATAGGTCCCTCCTTGCCTCGATCTTTATGGCCTCAGGGAAGCAAGGAGGGTGCCACAGACCGAAATCCTCGAATAACGGGATTTTCCGGGCAAAGAGCCTCTTTTGACAAAACTCACCTGGAGCCTTTGGGAGTTTCGTTTGGAGGTTTTGTAAGTTTTTTTCGCCGGAGTGGAACGGTTTTTGCTTTGAATTCCAGGTGATGCGACTCCTGGACACTACCCTGAGAGAGGGAATTCAACGGTGGGGAGTATATTTCCCTCTCGGGGTAAGAAGGGAGATCGTGAAGCGCCTTGCGGATATCGGGGTGGAGGAGGTCGAACTCGGGGTGGTGGGAGAGGAGAAGTTGCGGGTTCTGATTCTTGCGGCCCGGAGGGTGTGCCCCAAGGCGCGATTCAGCATCTGGTTGCGATTGCGGAAGGAAGACATAGAGCGGGCCGCGAGGCTTCCGGAGGTGGGGTTTAACCTGGGGGTGCCGGTCTCCGGGATACAGCTTGAGCGCAGGTTGCGGCTCACCCCGGAGGCCCTCCTTAAAAGAACGGAGGAGATGGTGGCGCTGGCTGCCTGCTACTCTCCCTGCGTAACCCTTGGGCTTGAGGACGCCTCCCGGGCTGACAGGACCTTTATTTTTCAAATTTGTAGAGTGGCTATTACGGCCGGGGCCAGACGGATAAGGATCTCGGATACCTTGGGCCTTCTCAATCCCCTGGAGGTGGCGGACCTAATACGGGATCTCAAAAAGACCTTCCCCGGAGCCGAGGTGGGGTTTCACGGGCACAACGACTTCGGCCTGGCCACGGCCAACGCCGTCTCGGCCCTTGCCGCCGGAGCGTCCTGGGTGGATGTAAGTATTCTGGGGCTTGGCGAGAGGGCCGGCATCGCCTCCCTTGAAGAGGTTATGGCCTATCTCTATTTCCGAAAAGGCCGAAAACATTACCGCATCGAGCTTCTCCCGAAACTTTCCCATTATGTGGCCTGGCAGGCCGGAGAGATTATTCCGGAATTCAGACCCGTGGTGGGCCGGAAACTTTTTTACTGCGAAAGCGGCCTCCATGTGGAAGGACTTAAAAAGGCTCCGGAACTCTACGAACCCTTCCCTCCGGAAACCCTCGGGCTTAAGAGGGAACTATCTCTCGGAGCCAAAAGCGGGCGGGCGGCGCTTGCGGCCCTGCTTGAGGAGTGGAATCTAGATCTTCCCGTAGAAAGAATCGAAACTCTGGTAAGAGAAATCCGCAAACTCTCCTCCAGACTGGGCCGACCGTTGAGTAAACAGGAGGTGAAGAAACTGATCCGGACTATAATCGTCTAATATTTGTCAGTTTTGCTTTTACGGAAATGTAAAAATGAAGACACTGGAAGCCCTGAAGCTGGAGGTCCTTTACGCCGCCCACGAGCTTATAGGACAGGCTCTGGAACTTGAGAGGGCTCTGCGCCGGATCCTCCGGATACTCGGGGAGAAACTGGACATGAAGAGGGCCTCTATTGTGCTCTGGGACGAGGCATCGGAACGGCTCAAGATCAAGGCCTCCTACGGTCTGAGCCCGGAGGAGGAGGCCCAGGGAATTTACGAGATCGGGGAGGGTGTGACCGGGAGGGTTTTTGTCTCCGGGGAACCCTGTGTGGTCTCGGATGTGAGCCGGGAGCCGCTCTTTTTGAACCGCACCGGGGCCCGTAGTCTCGCCAAGGAAGTGATCTCCTTTATTGCGGTGCCCATCCGGATCGAAAACGAAATTCTGGGTGTTCTATGGGTAGACCGGCTTTTCGGGTATCAGGTGGCCCTGGAGGAGGATGTAAAGTTCCTGGAGGTGATGGCCTTTCTCATCGCTCAATTCATAAAACTCAAAAAGAAAGTGGAAGCCAGAGAGATCCGTCTCCGGGAGGAAAATCTGGATTTGAGGGATGAGCTGGAAGCCCGTTTCAGTGAATTTATGTATGGTTCCCGCAGTCCGAGGATGAGGGAGGTCCTAAGTCTGGTCAGACAGGTGGCTCCCACCCGGGCTACGGTGCTGCTTCTCGGGGAGTCCGGAACCGGAAAGACCCTTACAGCCAGACTTATCCATGAACTCAGTCCCCGACGAGGGAAACCCTTTGTTAAGGTAAACTGCGCGGCCCTTCCGGAGAATCTCCTTGAGGCCGAGCTCTTTGGCTACGAGAAGGGGGCCTTTACCGGAGCGGTGGCAAGCAAACCCGGACGCTTTGAAATAGCCGACGGTGGAACGATATTCCTGGACGAGATCGCGGAATTGCCCCTGCCGCTTCAGGGCAAACTCCTGCGTTTCATCCAGGACCGGGAATTTGAACGCCTGGGAAGTACCCGGACCCGGCGGGTGGATGTGCGCATCATTGCGGCCACCAACCGGGATCTGGAAAAACTCGTTCGGGAGGGAACCTTCCGTGAGGATCTATTTTATCGCCTCAATGTCTTTCCCATCTACATTCCCCCGCTTCGTGAGCGCCGGGAAGATCTTCCGGGCCTCATCAAGTTTATTCTACGCCGTATAGAGCAAAATTACGGCCGGAGACTCGTCCTTTCCCCCGAGGCCCTGCGGAGACTTGTAGAATACCCATGGCCGGGGAATGTACGGGAGCTGGAAAATGTGCTGGAGAGACTTTTTATCGTGTGCGAGAGGAACCCCGTGCCCGAGGAAATGGTTTCCCGGCTTTTAGATCGTGAAGAAAAATCCGGAGAAGATCCCTCTGCGAAGGGGCCTTTTTTTCCTCCCGAAAGGGAACCGTCTCCGGAGGAGATCCTGGAGACGCTTCGAAGGAACGATTTTATTATAGCCCGCGCGGCCCGGGAGATGGGTCTTTCTTTCCGGCAACTAAGATATCGAATCCGGAAACTGGGACTGGAGAAGTACTTTTCCGTTCGGAAGGGAAGACCACCGGCCGGAAAAACGAAAGGGCTATCCCCAAAAGACAAAGGGGGCGGGTAACCCCGCCCCCGGATATTATTACTTCCCGGCCTGCTCGCGCATCTCCTGAGCCATTTCCTTGATCTCGGCCAGGGTCTTTTTCATCTCCGCCCAGCCGTACCAGTGGGAGTAATCCGGATTCATGTGGAAGGCCCCCTGGAAGGTGCGCATCCGGTATTCCATGAACATCATGTAGAGCTTCTGCTCGATGGGATAGGGCGTTTCGTAAAAGCGCAGGAGGTCGGGGTAGGGATTGCCGTCCTTGTGTTTGATGATCCCTTCCCGGGCGAGATCGGCTACGATTTCAATGGCCTGGGCCATGAGTTTGTCCGCGGCCTTGAGCATCATGTCCGCCTGGTGGAGCTGCTCATCCACGAAGTTTACATTGTGACACTGCATACAGATCTTGCGCATCCGGTCGCGCTCGGCCTGCCATTCCTCCTTGCTGAGCCGGGCCACCTTTCCGGCCTTGACCACCTCCAGCCGCTTGGTGAACTTTCCGTCCGGGGTGAGCACATGGAGGGCCTTAAGGATGGTCACCCGATAGCCCCACCACTCCTTGTCATCCTCGGGAACCCGCAAACCCAGAAAGCCCCAGGCGGTCATAACCCGGTGGTCTCCGTTGGGCATGTGGCAGGTCTGACACCGGGGGCCGCGACGTTCCTCGATGGGACGCCCCAGAAGACGGTCGATGATGTAGGCCGCTCCGTGCTTGGAGGTGGACCACATCTCCCACTGCGGATGGTCAAAGCCCATGTGACAGGTCATGCAGGCCTCCGGCTCGCGGGCCTCCTTCACGGAGAAGGCGTGCCGGGTATGGCAATTCTGACAGTCCATGGCGTACTTGGGATAATAAGGGTTCTTTTTGGCCTCCCGGGTGGCCCCGAGAGAGTGACAGCCCCCGCATCCCTTGCGGCCCTTGGTCACCGGACCGGGCTGCATGTGGGTGGTGGGCATGGCCTCCATGGCTATCCAGCCCAGAAAGTGTTTTCCGGACATGTACTGTTTGGCCTGCTTGGGATGGCAACGCTTGCAGGTCTCAATGGTTGGGAGTTTGGCCTTATCCACATCGTCTGCACTCATGTGGGATTTTCCGTGGCAACTATAGCAAGCAAGGGCCTTGGACATCTTGGAACGGTGAAAGTCCTTCACGATTCCCGGTGTGACCCTGGCATGACATTCCTCACATTTGGAGGGTCGAGCCTGACTCAGAGAGGGCCAGGCCAGCGGTAAAACGAATAACATCAACCCAAAAAATCGTAAAAATACCTTTTTTCTCATAAGCCCCCTCCTTTTAAATTTTGATTTTTCCCTTATCATAAAGCCATAGAATTGCATTTGACTTAAGTCAAGGGATGGCTGAAGAACTCCCCCGCATATACGACGAACTTTCGGAAAGGATAAAAAGTCGCCCCCTGAGCGTTCTGGATCTGGATCTACGGCACCTGACCCACCTTTATCTGGAGGAACTGGACCGACTTCTTCCGGCTCGATTCGAAAAGGCCTCGGAGTACCTCTGGTTTACCTCCTACCTTCTCTATCTTAAAAGTCGATTGCTTCTGCCCCGGGAAGAAGGCCCTCCGGAGGAGAAGGTCGAGGAAGCTCCTGTTGGGACCTTCGAAGGGAATGATGCCCTGGGGGAGGTTCTTCTCTCGCGGGAAATCCTGGGGTGGGATGTTTTTTGTGCCCCTCCTGCCGCTCCGCCGGAGCCGGAGCTCGAGGCCGACCTCGGAGGCCTGATAGCGGCCATGGCCCGGGTGCTAGAAAGAGAAAACCCTCCCACCGTGGAAATCCGGCGTCTGGAACCTCTCTTCAAAAAGATGGCGGTCTGGCTCAGAGAAGAGCTTATGGCCAGGAAAAGATTGATCCTCAGCGAATTGTACAGAGAACTTGCGGATCGTTCCGAAAAACTGGCCCTCTTTCTGGTTCTTCTCGACCTTTCTTTTCGAGAATTCTGCCTTCTCGTGCAGAATGCACCCTGGGGAGAGATAGAAATTCTTCTCCGGGAAAAGGATCTTTAGATCCGGGGAGAAAATCCCCGCAAAAAGGGGAAAAATTCCCCGCAAGTTTAGGCCACCGAGGAAGGTCAAGGTTGACTTTAAAATGACTTTTTGTCTTATATAGAGCCATGCCGTACACGGTAGCCCACGATTCCGAAAAATGTGATGGTTGTCTTTCCTGCGTTTCCGCCTGTGCCGAGGCTCACGAGGGGGTGGCCAACTGCTGGGTGGTCAAGGTCGGGGACAAGTTCGCCTACTTTTCCTGTATGCAGTGTAAGAAGCCGCAGTGTGAGGCGGCCTGTCCCACCGGGGCCATCCGGCGGGAGGACGGGGTGGTGCTTCTGGTGCGGGAGATCTGTGTGGGGTGCGTCAATTGCGTTTACGCCTGCCCCTGGGGGTTTCCCCAGTTCAATCCCGCCACCGGAAAGGTCAACAAGTGTGATCTCTGCAAGGAGAGGGTGGCCGCGGGAGAGAAACCGCACTGTGTGGCGGCCTGTCCCAATCAGGCCCTTGCGGTGAAGGAGGTCAAGCCGCCGGCCAAGAAGCCGGCCAAGAAACCGGCGGCCAAGAAGGCGGCTTCGGGCAAGGAGGGTTAGGGTGGGGGAGACGGTTCTGGCGGTTAAATATCTACCGATTCTGATCCTGGCGGCTCTGGTCTGCGTGATAGGGCTTTCCATGATCATCGTCAACCAGATCCTCGGTCTGCACCGACCCTATCCGGAAAAGAGGACCCGGTACGAGTGCGGTCTCCCGCCCTCCGGCGAGCCCAGGCACCCCTTTTCGGTCAAGTTTTACGCTATAGCCATACTTTTCGTGGTCTTCGATGTGGAGGCGGTGTTTCTCTATCCCTGGGCGGTTTCCTTCGGGAAACTGGGGGCCCTGGCTTATGTGGAAATGGTCGTCTTCATTGTGCTCTTGCTGGTGGCCTATGTCTACGCCTGGATCAGGGGGGCTTTTCAATGGGAGTAGAAAAACACACCGTAGAGGTAGCTCCGGATGTACGCCACATTCCCGGCACACCGGCCTTTATTACCCCTCTTGACAAGCTCATTAACTGGGCCCGCACGGGATCACTATGGCCCATGACCTTCGGGCTGGCCTGCTGTGCCATCGAAATGATGGCCACCGGCGCCAGTCATCACGATCTCGATCGTTTCGGGATCATCTTCCGGGCCTCACCCCGGCAGGCCGATGTGCTGATCGTGGCCGGGACGGTGACGAAGAAGATGGCTCCGGTGGTGCGCCGGGTCTACGATCAGATGCCCGAGCCCCGGTATGTGATCGCGATGGGCAGCTGCGCCTGTTCGGGAGGCGTGTTCCGCACCTATTCCACGGTGCAGGGCTGTGACGAGTTTCTCCCGGTGGATGTCTACATCCCCGGCTGTCCGCCGCGCCCCGAGGCCCTGATGTACGGGCTTATGAAGTTGCAGGAAAAGATCCGGCGCGAGGCCGGACGCTGGGGATTCTGGAGATAGGCCATGAGCGTGGTGGAAAAGTTAAAAGAGCGCTTCGGTTCCGCGGTGTACGGTGAAGAGGTCTCGGTAGATCAGACCAGCGTTTATGTGGAGCGGGAGAGGGTGGTGGAGGTGATGCGTTACCTCCACGACGAGCTCGACTTCAAGCATCTGGCGGATCTGTGCGGGGTGGATTACCTGGGCTGGAAGGGAAAGGGGAAGAGACCGGAGCGTTTTGAGGTGGTCTACAACCTCTATTCCCTTTCCCGTAGGGAGCTTCTGCGGGTGAAGGTGGCCGTTCCGGAAAACGATCCCCGGGTTCCCTCGGTTACGGGCATCTGGCGGGTGGCCAACTGGTTCGAGCGGGAGTGTTACGACATGTTCGGGATTCGGTTTGAGGGGCATCCGGACCTCCGGCGCCTTCTCATGCCGGAGGACTGGTCCGGGCATCCCCTCAGGAAGGACTATCCGCTTGAGCCCGAGGAGGAGTGGCCCGGATATGAGGAGCTTCGGAGGAAGGCCCGTGAGCTTTCCCGCTACGAGTGGGGAGATCGGCGGGTGAGGGGGGGATAGCATGGCACCCACGGTGGAGATTCGCAGTCGTCAGATCGGCCATCCGGAGTGGGAGGAGCCCTTTGTGGTGAACATGGGGCCCCAGCATCCCTCCACCCACGGGGTGCTCCGGCTCTACCTCGAGCTTGACGGAGAGAACATCGTCCGCTGTGATCCGCGGATCGGTTATCTCCACCGGGGACTTGAGAAACTTTCCGAAAATCTCACCTACAGTCAGGCCCTGGTTCTCACCGATCGGCTGGACTACATCTCCTCCGCGGCCAACAACACGGGATACTGTCTGGCGGTGGAAAAGCTTCTGGGGCTTTCCGTTCCCCGTCGGGCCAGGTTGCTTCGCACCATCGTCTGTGAAATGGCCCGTATTTCCAGTCACCTTTTGTGGCTGGCCACTCACGCGCTGGACATCGGGGCCATGACGGTCTTCCTTTACTGTTTCCGCGACCGTGAGTGGTTGCTGGACATCTACGAGAAGATCTGCGGGGCCAGGCTCACGGTTAGTTACACCCGTATCGGGGGCGTGCGCCTGGACTTTACCTCGGAGATCGTGGACGAGCTCTATCGCTTTACCGAGGAATTCCCCGGTCGCATCACCGATTACGAGACCCTGATTGATGTGAACCGGATCTGGCTCAAGCGCACCAGGGGCATTGCGGTGGTGCCTCCGGAAAAGGCCCTGAATCTGGGGCTTACCGGTCCCTCCCTTCGGGGGTCCGGGGTGCCCTACGATGTGCGCAAGTTCCGTCCTTACGATGCCTACGACGAGGTGGAATTCGAGGTTCCGGTGGGGAAGGTGGGCGACACCTACGATCGGTACCGGGTGCGCATGGAGGAGTTGCGTCAGGCCAACCGGATCATTCGGCAGTGTCTGGACAAACTTCCGGAGACCGATGGGGAGCCGGTGGTGGCCGAGGGCGCACCGGATCTTCTGATGCCCGAGAAGAAGAAGGTTCCGCAGGCGGCTCCTCATCCCAAGAAAGGGTTTCTGGTCAAGGGGGCCGAGGTGCCGGTGGTGCCGGAGGGGGAGGTGTATGTTTCCATAGAGGCCCCCAAGGGGGAGCTCGGCTACTACATCGTGAGCGACGGGTCGGGGAGACCCTGGCGGGTGCGGGTGCGGGCGCCTTCTTTCGTACACATTTCGGCCATTCCCGAACTGGTAAAGGGGCACATGGTGGCGGACATTATCGCGGTGATCGGAACCCTGGATGTGGTGCTCGGGGAATGCGATCGATAGGGGAGGTAGGGGATGGGGGAGATCCTTAAGGCTATACTTCCGGGTCTGATCCTGGTGGTCGAGGCGCTGATACTTCTCGTGGTGGCGCTCCTCCATGTGGCCTACACCACCTATGCGGAGAGAAAGGTCATCGGGCGCATGCAGCAGCGTCTCGGTCCCAACCGGGTGGGTCCCCGGGGACTTCTTCAGCCCATCGCCGATGTCTTGAAGCTTCTCACCAAGGAGGACATCGTACCCCAGGGGGCCACAAAAAGCCTCTTTTACCTGGCCCCCTTTATTTCTCTGGTGGCAGGGGCCACCAGTCTGGCGGTGATTCCGGTCTGGCAGAAGTTCGTTCTGGCCAATGTGAATGTGGGGCTCCTGGTGATTCTGGCCCTGAGCTCACTTTCCTCCTACGGGGTCATCCTTTCAGGCTGGGCCTCCAACTCCCGCTACGCCTTTCTGGGAGGGCTGCGGGCCTCAGCCCAGGTGGTCAGCTACGAGGTGGCCATGGCCCTTTCCCTGGTAGGGGTCATGCTGATGGCCGGATCCATGAACCTTTCCGACATCGTTCGGGCCCAGGTGGCCAGTCCATTCAAGATTTACGCCATTCCCCAGATCGTGGGTTTCTTCGTCTTCATGGTTTCGGCCATTGCGGAGACCAACCGGGTGCCCTTCGATCTTCCGGAGGCGGAAACGGAGCTCGTGGCGGGATACTTCGTGGAATACAGTGGAATTCGGTTCGGTCTTTTCTATCTGGCGGAGTACTTCGGGATGGTGGTGATGAGCGCCGTGGCGGTGACCTGTTTCCTCGGGGGCTGGGCCGGTCCCTTCGAGGTGCCGGGTATACCCTTTTTCTGGTTCCTGGTGAAACTTTACGCCCTTCTCTTTTTCTACATCTGGGTGCGGGCCACCCTTCCCCGTTACCGCTACGATCAGCTCATGGGGCTGGGCTGGAAGGTTTTGATTCCCCTTTCGCTTCTCAATATTCTGGTTACCGGGCTGATCAAGCTCTGGGTGTAAGGAGGGGAGATGAATCCGGTTCGAACCATATTTCTCACCGAGATCGCCAGGGGATTGCTTCTCACCCTGCGCAAGATGTTCTCCCGGCCGGTCACGGTGCAGTACCCCGAGGAGAAAAAGCCGGTGGCCCCGGGATTTCGCGGGCGTCACGCCCTGGTGCGGGATCCGGAGACGGGTCGGGAGCGTTGCATCGGCTGTCTTCGCTGTGCCAAGGTCTGTCCCTCGAAATGCATTTACATCGAGACCGAAAGGGATCCGGAGACCCGGCGCATGGTGGTCAAGCGTTACGATGTGGAGGTGTTGCGTTGCGTGTTCTGCGGCTATTGCCAGGAGGTCTGCCCGGTAAACGCCATCGTGCTCACCGAGTTTTACGAGTACGCGGGGTACAGCCGCGAGGATCTTTATTTCGATAAAGAGAGGCTTCTCAGGAACTGGGACGAATTCCTGGTGACCCAGAAGCGACCCTACTTCAATCCTTACTGGAAACCGCGCGGGATACCGGAGAAGATGCTTCCGGCTCCTAAGAGGAAGGCGGAGGGGGTGTAGGGTATGGAGAAGGCACTTTTTGCCTATCTGGTGCTGGCCATTCTGGGAACTTCCCTTCTGGTGGTTACCTCCAGGAATGCGGTAAAGGCGGTGCTCTGGGCCCTGGTTATGTTTTTACACCAGGCCGTGCTTTTTCTCACCCTTCAGGCCGAGTTTCTGGCGGCCATTCAGGTCCTGGTCTATGCGGGAGCGGTGCTGGTGCTCTTTCTCTTCGTGGTTTACATGATCAACCTTCGGGAGGAGGTACGATTTCCCCGTTTTGTGGGGACTTCGCCGTGGGCCTTCCTGGTGGTGTTTTTCCTTCTGGTTCTCTCCGGAGCGGCGCTTTCCGGGTTCAGGGTGGCTTCCTCTAAGGGAATTCTTACCCCGGCGGCGCTTCTTTCTCGGGGGCATGTGCGTATTCTGGGAGAACACCTTTTCAGGGAATACATTCTGGCCTTTGAGGTGGCCGGAGTGCTGCTTCTGGTGGCGGTCCTGGGAGCCGTGGTGCTGGTAAGGCGTCTCAGGGAGGTGGAGAGATGATTCCCCTTCAGTGGTATCTTTACCTGGCTCTGGCGCTTTTTGGGGTGGGGCTTTTCGGTTTTGTGGCGCGCCGGAATGTGATCATCATGCTCCTTTCCATAGAGATCATGCTCAATGCGGCCAATGTGGCCCTTGCCGCTTTCGGCACGGCCATGCAGGATGTGGCCGGGCATATCGTAGTATTTTTCGTGATTGCCGTGGCCGCGGCGGAGGCGGCCATAGGGCTTTCCCTGGTGGTGCTCCTTTACAAGAGGTTCCGTGAGGTGCACATGGACGAAGTAAAGATGCTCAAGGGGTAGGGCCATGCATGCCGAGACCGCAAAATACGCAAGCGACGCACTCCATTATGTAGTCTGGATTCCCGGTCTTCCGCTTCTGGCTTCGGTGATCACCCTTATTTTCGGCAGGCGTTACATTCGGGACAAGGCCCACTGGCTTCCCTGTGCGGCGGTCTTCGGGTCCTTTCTCCTTTCCCTGAAGGTGCTGTGGGAGGTCATCCACGGCACCTGGGCCAATTTCGATCTCTTTACCTGGCTGGCCGCCTCCGGAATTAAGGTGGGGGTGGGGTTTCAGATCGATCCCCTTTCGGCCATGATGCTGGCCATGGTCTGTTCCCTTTCCTTCCTCATTCATGTGTACTCCATCGGCTACATGGCCGACGATCCCGGCTATTATCGGTTCTTTTCCTACATCTCTCTTTTCACCTTCTCCATGCTCATGCTGGTTTCGGCCAACAACTTCCTGCAACTCTACTTCGGCTGGGAGGCGGTGGGGCTCTGTTCCTATCTTCTCATCGGTTTCTGGTACGAGAAGAAGAGCGCGGCGGATGCGGCCAAAAAGGCCTTTATCGTGAACCGTTTCGGGGATTTCGGATTTGCCCTGGGGGTGTTCCTGGTCTTCGTGTTCTTCGGGAGTCTCTACTATCAGGATGTTTTTACCCGGGTGCACGACATTGCCGGACGGCACCTGAACCTCCTGGGGCACGAGGTAGCCGTCCCCACCCTGATAGCCCTTCTCCTTTTCTGCGGGGCTCTGGGCAAGAGCGCTCAGTTTCCGCTGCATGTGTGGTTGCCGGATGCCATGGAGGGTCCCACTCCGGTTTCGGCCCTGATTCACGCTGCCACCATGGTGACCGCCGGGGTCTTCATGGTGGCACGGTGTCACGCCATTTTTGAGCTCTCGCCGGTGGCCATGGCCGTGGTGGCGCTTGCGGGAACCATAACCTGTTTCATGGCCGCCACCATCGCCCCCACGCAGTTCGACATAAAACGGGTAATCGCCTATTCCACCCTCTCCCAGCTGGGCTACATGTTCATGGCCTGCGGGGTGGGGGCCTTTGCCGCGGGTATGTTTCACCTCTTCACCCACGCTTACTTTAAGGCGCTGCTCTTTCTGGGGGCCGGAAGCGTGATTCACGCCATGCACCACGCTCCGGATCCCAACGACATGCGTTACATGGGAGGGCTTCGGAGGTACATGCCCGCCACCTACTGGACCTTTCTCATCGCCTCGCTTTCCATCTCCGGAGTACCGGGCCTGGCCGGATTCTTCAGTAAGGACGAGATTCTGGCCTCGGCCTTCTTTTCCGTGTATCCCTGGGGGCGGTGGGTGTGGGCGGTGGGCACCTTTGTGGCGGCCCTTACGGCCTTTTACTCCTTCCGGGTGGTCTTCATGGCCTTTCACGGAGAGTTCCGCGGGCGCGAAGTGCTCCACGGAAAGGAGCCCCACGAGTCTCCCAAGGTTATGACCGTTCCGCTGATGCTCATTGCCATCGGAGCCGTGGCCGCGGGCTGGGTGGGTATTCCCGAGGTCCTGGGAGGAAGCAATCACTTCGCGCATTTTATGGCTCCGGTGCTCGGACATCCGGAATTTCGGGTGCCCGCCGGGTTTGAGCATTCGGAAAAGGCCCTGGAGTTCGCTCTCATGGGCGTATCCACCCTGGCCGGCCTTTTGGGGATTGCCCTGGCCTGGCTGGTTTACATCCGCCGTCCCTCGCTTCAGCAGCTGGTACCTCAGAAGTTGCCGCTTTTCTACCGTTATCTCTATCGGAAGTGGTACTGGGATGAGATCTATCTCTACACCATCGTAAAACCCACCCTCTGGGTTTCCCGGACCTTTGTGGGGCTTATCGTGGATACCTTCGTCATCGAGGGGACCGTGAACGGGGTTCCGGAGGCGGTACGGCTCGGTGGTAGCGGGCTCAGGCGTTTCCAGTCGGGGGTGGTACAGTACTATGCCCTGATCATGGCCTGCGGTGCTCTGGCCCTATTCGTGTTGCTACACTATTACTTTTAGGCGGGGTTAGCCTATGATGGATCTTAAGATGGCGGAATTTCCCTTGCTTTCACTGATCATCTGGCTTCCGGTGGCGGGTGCGGCCCTGCTCTTCGTGGTGCCCCGCAGGGCGGAGGGGCTTATCAAGGCCCTGGCCCTGGTGGTGGCACTGGCGGACTTTGCGGTTAGTCTCCCTCTGTGGTTCTCCTTCGACAGGGGTTTTTCGGGTTTCCAGTTCGTGGAAAAGCATCCGTGGATAAAGGCCCTGGGGGTGCAGTACTTCCTGGGGGTGGACGGTATAAGTCTTCTCTTCATCCTCCTTTCCGCCCTTATCACCATCCTCTGTATTCTTATCTCGTGGGAATCCATCACGGAGAAGGTCAAGGAGTTTTACATCGCGCTTCTTCTCACCTCGGCGGCCATGATCGGGGTCTTCTGTGCGCTGGATCTCTTCCTCTTCTACATCTTCTGGGAGGCCATGCTCATTCCCATGTATCTCATCATTGGTATCTGGGGAGGTCCGCGGAGGCTCTACGCCACCATTAAGTTCTTCCTCTATACGCTGGTGGGCTCGGTTTTGATGCTCATCGGTATTATCGTGATTTACTTTAAGGCCGGGACCTTTGAGATCCCCTCTCTCATGCGGATGGGCCTTCCCTACGGCTTACAGATCCTTCTCTTTCTGGCCTTTATGGCGGCCTTTGCGGTCAAGGTGCCCATGTGGCCGGTGCACACCTGGCTTCCCGACGCCCACACCGAGGCCCCCACGGCCGGTTCGGTGATCCTGGCCGGAATTCTCATCAAGATGGGGGCGTACGGATTCCTGCGCTTCTCCCTGTCCTTTTTCCCCAAGGCCACCCTGGCCCTGGCGGTACCCATGCTGGTTCTTTCCATCGTGGCCATCATCTACGGGGCGCTGGCCTGTCTGGCTCAGAGTGATCTCAAACGGCTCATCGCCTATAGCTCCGTAAGTCACATGGGGTTCGTCACCCTGGGGATCTTTTCTCTCACCGCCAACGGGATGGAAGGGGCCATCCTCCAGATGGTCAACCACGGGGTGGTCACCGGGGCGCTCTTTATGTGCGTGGGGATCGTTTACGACCGTACGCACAGCCGGGAGATCTCCCATTATGGAGGCCTGGCCACGGTCATGCCGGTTTATGCGGCCTTCTTCCTGGTCTTCACCATGGCCTCCATCGGTCTTCCTGGGACCAACGGGTTCATAGGCGAGTTTCTCATCCTGCTGGGCACCTTCCAGGCCAAGAAGTGGGCGGCGGCTTTTGCCGCCACCGGGGTGATCCTGGGCGCCTGCTACATGCTCTGGCTCTATCAGCGGGTCTTCTGCCAGAAGATAAACCCGACCATAGCCGGACTTCCGGACATGAAGTTGCGCGAGACGGTGGCTCTCCTCCCCATGCTCATTCTGGTCCTCTGGATCGGGATCTATCCCAAGCCGTTTCTTTCCTTCATGCATGTTTCGGTGAACGGTCTGCTTACCCATGTGCATTCAGCCGGTCCGGTACTCTCTTTAAGCCAGCTCATAAAGGAGGGGCTCCATGCCGTTTTCGCTGGTTAATCTCAAGGCTGTATCGCCCGAGATATTTCTCATCGTGGTGGCTTCGTTTATGGTTCTTTTCGATCGGGCGGTTCGGGCCAAGGCCTTTTTCTTCTGGCTGGCCCTGGTGGGGACGGTGCTGGCCTGGTGGCTGTGCCGGGAGAGCCTCGGAGGGGCCTTTGCCTCCAGTTATGTGGCCGACCACTACGGGTTCTTCCTGAAGACCGTATTTCTCCTGAGTCTTTTCCTTTCTATTCTGATTTCTCCGGTTTACGCGGAAAGAGAAGGGTTTCATTTCGGGGAATATTACGGGCTCCTTTACTTTGCGGTGTGCGGAATGATGTTCATGGCCTCGGGAACGGATCTTCTGGTCATTTATCTGGGACTCGAGCTGATGAGTCTTTCCATCTATGTGCTGGTGGCCATGGGATTTCGTGATCCCCGGAGTCTGGAGGGGGCGCTCAAGTATTTCCTTCTGGGGTCGCTAGCCTCGGCCTTTCTGGTTATGGGGTTGGCCCTTATTTACGGTCTTTCCGGAAGTCTCAATCTTTTTGAAATTCAAAAAGCTCTATCCGGGATATCTTCCCGTACGGCGCTCCTTTCCGGCATTCTCTTTTTCCTGATCGCTCTCGGTTTCAAGGTGGCCATGGTGCCCTTTCACATGTGGGCTCCCGATGCCTACGAGGGGGCTCCCACGCCTATCACGGCCTTCATGTCCGTGGCGGCCAAGGCGGCCGGTTTTGCGGCCTTTGGAAGGATCTTCCTTCTCGCCTTTGCTCCCGCGCACGAGCTCTGGGTGAAGTTCCTCGTGCCTTTTGCGGTGCTCACGATGTTCGTGGGTGCGATGCTCGCGGTGGTTCAAACCAATATCAAACGCATGCTCGCTTACTCCTCCGTGGCCCACGCGGGTTACATTCTTCTGGGGCTGGTGGCCGGCACCCGTGAGGGGCTTTCCGCGGTCCTTCTTTACCTGTTTATCTACGCCTTTATGAACATCGGGGCCTTCGGTATGGTGACCCTGCTTCAGCGGGAGGCGGGGATAGGGGAGAACATTTTCGATTATCAGGGTCTGGCCAAGCTGTCCCCGCTTCCGGCCTTTTTCATGTTGCTTTTCATGTTTTCTCTGGCCGGAATTCCGCCCACCGCCGGATTTATCGGAAAATTTTATGTGTTCCGGGCGGCGGTGCACGCCGGATATCCGGTGCTGGCGGTGCTGGCGGTGCTGGCGAGCACCATAGCCGCCTATCCCTATCTTAGGATCGTCATGCTCATGTACATGAAGGAACCGGCGGGGGAGATTCGCACTGCTTCCTCACCCTATCTCTGGGCGGCTCTGGGGCTTTCCGCCCTGGGGGTGCTTCTTATCGGAATCTATCCGGGCTCCCTTATCCATACGGTATTTTCCAGCGCCTTCTGATCACTACGGGTTCAGTTCGAACCGGATGGGGATGGTGAACTTTCTGGGGAAGGGCCCCAGAGTGGGGGGCGGTGCAGGAAAGGGGGCGGCCCGGTGCACCATCCGGAGGGCCGCGCGATCCAGCACCCGATGACCCGATCCCTTTAGTATCCTCAGGTCCACCAGTTCCCCGGAGGCCCCGATGGTTACGGCCAGAATAACCCGTCCCTCATATCCCCGGATCCGGGCCAGTCGCGGGTAATAGCGGTGTGAGGCGATGCGGGCCAGAAGCAGGCTCACATAAGAGGTCTCCGCCTGCTCATCGAGGGAGGAACCCGGACGGGCACTTCTCTCCGGAGAGGCCGGGCCGGTTTGAGATGTGCGGTGTGTCGGGGGTGAAGGGCCCTCCCGGGGGGAAACCCTTTCGGAAGACTTTGCGGAGGCGGGTTTTCGGGGAGAAGACCCCGACCCGGAGCGGTTCCTGGCGAGGTTTTCTGAGGTGCGGGATCGGGATCTGTTTTCGGGGGATGGCGTGCCCCCCGAGGGGGGACCCGTTTCGGGAAGAAGGGGTTTCGGCTTAAGGGAAGTTGGAGGAGAAATCGGGGGTTTTCGGCGTAGGCGGATTCTTTTCGGCGGCGAAGGGGAGCGCAGGCGATGGAGCGATTTCCGGGACTTCGGTTTCGATGAGCGATGGCGGGACCCTGAGGACGGGAGGGAAGGGGAGGGGTGAGCGTTTCCTTTCCCGGGAACAAGGAAGATTTCAAGGGAGGTGCCGGACCTTTGCGGGGCTCGTCTTTCGGTCCGGGGAAGACCGTAAAGAATAGCCAGGTGGAGGAGAATAGAGAGTGTGAGAGCCAGAAAAAAAGAGAGACCGGGAGGAGTTTCTCTCATGGTTTGGGCCGGGATCTTACGGCCAGGGCCACTCCTCTGGCTCCGGCTCTGCGGGCCACCTCCATGACCGAGACCACCGCCTGGAGGGGGGCGCGGCGATCGGCCCTAATGAGAACCGAGCGTGTCTTACCGCTAGCGATTTTCCGGTTCAGGAGATGCTCCAGACCTTCCGTGGAAAGAGGCCGGCCCTCGAAGAAGATTCCTCCCCTTCGATCCACCTCCACCACTATGGGCCCGGTAACCGGAGCGGAGGTCCCGGCCTCGGGAAGTTCGAGTTTTAGACCCGTGCGGGAGACGAAGCTCGAGGTGAGGAGAAAGTAGATCAGGAGGAGGAAGACCACATCGATAAGGGCGGCCAGGGGCACGACTACCCGGGGACGGGATCTGTATCCGAGCTTAAGCATGTCGCGTTCTTTCGTGAAGGGCCTTGAGAACCACGGCTCCGGCTTCTTCCAGTTCGGCCCGGATTCTGGCCAGGCGTCCTTCCAGCAGGGAAAGTCCCACCATGAGGGGGATGGCCACGGTGAGTCCCACCGCTGTGGTGAGCATGGCCTCCCAGATCCCCCCGGCCAGATCCGAGGGAGTCACCCGGGCGCCCAGGGCTTCCACGGTTTGGAAGGCCCGAATCATTCCGAGCACCGTACCCAGGAGTCCCAGGAGGGGGGCCACATTGGCCATGAGGGCCAGAAATCCGAACCCGCGGGAGAGACTCTCGAGTTCCCTCTCGGCGGCGAAGGAGAGGAGTTTTTCCGTGACCTCCGGATCGGTCTCCCCTAGGGAGAGACCCTCGTGAAGCATGCGGGCCACCGGCCCCGAGGCCCTAGCGGCCTCGGCCCTCGCGGCCTCGAGTCCATCGGTGAGTATTCTTTCCGCTACCCTTTCGGCAAGCTCGCGAGCGCCCCGGGGGGCCAGAAGAAGATAAAAGAGCCGTTCCAGAAATACGGCCACCCCCAGGACCGAGACCGCCGCAAGCGGTCCCATCACCAATCCGCCCTTTTCGAATAGCCAGTTCACATTTGGCACCCTGTTCCCCCAGGGGGAATTTCAGGCTAAATCTACCTACATTTTTACGAACCGTTAATCCCGTACCTCAAAGGTAAGGGAGGCCGAGAAATCAACCCGGTGATTGCATACCACCATCCACACTCCGGGACGGGCAATTTTGATGCGGGCTATGCCTCTGGCATCGCTACGGGTAATCACCGGAAAAGGTTCTTTTTCGGACCAGTAGCCGGCATAAGTGGCATAGACAAAGGTGGAAAGGGGTTTTCCGTCAAACATAATCCGTACCGGAAGTTCCTCTCCGGGTTTTATCAGGGCGGGATTTTTCAGGGGGATAATTTCCAGTCTGTACCCCAAGGGTTCTGTGAAGGATCCTTTAAGGTTTTGTCCCACCACGATTATGGCCTTGGCGTACTTTCCGGAAGGAACCTGTTCCGGAGTACCCCTGCGTACCCGGGCAGTCCCCACTACATAAACCCCCTCCTCGGGAGGAGTGAAACGGGCTAACACAAAGCCCTTCCGAGAACGCGGTTTTTTGCTGAGGGGGTGTGGTTCGAGATCGTGGACCGTGAACTTTTTTCCGGATGGGCTCAGAACCACGAAAGGACTCAGGCTCTCCGGAGGAATTATGAGATCGTCATGGGGAAAATTGTGTCCAAAACAAATTTTAAGATTTACGGTTTCGCCGGGAGAAAAGTAAAAATGAGGGGTGTAGAGCCATAGGTCGTGGCCTCTGGCCGGGTTCGCCAGGATAAAAAATCCCAGGCACAGACTACCGAGAATCACCAGTTTTTTCATAATATCACCTCCTCCTGCAAAGATTTTCGAATTTTAAAATTTTAAAAATCCATTCTGGCACGCAGAAGCCAGGTGGCTCCCCACCAGGTTCGATCAGGCTCTCCGTAGTCTGAATTGAAGATATTGTTGCCCTCCAGGGATAGGACCACTCGTCCAACATGTTTCAGAATCTTGATATCTACCACCGAGTAACTGGGATTTCGTTCGGTATTGTCGGTATTGGTGTAGAGTTCACTTGCGAACTGAAAGCCCAGATCAAAGGTAAGCCCCAGGCCCTGATGAGTGAGAATCACATGAGCCGCAAGAACATGATGAGGAACGAAGGGGAGCTCCTTTCCGGTATCTTTGTCTTCGGTATCGGTATAGGTATAGGCTAGATTAAGACGGAGAAAATCCTCAAAGAAACTCGCCCGCACATAGACCTCCGCGCCCTGAGTATAAGCCTTCCGGGCGTTTTTAAATGTGCGTATTTTTTCCGCCATTCCGTCCCCGTTTATATCTCGATAGGTGTAATAGCGGATGATCATGTGCTTCACATCGTTGCGAAACAGCGAAAGCCCGAGGCGCAGGCGAGCTCTCCAGATCTTTTCCAGTCCCAAGGAGCAACCCCAGGAAGTTTCCGCGTCGAGATCCGGATTGGAAACATAAAAGTAATGGCCATGGGGATAGGGTTCGGTATAGAAAGCCTGCCTGATGGTGGGAGCTTTGAAACCTCTTCCTATAGAAGCTCGAAGCCGCAGGTCCGGTGTCACTTTGAAAAGAAGGCTTACTTTAGGACAGATTTCGGTACCGTATACAGAATGGTGATCTAGACGGGAGCCTAAGACCAGGTTAAAGGGTTTTTTCCAAAACAGTTCCAGTTCGTCCTGAAGGTAAATGCTGTAGATATCCATCTTACGATGGGAAAAGGTGTAGTCCAGCTCTTCATTCCGGTACTCCGCTCCCACCGTAAGGAGGTGAAGTTCTCCCACGGGTTTGGTATAGCGACTTTCAACCACCCGATAATACATATCCCCGCGATAAAGGGCGTAGGGATAGGGATCAGTACCGCGGGAGTGAGCGGTAAACTTCCAGTCATAATAGTAGGCTCGCACGAAGAGTTCGGAGTCATTGGAGAGGGTGAATTTGAGATAGGGGGAGATACGGTATTTCCAGGCCTTCCGGACCACGAAGGTGTCCTGGGTGCGATAGTCCGTGTGTCTTTCGTCCTGCTGTACGCTCATTTTGAGACCGGCCAGGAGCCCCTCCCCCAGCTTGTAGGTCCATTTGGCCATGAAGCTCTGGCGTTCGTAATCCTCGTTGCGGTTGTTCTTTACCCCGTAGGCTCCCATTTCGGATTCCTCCCGGGCCACCTGAAGAAGAAGTCCCCAGGGGTCTTCCCGGGTTCCCCAGTAGAGATATTGAAGATTGGTGTCATAACTTCCGTAGCCCCCCTCGAAACCGTAGATGGTGCGCTCGGGGATCTCTTTGGTGATAATGTTGACCACTCCGGCCAGGGCATCGCTTCCGTAAAGCACCGAGGCCGGTCCCTCCACTATCTCTATTCGTTCGATCATCTGCGGGGGTATCTGGTTCAGTCCTATCCCGGAATCTCCCATTCCTTCACCCCGTACGCGTTCACCGTCTAAAAGGATTAATCCGTAACCCTCGTTGAAACCGAGACCCCGGATCAGGGCTCGCCAGGCGGATATTCCGGGAGCATCCTCATCCCTCACGAAGATACCGGGTACATAACGCAGAAGATCGCTTACGGTCTGAGAACTTGAACTTTCTATATCCTTCTGAGTGATTATGTAGGTTTCTACCGGAACCTCTTCCAGGGGGTGTGGAGTCTTGGTGGCGGTGATTACGATCTCCCTCGTGGAACCGGAGACTTCGCCGGCCCCGGCCTTGAAAGGGAACAGTCCCAGGGCGAGAAGCAGGAGGAACACGACCCGTCCCATAATCACCTCCGTAATATTTTTTAAAAATTGATGGCACAATATATCGGAGAAGGGGTTAGTGTCAAGATTTTATAAAAAGTGCTACTAATCGGAGTCCCTAGAGTTCCGGTTCCGGCTTGACAGTCCCGGGGGAAGCGGTTATCTGTGTTACAAATTTTATGAAAATAACACAAGGAGGAAAGATGGGTGCCTGGTGGAAAATGGTCCTGGTGCTTACGGTTATTCTGGTTGCCGGGACGGGACTGGCGGCCGAGAACCGGGGGTCAGAGATAGTGGTCACAGCCTCCAGGATCCCTCAGGTAATCGGTGAAGCCCCCGCGGCGGTGAGCGTGATCACCCGGGAAGACATGGAAAAGAAGAATCTCCAGACCCTGGACGAGGCGCTCAGGCACGAGGCCGGGGTCTTCGTCCACCGCCGCAAGGGAATAATGGACACGGTGGCTTCCGTGGAGCTAAGGGGGATGCCCCGCCAGGGACGAACCCTGGTTCTTCTGGACGGAATTCCTCTCAACGACGGATATTCAAACAGCGTCTGTTGGGCCACCCTTTCGGTGGACGAGGTGAAGAGGGTGGAGGTGGTGCGGGGCCCCTTTTCCTCCCTCTGGGGTGGAAACGCCATGGGAGGGGTGATAAACATCATCACCCGTCTTCCGGAAAGGTTTACCTTTTCGGTCACGGGCGGTGTGGGAGAGGATGTTACCCGCCGCTGGCGCGTAAGCCTGGGAGACCGGGTGGGGCGCCTGGCCTTTCTCGCCGGCTACGAGGAGGACCGCACGGAGGGATATCCCACGGTCCCGGTATTGAAATCGCCTGAAACCGGAACCGGAACCCTGACCGGAGGATATCCCACCACCGACCCCACCGGAGAGAGGCTGCGCTGGGTGGTGGGAGACAAGGGAGATAATCGGGGCGAGCGCTGGAATTATCACTTGAACATCGGGCTTGATGTTAGGAACGAGGGAGAAATAAGACTCGGGTTCCAGCACGGGGTCCAGCGGTATGATTACGGGCATCCCCACACCTATCTTACCGATACCGCCGGAAATCCCTCCTTCTCCGGCACGGTAAAGATCCCCGGAGGACTTGCGGCCTCGGTTTCTCCTTACGACTTCATCTCCTATGCCGGTCTCGGAGACTATGAGACGAGCATCGTCTCCTTCAACTATCGGGATGTCTTCGGGGAACTCGAAACCGAGCTCAACTTCGGCTTCCTGAGAAGGGACGGATACTATACGAGACCCTACCGGGATGGGGATTACCACACCGCCTCCGGAGAAAAAAATGACAGCGACAGCGAGACCTATTACCTGGATGTGAAGGGCAATCTCCCCCTGGGAGAAAAGCACCTTCTTACCGCGGGGCTTACCCTGCGCAGGGACTGGTCGAATGTGGAAACTCACGAGCTGGCTTTCTATCGGGATGAGGATTCCGAGGGGGAAAAACTCTATCTTTCCCGGGGGAAGAGCCGCGCGCTCGGCCTCTTCGTGCAGGACATCTGGACCTTAAGGAAGGATCTTTCCCTTTACCTGGGGCTGCGCTACGACCACTGGTGGACCTACGACGGTAAGGCCGGAGAGGTGGGAGCCGTGGAGGAGTACGACGATCGGGACGACGGAGCCTTTTCCCCCAAGGCGGCCCTGGTCTGGCGTCCGGACAGTTCCACCAGCCTGAGACTTTCGGTAGGCAAGGCCTTCCGTCCCCCCAACCTTTATGAGCTCTACCGCACCTGGAGCTGGTACGGACGCACCTACCGCTCCAATCCCGATCTTGATCCCGAGACCTCCTGGAGCGTGGAGGTGGGGGGAGAGAGGTGGTGGTTCGGAAAGCGCCTGCGTCTTAGTGCCTCCCTCTTCCGCACCTGGATGAAAGACTTCATATACCGGGCCTACCATTCCGATACCCGGGAATACATCTGGACCAACTCCGGTAAGGGAGAGATCCTGGGTTTCGAGGGCGAGCTCGAACTCAAACCCCTTTCCTGGCTTTCCGCCGTGGTTAACTACACCCGCAACGATACCAGGATCACGGACAATCCGGCCAGACCCGAATCCGAGGGTAAACGCTTTGTGGATGTTCCGCCCTGGATCTGGAATTTCGAGCTCTCGGCCGAACCCCCCCTCCCCGGAAATCTACCCGGGCTCAAGTTCTCCGTATTCGGACACTATGTTGGCAAGGTCTTCCGTTACGACGACAACTCCGACAGGGCTGAAGGAGTTTACGGGACTTCGGAGGAGTACTTCGTGGCCGATGTCAAGGTGAGTCTTATCTGGCGCAGGGCGACCCTCTCTTTTTCCGTCAACAATGTCTTTGACGAGGATTACTACGATTACTACCGGGCCCCGGGAAGGACCTGGTTTGGGGAGTTGAAGTTTGAATACTGACGCCTTTTCGAATTTCGTGAAGGGACGGGAACGATGAAAATCGTAATCTGTGGCAAGGGGGGTAGCGGTAAGAGTACTCTTACCGCCTTATTGGCCGCATTCCTGGCCGAACAGAACCGGGGTGTGCTGGTAGTGGATGCGGACGAGTCCAACCCCGGGCTTTATCGTCTGCTCGGTTTCGAGAGCCCTCCCCGCACCCTGATGGATCTTCTGGGAGGCAAGGATTCCGTCCGGGAAAAACTGAGGCGGAAGATCCGGAATGAAGGAAGAGAAGAGGTGAATCTTTTTGAAAGGGAGAGGATTTTTCCCGGGGATATCCCGGGGGACTTCCTGCGGCGGTGGGGGAGCTGCCTGCTTGTGGTGGTGGGGAAGGTCGCTCGTGCCCGGGAGGGATGTGCCTGTCCGATGGGGGTGGTGGCCAGGGAGTTTTTGAGGCGGCTTGAGACTCCTCCCGGAGAGATCGTGCTGGTGGATACCGAGGCCGGGGTGGAACACTTCGGACGCGGGCTCGAGACCGCGGTAGACGGAGTGCTTGCGGTGGTGGAACCATCCCTGGAGTCCGTAGTGCTTGCGGAAAGAATAAGGGACCTCGCCATCGGTTCCGGAGCACACTTTCTGGGTGTGGTTTTGAACCGGCTCACCCCCGAGGCCGAGGTCATTCTGGGGGAGGAGGTCAAAAGGAGGGGACTCCCGGTGCTAGGAAGGTTCGGGGTGAGGCCGGAATTCACCGGGGCTTCCCTCCGGGGCGAAAGAGTCCCTCTATCCGAAGAAATCCGGGGGGAGCTGGTCCACATTCTTCAGGGTATCCAGGGGCGAATCCTGGAGAGGGCCATCCGATCATGAGGGTGAGGTATGCACTCATTTTCGCGCTTATTGTGCTGGGCTGGGGGAGGGCTCTGGCCGTTCCGCACATCCTGGTGGTCAAAGAGGCCTCCGGTCGCAGGGTAGAGGTTCGGGTACCGGTAAAGAGGGCGGTTTTCCTCATCGGCTACGAGCTCATCCCTTATCTCGATCTCTGGGATCAAACGGTGGGGATTAGTTTGTGGGCCAAACGATACAGTGATCTCCTCAGGGAGGTCGGCGCGGAAAGGTTGAGGAAAATTCCTTCGGTGGGGACGGCCACTCAGGTAAATCCGGAGGCCCTGGCCCTTCTTTCTCCTGATCTGATCGTTACCTGGGCGTATCGCCCGGAAACCGTTAAGGTCCTTGAAGAGTTTCTGGGGGAGAGGAATCACACCGCGATTATCGCCATCTCTCCGGAGAGTCTTAAGGACTTGCGCTCTACCATGAGACTTCTGGCCGAACTTTTCGGCAAGGAGGAACGCCTCCGGCGGGTGAACAGAGCCATGGAGGGGATCTTCTCCCTGGTCAGGGAGCGCCTCCGGGGCCTTAAGGAAAACGAAAAGAAACGGGTCCTCTGGCTGTGGGGGGACCGATGTCACTGCCAGGTGGCCGGCGGAAGAGGGGTGGTGGCGGACATTCTGCGCCTTTCCGGCGGGAAAAACTGTGCCGGAGCCATCGATCATCCCTATCCCAGGGTCTCTCCCGAAAGGATTGTCCTCTGGAACCCGCAGGTCATCTTCATCTGGGGAAATGCCCCCTACGGAGTGAAGGACATCCTCCGGGACCGGAGACTGGCCGAGGTCGCGGCCGTAAAACGCGGAGCCGTTTTCAAGGCCCCTGCCTGGTCCACCTGGTCGCCCAGGGTGGCTCTGATAACCCTGTGGGTGGCCATGAAGATCTATCCCGAAAGGTTTCGCGGAATTTCCTTCAGGACCCTGGTGGAGAGGTTCAACCGGGATGCCCTCTAACCCTCTCTCCCCCTCGAGAGGCCTCTGGCGAAGGGAGGCCCTTATGGTAATCGCAAGTATTCTGGCGATTTATCTTTCTATTTCCTTGGGACCGGCGGGTTTTAAACCCGGTTTGGCTCTCAAGGTCCTCTGGGCAAAACTCCGGGGGGGAGCTCCCGGAATAAGTCCCGGAATTTTAAATATTTTCTGGGAGATCCGAACCCCCAGGGTCCTGCTCGCGGCCCTGGTAGGGGCGGCTCTGGCCTCCTCCGGAGCGGCTCTTCAGGCCGTCTTTCGTAATCCGCTGGTGGATCCCTATCTCCTGGGGCTTTCCGCCGGGGGAGCGCTGGGGTGTGCGGTGGCCGTGGCCTGGTTGCCGCGGGTGCCGGTGTCGCTTCCGGCCTTTCTTTTCGCTTACCTGGCCGCCTTCCTGACCTACGGAGTGGCCCGATTATCCGGAGAGGTCTCCCGTATAAGTCTCATCCTCTCCGGGATTATCGTCTCCGCAGGACTCATGGCCCTGGTCTCCCTCATAAAATTCGTGGTGGATCCGCACCGCATGGCCGAAATCGTGACCTGGATGATGGGAAGCTTCGCTCTGAGCACCTGGGAGGTCGTCAGGCAGACCTTCCTTCCCGTGATCCTGGGACTTGTGGGGTTGCATCTATTGAGATTCCGGCTGAATCTCCTTTCCCTTTCCGAGGACGAGGCCAGGAGTCTGGGGGTCTCGGTGGAGAGGGAGCGAGCCGTCGTTATGGGCCTTGCGGCCCTGACGGTGGGGGCCGGTGTGGCCGCAGCCGGTATCGTGGGCTGGGTGGGATTGATGGTCCCTCACCTGGTTCGGCTCTCGGTAGGACCGGATCATCGGCGGCTGATCCCCCTTTCCATGTGCACCGGAGCGGGTCTCCTGGTGATCTCCGACACCCTGGCCCGCACCCTCACCTCCTTTGATCTCCCCGTGGGGATCATTACCTCTCTCACCGGTATCCCCTTTTTCATTTATCTCCTCAGGCAGCAACGGACCGGGGGCTGGGAGCATGCTTGAGGTCCGTGACCTCTCCTTCGCCCGGATTCTCAATGCGGTAAACCTGAAGCTCCGCCGGGGGGAATTCGTGATCCTTCTCGGCCCCAACGGAGCCGGAAAGACCACCCTGTTGAGGTGTATTCTCGGACTATGTTCTCCGATCGAGGGCGAGATCGTCGTCTGCGGACATCCTTTGAGACGCCTTGCCTCTAAAGAGAGGGCCCGGCTCCTGGCCTATGTTCCTCAGTCCTATCAACCGGTCTTTCCCTATACCGTCCTGGACTTCGTCCTGCTGGGACGCACCCCTCACTTGGGATTTCTATCGCATCCCGGAAAAAGGGACGAAATCAAGGCCAGGAAAGTGCTTCGGGAGCTGGGGCTTGAGCCCCTCCTTCACCGTTACCTTACGAATCTTTCCGGCGGAGAGCGCCAGCTGGTGCTGTTCGCAAGGGCCCTCCTTCAGGAGGCTCCGATATTGCTCCTTGACGAACCCATCGCCAACCTGGATCTCAAACATCAGCTCCGGGTACTTTCCAGTGTCCACAGGCTGGTCAGAGAGAAAGGACTTACGGTGCTGGCCACCCTTCACGACCCGAATCTGGCCTTCGGTTTTGCCGATCGAGTCGTTCTTCTCAAGAAGGGGCGGGTACTTGCGGAAATGAACCCCCGGACACACCCCGGAGCCAAGGAACTTTTAGAGGAACTTTACGAGATTCCCCTGGAGATTCTACACTTTCGCGGCTATCCCCTAGTGTCCCTCACCGGTGCTTTTCCGAAAAATTTCCCTCGGAGGTGAAGACCGTGAAAATCGGGGCCATTTTGTGGGCCAGTTATGTTCCCGTTCTGACCCGAGCCGCCGCCAGAGTCCGTGATCTGGGCCTTGAGGTCAGGATTTTTTCTTCCCGCACCCTGGAGGCCCATCCCGAAAAGAGGGAGGAGGCCCTTGTCGAGCTCGCCCGGGCCGACATCATCCTCCTTTACCGCTCCGGTGATTCTTTCTGGGAGGAAATACTCCCTCGCCTGACCGAACTGGGAAACACCCGTCCCCTGGTATCCCTGGGATACGATCCCGCGTATTTGACCCTTTCTAATGTCTCCCCGGAGGTGGTTCAGAAGGCCCTGCGTTATGTCCTCTACGGAGGAGAGGAAAACTTCGTGAATCTTCTTCTCTATCTCGCTTCCGCTCTGGGGGGCCTCGATGTTTCCCATCGGGACCCCGAGCCCCTTCCCCTGGCCGGTATATATCACCCTCGGGCCCCTAAAGTCTTTACCGACACCGGGGAATACCTCGCGTGGTACCGCCCCTCTCCGGGAACCCCCCTGGTGGGGATCCTTTATTCCCGTCACAACTGGGTAAACGGGGAAATGGAGGTGGAGAGGGCTTTGATAGAGGAATTTGAGGCTCAGGGGCTCGGGGTGATACCGGTGTTCAGCTATAGCGTGAAGGACGAGAGTCTCGGAAGCGAGGGCCCCGGGGAGGCGATAAGAAAGTTTCTTCTGGCCGACGGGCTTCCCCGAATAGAGGCCCTGATCAAACTCGTCCTTTTCTTCCTGGGAAGTACCCGCGAGAAGGACCTTTCGGATCCTTCGGTTTCCACTTCCGGGGTGGAGGTCCTTCGCCGGCTCGGAGTTCCGGTATTTCAGCCGGTGGTGGCTTACTATCGCACGGTGAGCGAGTGGGAAGAGGATCCCCGGGGACTTTCGGCGGAGGTCGCCTGGTCGGTGGCCCTTCCGGAATTCGAGGGAGTCATAGAGCCTCTTTTCATCGGCGCCATGAAAAGGGAAGAGGATCCCCTGACCGGGGCCGTTCTGGAACGGCGGGTCCCGGTGAGGGAGAGGGTTCGGAGGCTGGTGAGGAGGGTTAAGGCCTGGATCGAACTCCGTTGCAAGCCTCCTGCGGAACGCCGGGTGGTCCTGGTGTTGCACAATAATCCCTGTGCCTCCGTGGAGGCCACGGTGGGGGCCGGGGCCCATCTGGATACCCTTGAGAGTGTGGCCCGGATCCTGAAACGGCTTAGGCTTAAGGGCTATCGCATCGAGGGAGAGCCCGAAAACGGAAAGGAACTGATTGACCTGATCCTCAAAAGGAAGGCTATTTCGGAATTCCGGTGGACCACGGTGGAGGAAATCGTGAAAAAGGGGGGTGCCCTGGCCATGGTTCCGCTTGAGG
Source organism: Thermosulfurimonas sp. F29 (assembly GCF_019688735.1). Taxonomy (NCBI): domain Bacteria; kingdom Pseudomonadati; phylum Thermodesulfobacteriota; class Thermodesulfobacteria; order Thermodesulfobacteriales; family Thermodesulfobacteriaceae; genus Thermosulfurimonas; species Thermosulfurimonas sp. F29. Next base: position 260,624 of record NZ_JAIFYA010000002.1, read on the forward strand.
AGTACCTCTCCTGGTGGGAGGAATTTCCGGAGGAAGTTCGCCTGAGGATGAGGGAGGCCTGGGGGGAGCCCCCGGGGGAGGAGAAGAACGGTGTCCCCGCGGCCATGGTGCATGAGGGAAAGATCGTGGTCACCGGGCTTCGTTTCGGAAACGCGGTGGTCTGCGTTCAACCCAAGCGGGGCTGTGCCGGTCCGCGCTGTGACGGGAAGGTATGCAAGATCCTTCACGATCCCGAGGTTCCTCCTCCCCACCAGTATGTGGCCACCTACCGCTGGCTCGAGAGGGTCTTCGGAGCGGATGTGATCATCCATGTGGGCACCCACGGCAACCTGGAATTTCTTCCGGGAAAGGGGGTAGGGCTCTCCGCGTCCTGTTTTCCTGATCTCTCCATTCACGAGCGCCCTCATCTTTACATTTATAATTCCGACAATCCCCCGGAGGGCACCATCGCCAAACGGCGAAGTTATGCCGTTCTGGTGGATCACCTGCAGACGGTCCTTGAGGCCGGAGGGCTTTATGAGGGTTATCTTGAGCTGGATCGACTCCTTGAGGAATACGAGAGGGCGGCTGCGGGAAGCCCGGCCCGGGCCCACGAGATACTTCACCGTCTGGTTGATCTTGTTCGGAAAACCGGTCTCGACCGGGAGGTGAATTCCCCGGAGGAGATCGGACCGGAGGAGTTCGTCCGTCGCATTCACGAGGCCCTGACCCGCCTGCGAAGTACCCAGGTGCCCCGGGGTATGCACATCTTCGGAGAGATTCCCCGGGGCGAAAGACTGGCCGAATTCATACGAGCCGTTCTGCGCCACGATTCCGGGGAGCCTTCGGATCTCCGGCGGGTGATGGCCCGGGCTCTGGGTTTTCGGCTGGAGGATCTCCTGCAGGACCCTTCCAGAGGTCGGCTCCTCGAGCGGGTGGAGAAACTTTCCGGCGAATTCGTCCGCGGCGTTCTCGATGGAAAAAAGGCCGGTGAAGTTCTCGTCCGTCTCTGCGGAAAGGAGGCTTCCGAGAGGATCCCCGCGGGACACCTGGAAGAGTTGGTCTCCCGGATAAAGGATCTCAAAAGCCGCATCGAGGCCTCGGACGAGATGGGGGCCCTACTTTACGGGATCTCCGGGGGGTACATCCCTCCCGGGCCCTCCGGACTCATAACCCGTGGCCGGGACGACATTCTTCCCACTGGGAGGAACTTTTACTCCCTTGATCCCGAAAGGGTTCCCACGAAAGCGGCCTACGCCGTGGGCGTCAGGCTGGCCGAGGCCTTACTCGAAAAGTTTCGGAAAGACGAGGGGAGGCTTCCCGAAAATGTGGCTTTTTACTGGATGTGCACGGACATCATGTGGAGCGAAGGGGAGGTCATGAGCCAGATACTCTACCTGCTGGGGGTGAGACCGGTCTGGCTCCCCAACGGCCGGATAAAGGGGCTTGAGGTCATTCCGCTCCACGAACTCGGTCGCCCCCGCATAGATGTCACGATCAGGGTTTCCGGAATCACCAGAGACAACTTCCCCCGATGTCTGGAGCTGGTGGACGAGGCGGTGTGTCTGGTGGCGGAGCTTGAGGAACCCCCGGAGATGAACTTCGTGCGCAGACACACCCTGGAACGGCTCGAAAAGCTGGGAGGCAGAAAGGACGCCTTCCGCAGGGCCACCTTCCGGCTCTTCGCTTCTCCTCCGGGCACCTATCAGTCCGGGGTGAACCTTGCGGTTTACGCCTCAGCCTGGAAAACCGAGAAGGATCTCGCCGAGGTCTTTCTGTACTGGAACGGCTACGCTTACGGAAAAGGCGTCTTCGGAGAGAAGGCCCATCGGGAATTTGCCGAAGGTCTCCGCACGGTGGAGGCCACCTTCAACAATTCCCTCACCGATGAATACGATCTTTTCGGTTGCTGCTGCTACTTCGGTACCCACGGCGGACTTACGGTGGCCGCAAGGGAACTCTCCGGGAAAAGGATAAGGGCCTACTACGGTGATACCAGGGAGAGGGCGGCGGTTGAGGTTCGTGACCTTGCCGACGAGATCCGGCGGGTGGCCAGGGCCAAACTCCTGAATCCGCGCTGGATAGAGGGCATGAAACAGCATGGCTACAAGGGAGCGGCGGAGATCTCCAAGCGCATCGGGCGCCTCTTCGGCTGGCAGGCCACCACCGGTGAGGTGGACGACTGGATCTTCGACGAGATTACCCGTAAATTTGTGGTGGACAGAGAGAATCGAGAGTTCCTCATGAGGCACAACCCTTACGCCCTGGAGGAGATAGCCCGAAGGCTACTTGAGGCGGAGAAAAGGGGTCTCTGGAAGCCGGAGGCCGGATTGCTGGAAAAATTGAGAGACGCTTACCTTGAGCTCGAGGGACGCCTCGAGGACGCGATAGGAGAGACCGGAGGCGATTTTCAGGGCGGGGCCGTGGACATGTATTCCGCCGATGAGGTGGCTGAATGGCAGGCGAGGATGAAGGACCTCCGCCGGGAAATCGGAGAGATGTGGAAATGACCGGAAGGCTCTATCCCCTTTCGGCCATAGTGGGGCAGAAAGAAATGAAGCTTGCCCTCATGCTCTGTGCGATAAACCCGCGGCTTTCGGGAGTGCTCCTTTCCGGAGAAAAGGGCACGGGAAAGTCCACCGCTGCCAGGGCCCTGGCCCGTCTTATCGAGGGGCCTTTCGTGAATCTTCCCCTTTCGGCCACGGAGGAACGATTGATCGGTCATCTTTGCCTGGAGGAGGCCTTAAAGCACGGTCGAAGGGTCTTCGTGCCGGGCCTTCTCTCTCAGGCCGAGGGCGGCGTGCTCTATGTGGACGAGATAAATCTTTTGCCTCCATCCATCGTTTCCCTCTTACTTTCCGCCTCGGAGTCCGGGCGATTCCTTCTGATCGGTTCAATGAATCCCGAGGAGGGTCCCCTCTCTCCGCAACTCCTTGACCGTTTCGGTCTCTATGTGGAGGTATCCGCCGAAAGGGATCCGGGTCTGCGGGTGGAGATCCTGAGGAGACGCCTCTTCTGGGAGATGGATCCCGAGGATTTTGAGAAGACCTTTGCGGAGGAGGAGAGGAAGCTCCGTGAGGAAATCTTAAAGGCCAGGAGTCTCCTCCCCGGGGTCAGGATTTCCGGCTACCTTCGTACTCTCATAGCCCGGCTGGTCCTGGAGTCCGCCGCAGCCGGTCACCGGGCGGAGATCTTTCTTCTGGAGGCCGTCCGGGCGCATGCGGCTCTGGCGGGCCGCTCCGAGGCCATCCCCGAGGATGTGGAGTCCGTGGCCGAACTGGTTCTCGCCCACCGCAGACGGGAGAGATCCCGTGGCAGACCTAAACCTCAGCCCGAAAGTAAGCCCGGGGAGGAAAACAAGGAAGACACCAGACCTCCTCGGGATGATTACTCCCCGGGGGAAAAAGAGGCCCCTCAAGGTCGTTCTCACGAAACGCCGACGGAGGGGCCGGGTGGAGAAGAGAACGGTCGTACCGATAAGAAACTTGCCGAACCCGAGGAGGTAAGGCCCGAGGAGGGCGAGGACAAAGTCTTTTCCGTGGGAGAGGTCTTCCGGGTGAGGGAGTTTAGCGACCATCGTGAACGGCCGCAACGGGTCAAGATTTTCGGTAAAAGATCTAAGGGATTTTCTCTTACCGGAAGGGGCTATTTCGTGAGGGCCGTTCCCTATAAGGGAGAGGGGGAGATAGCCCTTGTCCCCACCTTTCTTTCGGCGGCCTTAAAGCAGAGGATTCGCGGGGGTGGTTTCGGAAGGTTCGTCATCAGGAAGGAGGATCTCCGGGCCAAGCTCAAGCTGGTGAGGAGCTCTCGTCTCGTGGTCTTCTGTGTGGACGGTTCGGGTTCCATGGCCGCCGAGGCCCGGATGAGGGAAACCAAGGGAGCCATCATGAGCCTTCTTCTTTCGGCCTATCAGAGGCGGGACCGGGTGGCGCTCATGGTGTTTCGCGGGGAGCGCGCCAGAATGGTCCTCCCGCCCACCAATTCCGTGGATCGGGCCGCAAGGGTCCTTTCGGAACTTGGAGTGGGAGGATCAACCCCGCTTTCCGCCGCCCTCAGCGAACTTTACCGGTGGCTTGAGGATATACAGAGAAAGGACTCCCGCCTTCTCACCACCGTTATTTTAATCACCGACGGGCGAGGCAATGTCAGTCTCACCGGAAGACCCCCGCGAGAGGAGATCGAGATCCTGGCTACCAGGCTTTCGAGGAACTTTCCGCAGACCGAATTCGTGGTGGTGGACACCGAGGCCGGGATGGTGAGACTCGAGATGGCCCGGAGACTCGCCGAGCTCCTTTCCGCCCGTTACTTCACCCCCGAGGCCCTTCGGGCCGACCGCCTGCTCGAGATCGCCCGCAAGGCCGTATAATCCAAAACCGAAGCTGGTGTTCCGCCCCACCTGGACATAGGTTCCCAGCCTAAGGATCTCGGCAAAGGGTTCAAAGTCCCCGGAAAACCCTGCCTCTCCCACGAACCCCTCCAGGGGATAGACCTCTCCGGTGCGGGCCGAGCGCCTCGTGAAACGCACCCAAAAAAGCCTCCGATCTACGGTTTTTATTCTTTCGGCCCGGGCTATGAGCCCCTTGAAATCCAGATCAAGCGGAGTCCCGGCGTGAAAGTAGGAGAGCATGGAGATCCGCCGCAGTAGGTTGCGGACGAGTATGTGAAACTCAAGGGCTTCCGGGCCTATGATCTTTCGGGAAAAGCGCAGGGCCGCCGGGGTGAAGAACTTTACCGTGAGGTTTTCGGGGATTGAGAGATCTTCCCTTTTCGGCGGCGGAATCGGCTCCGGATTCCTGATCGTTCCCTCGCGGTAAAGCTCCCTCCCCGTGCCTTCTTCTTCCACCGAGACGAGCCGAAGGCGCACCCTCCTTCCTCCGAGTCCGTTTCTGGCCAGGGCCTCAAGCGCCAGAACCACATGCGGGAAGAACCGCAGGGCCCCTCCCACCAGGGTCATCCTTACCCGGAGGGGATTCCTTCCTTCGTAAGGGAAAGGGGGTGCGAAGGCGAAGGGATGCCCCACGAAGGGATACTTCCGAAGGCGGGCGGCGTGAGGGGGCCTCGGGGTCTCGAAGAGATATCCGTAGGCACACTCCTGGGAGAGGGGGCATTCCAGACAGGTCTTTACCCGCCGCGCCACGCAGGAAAGCCTTTTTAAGGCCCGGCCGAAGGCCCCCCTGAAGGTGGAGAAGAGCCTCACCGGCAAGGCCTCCGGTTCTTCGGCCTCTAAATAGACATGGAAGGTACTAAAAGGAAGCCAGATCATCGTCCGTAGATCCTGAAGCGCACATGTTTGAAAATCCTTTCCTGGATCACCGAGCCATCGGGGAGGCAATTCTCCCGAACCTCCCGGCGCGAGGTGGCGTAGATCGGGATCAGCCCGAGCTCGAACGCCCGGTTTACGGTGAGATAGACCGCTCCGAATTCTCCCTGGATGAAAGCCAGGTCTCCCGGGGCCGCGGACCCGGCCATCCAGCGAAAAAGGGGCTCGAGATACGGCTCAAGGCTTTCAACCTCCGGAGGCACTCCGGCCCAGAGTTCCTGAAGTTCTGGAGGTAGATACACGAACTTTCCCGCTTCCCATCGCTCCGTAAGCTCCCGTTCCTGATCCGGGGTCAGCCGATGAGAGAAAATGAGAAGAACCTTTTTAAGGCCGGTTTCTTTTAGAGCCACCGGATCTTCACCTTCTCTTTAGCGGCCTTCTTAAACTCCGGGGCCCCGGTGATGAGTTCGGCCTTTTTGAGCCTGGCCAGCGCCAGGGCAAAACAGTCCGCATACGCTATGGGATACCGGGCCTTGAGCTTTGCGGCCTCGAGGGTGAGTTTTCGGTCGGCCTCAATTATTTCCAGAGGGTAATTTTCTATTTCTTGGATGACGCGTTTGGCAGCCTCTTCATCGTAAGCTCGCGAGGTAGCGTAATACACCTCTCCCCAGTTTACCACGGTCATAAAGCCCTGCGCCTTTCCTTCGAGAACCTCTTTGAGGAAGCCTTCCACCTTTTCAGCAGCCGACTCGTTTTCGAAAAAGGCTATCAGCGCATAACTATCAAAGACATACTTCTTCACTTCGTTCCTCCTTCCTTCGCTCTTCCAGCAGGACCTTCAGGGCCATTCCTTTTTTGGGAAGGAGCCCACGCCCACGCCTGAGCAAATCTTCCACCGGTTTAAGGACGATTTTTTCGTCCTCAACGAATACCGCCAGTCGCTTTCCTTTCCTAAGTCCAAACTTCCTCCTTATTTCCGCCGGGATCACCACCTGTCCCTTTGAACTTACCGTAACGATCATGTCTTACTCCTTTAAAAAGTTTTACTCTATACTCTGTATTACCAAATTTTTCGTTTACCGAAAGTCTAATCCGTAAGGCCCGCTTCCAGCATGGAGCGGAGTTTCCGGATGTCCACGGCGGCGCGTCCCTTACGCCGGAAGCCTTTTTCCAGAAGCTCGAAGTACCGGAGCTTTTCCTCAACCCTAGGGCGCAGGGCCGGATCCCGGAAGGCTTCCCTGGGGGTCTTCCCGCCCCATTCCGGCTCGGGGGTGTCGAGCCAGACCAGGTATTCCAGCCAGCGCAGGTCCGCGGCTTCGTGGTCCGGAATTTCCTCCCTTTCGGTTTCGGGGCCTTCTCCGGCGGCCTTCCTCCAGTCCACTATTTCCTCCACCAGAAACTTCACTCCGTCCCCGGCCACTTCCTCGAAGGCCCGACGCAGCCGCTCGAGACGCGCTCGACTCATGGCCTCAAGCACCACCCGCTCCCTTTCCGGACGAAATTCCACGGTCCCCACTTCAGTGTATCCACCCGAAACCCGGCTCTGGACCACCAGGGTCCCGCAAGCCGCCTCCTTTGAGGAGGGAAACCCCGCGATGCTGAAGGCGCTCTCCGGAGTCTTTTCGAGAAGGGCATACCGGTGTTCCTCGATTCTGTGGAAGGATCCGGTGGGGAAACGCTCCTCCACCTCCGGGACGAGGAGCCGATAATGAGCCCGGGCCACCACCACCTCGTCCCCCTCCGGCGTGATCAGGCGAAACTCCACGGGTTCCGTAAGGATCCGGAGCACTTCAAGGAGCAACTCCGCGGCCTTCCGGCGAGCCCGATCGGGGTATTCCTCCGGCGTCGGATCCCCCAGAATCTGTCTCATTCGGGAAAGCACCTTCGGGGCCTTAAACAGGTTTACGGGAAAACCGATCCGGCACGGACGGAAGTAGCCCCGGACCCGAAAGAGCATGGTCCAGACCCTCTCCGTGGGCCCCAGGTTTTTCGCCAAGGAGTAATCCCTTACCCGGAAGGTTTCTCCGGTAAAGAGATCCCTGAAGGCGAGCTCTCCCCTCTCCTCGTCCACCTCCAGGACCTCAAATAGACTTGGATAACTCCGGGAAAGGGAGGCCAGTATCTCTCGTTCTTCCCGGGAGAGGTTGCGGCCCTTGGTGCGCAGGAATTCCTCCGAAAGGGGCCTTCCCTCCGGCGTGGAGGCGGTAAAGAGGAAGATCTCCCCCAGGGCGGTTGCCCCGTCAACCCCTTCCCCTCTCTCACCCAGCACCTCCTCGAAGCGTCCCATCCACTTTTCCAGAAAAGCCCGGAGCTCTCGCTTGTACTTTCTGGCCACGAATCCCTCGTAGAGGTTGAAGGCCCGTTTTTCAGCCGCGCTCTGGGCGGTCTTCTTTTCCGAGGCGGCCTCCTCCTTCCTCATACAGCACTTCTTGTACTTCTTGCCGCTTCCGCAGGGACAGGGATCGTTCCGGCCCACCTTTCGGATGGGTCTTTTCTGGATTTCCTCAAAGTGAAAGGGAAGCCCCTTCTTCCGGGCGTAGGCCCGGGCCTCGCCGAAGATGTCCCTGAGGATGGCCTTACGATCCGGCGGATGGAAACGATAGAGGGGTTTGCCCAGGGCCACGGCCTCAAGGGCCTTTCTGTAAAATTCGAGGGCCTTCTCCGGCTCCTCCCTGAGGCGGTGATAGATTGCCCTCAGGTAAAAGTGATCCACCGACTCCGGACTGGCCCGCCCAAGGCGTTCCAGGACCTCCTCCGCTTCCTCGAGCCTCCGTCCCCGGAGGAGAAGGTGAAGGTATCCGCTGAGGATCTCCGGATTTCCGGGATCCCGTTCCAGCCTAATCCTATAGAAGGCCAGGACCTCCCGATAACTCCGGAAGGTCCTTTCCGAGCCCGCAATAAGAAGCCGAAAACCTCTGGTGTAAATTATCTCCTTTTCCCATTCGTCCTCTTCTCCGTCTTTCTTAAGGAGCAGAAGCCGTGCCCCGGCCCGAATTTTTTCCCTCTCCGGTATCTCGAAAAGATCCTCCGCCCCGCAGCGGGGGCACCGCACCCTCTCGGGAAGGTCCACCTCGTGGTCTTCCGCGTTGATTATTATTACCCGCGGAGAGAAGGGAAAAAGATAGCGGCAGTCCAGGCACCTGAGAGCGAGGGTTAGTTCTTCTCCCGAAGGGTCGAGTTTTTCCTCTCTATAAAGCACTTTCCACAGCCGCAGCTCTTTTTCCCGGACCATCTTTTCCAGGCGTTCGAGCCCGGGAAAATCCGACTCAAAAAGCCGGGCCAGGACGACGAAGGCCTCGGGCCAGGCCGGGGTCTCGGGATGCACCAGGGCCTTCACCCTTTCCCACAGTTCCGGGTGAGGGAAACAAAGGGTGAGCCAGGAGAGAGCGTCGTGATCCTCTTCCAGCCACAGCTCGAAGTCCCGGGCCAGATCCCCGGCGGTGGTCCGGTCCGGGTAATGAGCAAGGAGGTAAAAGGGATCTAAACGGCGGTGGTCGCGGGCCAGTTTTCTCAACTCATCCCTGACTTTTTCGAGAGGAAGAAAGTCCCTCAGGGCCTCTTTTATGTATTCGTCTTCTTCGAAGTCTTCTTTTACGGAAATACGATAGAGTTCCAGCAGTTCCTCAAGAAAGGTCTCTCCGCACTTTCGGGCCAGATCCGCCCCTCTTTCGGCCCCGTAGGAGTCCTTACGGAAGACCTTTCGAAGCCTTTCCCGGACCTCCTCCACCACGGAGGGGTCCTTCTCGACGAGGTCCAGGATCTTTTCCCGCAGGGTGGAATCCTCGGGAAATAAGGGGCGGTCCTCATCAAAGTAAAGTTCGTAGAGGGTTTCCCGGGAGGGATTCTCCGAAAGCCCCAGGAGGGGTTTTCCCCACAGGAGGGTCAAAAAGAGGCGGCCCAGAGTTCGAACCACCGGTTCCGAAGCATCTCCTCGTGAAACCTCAAGAAGGACCTCAAGACTCCTGAAGACCGGGCCCAGGCTTTCGGGTCTTTCCAGATGGCGCCGCAGGGCGATCTCCCCTCGAAGGTCGATCACCTCCTCCCTTAGTTTGCGAAATTCCTCCTCCACGAAGGCCCGAAGTTTCTCTCGCTCGGATTTCCGGGATAGATTTTCCCACCGGTCCCTTACCTCCTCCGGGAGTATCTTTAAGAAGTATTCATCTTCCGAAAGCACCGCCGGGAGTCCGTCGAGAAACTTCGGGAGATGTTCCCTCAGCCGGGGATAAATTTCCTTTACGGGGGCGGGCTCGGCGGTGGTCCACACCCGATAGCCCGCATAAAAGGCCTCCCAGGCCTTTCGACTTTCCGGATCGTCCAGAAGATCCATAAAGGGAGCCATCTCCTCCGGAGGAAGGGTAAAGATGACCCTTTCCCACATTTGAAGACCGGCCATTTCGTCTTCCATGACTTTTTCCAGAAGATGGGGGCGTTCCTCAACGACGGTTTTAAGGGAGGTCACCCGGGAAAGCACCGCAAACACGGAAACCATCAATTTCTTGTTTTCTTCGATTTCAAGACGCGTTAAAAGAAACTCTTTAAGTTTTTCTTTTACTTCGGAGGAAAGCTCCCCGGCCTCGCGAAAAAAATGAAGGCCATGTTCAAGGACCAGGTAATCCCTTTCCTCCTTAAGGGCGGCAAGGGCGATTTCGGTTTCCCGGGGATGGATGTCCTTCAGTCTCTCCCAGGCCCATTTCCGAATCACCGGGCTTTCGTGTCTTAAAAATCGGGCCAGTTCTTTCACCGGAAGTAGCAACTCTTCCATCGGTTTCCTCCTCGAGAATTAGATGGTTTTCCATTTTAATTTAATTTTTTTAACTGCCGATCTTCACTACTTCCTTACTTCGAGACTTCCATCTCTTGTGAGTCCGGGATGTAGCGTCTAAAATTAAGATTAATCATGGACTCTCTTAGGTCGTGGTGGCCTACGCACAAAAGGCTTCTTCTGATAGCGGGCCCTTGTGTACTTGAGAGCCTGGAGCTGGCTCTGGAGGTGGCCGTCTTTATGCGCGAGGCGGCGGAAAAGGCCGGCTTTACCTATGTCTTCAAGAGCTCCTTCGATAAGGCCAATCGGACCTCTCTTTCCTCATTTCGGGGTCCCGGGCTGGAAAAGGGTCTCGAGTGGCTGGCGGAGGTGCGGACCCGGGTGGGAGTTCCGGTTACCACCGACATTCACGAGCCCCGTCAGGCCGAACCGGTGGCCGAGGTGGTGGATCTTATTCAAATTCCGGCCTTTTTGTGCCGCCAGACGGACCTGATTCTGGCCGCGGCCCGCACCGGAAAGCCCATCAACATCAAAAAGGGACAGTTCATGGCCCCTTGGGACATGCGCTACGCCGTGGAAAAGGCCAGGGCCGGAGGGGCCGAAGGGGTTCTGCTCACCGAAAGGGGGACCACCTTCGGATACCGGAACCTGGTGGTGGACATGCGTTCGCTGGTCATAATGCGTTCCCTGGGGGTCCCGGTGATCTTCGACGCCACGCATAGCGTGCAGCTGCCCGGGGGAGGGGAGGGGGCCTCGGGCGGGGATCGCCGGTTCGCCTTTCCCCTGGCCCGGGCGGCGGTGGCCTGCGGAGTGGACGGGGTCTTCATGGAGGTGCATCCGGACCCCGACCGGGCCCTGTGTGACGGTCCCAACAGTCTGCCGCTGGCCGAGGTTCCGAAAATTCTCGAGGTATTGAGAGATCTACGGGAGGTGCTGGACAGGTATGGAATTTCCTGAGGCGGTTTTAAAAAGAGCCCAAAAGGTGCGCCTCCTTTTGCTGGATGTGGACGGTATCCTTACGGAGGGATACATAGTGGTGGATGCGGAGGGGCGTGAAATTAAAAGCTTTTTCGTGCAGGACGGGATGGGCATAAAGCTTCTCCAGAAGGCCGGTATCGAGGTGGGACTTCTTTCCAGTCGATCCTCCCCACCCGTAACCTTTCGGGCTAAAGAGCTGGGCATAGACATCGTCATTCAGGGAGAGCTTGAGAAGTATCGGCTCTACCAGGAGCTTCTTTCCGAGAAGGCTCTTCGGGACGAGGAGGTGGCTTACATGGGCGACGACTGGGTGGATATCCCGGTGCTCAAAAGGGTGGGGCTGGCCGTCACGGTGCCCGAGGCCTGGCCCCCGGTGAAAGACTATGCTCATTATGTGACCCGGCGACCCGGAGGTCGGGGAGCGGTGCGGGAGGTGTGTGACCTCATTCTTAAAGCGCAGGGAAAGTGGGAGGCCCTATGGCAAGAATTTGGATCCTGATAACCCTCCTGGTATTCCTGGCCGGAGGGTGTAGCCCTGCTCCGAAGGCCGTGGTGCCGACAAAGAAAAGTCCCCCCTCTTCCGGACCTTCCGGACCAAAAAAGAAACCGGAAAAGCCCGAGAATTCCTTTAAGGATCTGGAGTATGTCTTCTGGCGCGCGGGAAGGCCGCGCTGGTGGCTTCGGGCCGAGGAGGCCCTTCGCTTCCGGGATCGTCTGGAGATGAAGAGACCCTTCGTCCGCTCCCTGGAAAGAACCGGCCTTGAACTCACGGCTCTCAGGGGAGTATATCGGTTTGCCCGGCGGCTGTTTTTCTTTCAGGGAAAGGTGGTGCTTCGCACCCCTGACCGTGGCACCCTTTACACGGACCGACTCTATTACTGGCCGGAAAAGAAGCTCCTTTCCGGAAACCGTCCCCTCGTCCTCAGGAACGGGGGCCTGGTCATCCGGGGAAAGGGATTTGAATACGATTTAGTCTCCGGCAAGCTTCGGATTAAGGAGAGCACCAGGGTGGAATTTCATGGGTAGGCGATTCCTGTTAGCCCTGCTTCTTCTGCTTGTGGCGATCCAGACTCTGGCGGCACCCATTGACATCCGTTCGGAGAAAATGGAGGTTCTCGAGGACGAGAAGATAGCGGTTTTTACCGGAAAGGTGGAGGCCCGCAAGGGAGACCTTCGTCTGTGGGCGGATCGTCTCTATGTGTATTACCGGGTGGTGAAGGGACGCCGTGAGGTTCAGAAACTCATCGCCCTGGGCAATGTGCGTATCGAGAAGGACGGCTGGCGATCCCTTTCCGGAAAGGCCGTTTACTTTAAGGATCAGGATCGGCTGGTTTTAGAAGACCATCCCCGGGTCTGGCACGGCCGGGACGAGGTCCGGGGAGCGGTGGTGATTATATATTTCAAGGAAAACCGCAGCGAGGTACTTTCCGGGGAAGGCAAGCCGGTGGAAGCCTATGTCTACACGGAATAATGAAGTCCTGCGGGCGGAGAGCCTGAGTAAGCGTTTCGGAAATAGACAGGCGGTAAGGAATGTGAGCCTGGAGGTGCGAGGCGGAGAGATTGTCGGACTCCTCGGGCCTAACGGGGCGGGCAAGACCACCACTTTTTACATGCTGGCCGGTTTCCTTCGGCCGGATGGGGGGCGCATTTTTCTGGGTGAGGTCGCCATAGAAGGGTTCCCGGTCTACCGGAGGGCCAGAGCAGGTATTATTTATCTCCCTCAGGAGGCCTCGGTGTTCCGCAAGCTTTCCGTGGAGGAGAATGTTCGGCTGGTGCTTGAGGAGATGGGGCGGAACGCGGAAGACCTGGAGGAACGACTGGAGCGATTACTCGGTCTTTTCGGTTTGAAGGAACTCCGGACTCAGAAGGCCTATTCCCTTTCCGGAGGGGAACGCCGGCGGGTGGAGATAATGCGAGCCGTGGCCACGGAGCCGAAATTCCTTTTACTCGACGAACCCTTTGCCGGCATAGATCCCATAGCGGTGGGGGAGCTTAAGGATCTCCTCCGGGAGTTGCGCAGGCGAGGGCTCGGGATCCTTATTTCCGATCACAATGTGCGGGAAACGCTCGAGGTGTGCGACCGGGCTTACATAGTGGCCGGGGGAGAGATCATCGCCTCCGGCCCTCCGGCCACTATAGTGGCCGACGAGAGGGTCCGTAGACTCTATCTCGGGGAGGGTTTCCGGATCTGATATGGCCCTGGAACTGAAGATAGGTCTCGAACAGCGTCCGGAACTCATCATCACGCCGCAGTTGCGGTTGGCTTTAAAGCTCCTTCAGCTCAATAGGCTGGAATTGGAGCAGTATTTGCGGGAAGAACTGGAAAAGAATCCGGTTCTGGAGGCGGATTTTCCCGGCGGCGAGATTCCTCTTGAGGACTGGTCTTCCGAGGGGGGGCTGCGGATGGAGGAGGGATCCTGGGAGGACCTCTTCGAAGAAGAGTTTTCGCCCTATCCCTCCATGGTTTTTGAGGAAAGAGAATCCGTGGACTGGGAGGCCCGGGTTCGAAAGGAGGAGGGCCTTTACGATCATCTTCTCTGGCAGGTCTCGCTGGCCGGTTTTTCGGAGACGGAGCGCGGAGTAGCCGAGTACCTGATCCGGAATCTGGACGAACGGGGCTATCTGGTGGTGGATCCCGAGGAAGCGTCCGGGGATTTGGGGGTGCCCCTTGAGGTGGTGGAGAGGGTGCGGGAGCGCATCAAGTTCTTCGATCCCGTGGGGGTGGGATCCCTTTCGGTAGAGGAGTGTCTGCTGGCTCAACTGTCCTATCTCGGGGTGCGGGACGGGCTGGCGGTGAGGATAGTAAGGGATTACTTCCGGGAAATTCCCCGGGGGGTGGACTTCCTGGCCCGACGGCTGGGAGCACCGGCCGAGGAGGTGGAAAGGGCCCTTTCCCTGATCCGGGGGCTGGAGCCCTTTCCCGGGAGGGCTTTTTCCGGAGGGGCCACCCTTTATGTCGTTCCAGATGTGGTCTTTTTTCGGGAGGGGGATCGCTGGCGGGTCCGACTTTACGAGGAGGGATTCCCCCGGTTGCGTATAAGCGCCCGCTACCGGAGGCTTCTTGCCGATCCCACGGTGCCGCGCAAGGCCAAGATGTTCATCCGGGAAAAGCTCCGTTCCGCGGAATGGTTGTTGAAGAGCCTGGATCAGCGCGGGCGCACGCTGCTTCGGGTAGCCGAGGCCCTGGCGGAACTCCAGAGGGACTTTCTGGAAAAGGGACCGGCTCATCTCAAACCCCTTACCCTTAGGGAGGTGGCGGAAAAAGTGGGGGTGCACGAGTCCACGGTGAGTCGCGTCACGCACCACAAGTATGCCGAGACCCCTCACGGACTCTTTGAACTGAAGTTTTTCTTTCCCTCCGGACTAAAAAGGGGAGACGGCACCGTCTCCTCCGAGGCGGTGCGGGAATATCTTAAAGAGCTGGTGGCCTCGGAGGATCCCCGGCGACCTTACAGCGATCAGGAGCTGGCCCGGATGCTGGTTGATAAATATAAGGTTAAAATAGCCCGTCGGACCGTGGCCAAGTATCGCGAACTCTTGGGCATTCCCCCGGCCCGGGCCCGGAAAAAACCGGTTTAAGGAGGTTGGCTTATGCAGATCAACATTACCTTCAGGCACCTGGACTCCTCGGAGGGACTCAAGGAGTATGTGCGGCGCAAGATCGGAAGGCTGGAAAAGTACTTCGAGGGGCCGGTGGAGGCCCATGTGATTCTCAAAGCGGAGAAGTTTCGCAACGAGGCCGAGGTTATCCTGCGGGGAGACGGGCTTGATATTACCGCTCGCGAGGAAACTCAGGACATGTACGAGGCCATTGATCTGGTCTCGGATGTGCTAGAAAAACAAATCAAGCGCCTCCGAGATAAACGCAAGGGGATAAACAAAAAGGGGCGTCGTGAGACTCCTCCGGCAGCCTCTTCGGAGGAGACTATTCCCACGGAGATCCAGGTGGAGAGGGTATCTCTGAAACCCATGTCTGTGGACGAAGCGGTGGAACAGTTTTCCCGGGAAGATCGGACGGTGTTTTTCTTTCTCAACCCCGAGGAGGGAGATCGGCTCTGTGCCCTATATCGAAAAGGAGAGAAGGTCTTTCTCGTGATTCCGGAATAAAATAATGCGCCTATCCAATCTGCTTTCGGAAAGAGTTATCATCCTCGACCTCTCTGCGGAGGATAAGTGGGCCTTTTTTCGCACGGTGAGCAGGATTCTGGCGGAAGAAAGTGGTCTTAAGGCCCGACGCATTGAGGAGGCTCTGTGCGAAAGGGAGAGGTTGGGCTCTACGGCTCTGGGGGAGGGGGTGGCCCTTCCCCATGCCCGAGTTCCGCTACTTCCCAGGCTTTATGTGAGCCTGGCACGGTCGCTTAAGGGGCTTGAGTTTGACAGCCCTGACGGAAAGCCGGTGAAAATCATTTTTACCGTACTCGCCCCGGAAGAGGAAAGCGCCCTTTATTTGAGGTGTCTCTCCCATCTGGCGCGGCTTTTACGGGAAAAGGACTTTCGAGAAGGATTGCTCTCCGCCCGCAGTTTCCAGGAAATCCTGAAGGTGGTGCGTCGTTTTGACCGAGAGTTTTAACCGCTCACCGGAACTGGTTATTATTTCCGGTCTTTCCGGTTCCGGAAAGAGCACGGCGCTGAAGGCTTTTGAGGATCTTGGTTATTTTTGCGTGGACAACCTTCCCCCGGATCTTTTGCCTCCTCTCCTCGGGATCCAGAAAGAGGCCGGAGTGCGGCGCATTGCGGTGGTGATGGACATCCGTTCGGGAATTGCCCCCGAGGGCTATACCCGACTTTTCGAAAGACTTAGGGAGATGGGATGCTACTTCGAGGTGCTCTTTCTGACCGCGGCCCCGGAGGTGCTTCTTTATCGCTACAGCCAGACCCGTCGTCCCCATCCCTTGGCTAGGGATATCCCCCTGCGCGAGGCCCTGGAGCGGGAAAGGGAACTGCTCGCCCCTCTCAAGGAATGGGCTACGGTGGTGCTGGACACCTCCCGCTACAATCTCTATCAACTGCGCGAGGAAATTATAAGAAGATACGGAGAAAGGAAATCCCTGGCCTTTCCCACTTTCCACCTCATCTCCTTCGGTTTCAAGTACGGTATCCCCGCCGAGGCGCACTTCGTGTTTGATCTTCGGTTTTTACCCAATCCCTATTTCGTTCCGGAACTCAAGGACTTTTCCGGAAAGGACGAAAGGATTAAGGCCTATGTACTGAAAAATCCCCAAGGGCGGAAATTCATGAACGACCTCGCGGGGCTTTTAAATTTTGTCTTTCCGTATTATGAAAAAGAAGGACGGGCTTATGTGGTGGTGGCTCTGGGATGCACCGGGGGAAGGCATCGTTCGGTGGCGGTGGTGGAGGTCCTGGCGGAACGGTTGAAACAGGCGGGACGCCGGGTAATGGTAACCCATCGAGATCTTGACAGGGAGAGTTCATGACGGGCATTCTGGTGATCGCCCACGGAAATCTCGCCCGCGAACTGGTCAAGGTTGCCACATTCATTCTCGAGGAAGAAGAGGGGGTTTTCCCCCTGGATATTGATCCCACCGAGGCCCCGGAGGGAATCAGGGACAGGATTGAGGAGGCCTTGCGACAGGCCGATCAAGGCCAAGGGGTGCTTATTCTCACCGATCTATTCGGAGGGACCCCTTCCAATTTCGGACTGGCTTTTCTCGAGGAGGGTAGGGTGGAAGTGGTGTCCGGTGTGAACCTGCCCATGCTCATAAAGGCTCTGCAGCATCGCGAACTTCCTCCAGGCGATCTTGCCGCTCTGGTAACCGAGGCCGGAAGGAAAGCCATAGTACGCTCATCGGTCTTCCTTGAGGGTTGATGACCTTTCGCATAAGATGGGCCCGGGCGGAGGATCTTCCGGAGATCCTCCGGATAGAAAGGATGTCCTTTGATCATCCCTGGAATGATGAACATTTCCTTAAGGAACTGGAGAAACCCGGAAGTATGTTTCTGGTTCTCGAGATAGAGGGAAGAGTAAGGGGCTACGGCTGTTTCTGGCTTATAGCGGGAGAACTGCAGGTGGCCAACCTGGCTGTGGATCCGGAATTTCGGGGAAGGGGGTTCGGGCGTGCTCTTCTCGAGACGGGACTTCGTCTGGGCCGAATCCGGGGGGCACGGCGGGCCACCCTTGAGGTCAGGGAGGGGAATCTTCCCGCCCGGAGGCTTTACGAGAGTCTGGGGTTCCGGTTGGAGGGGCGACGCCGCGGATATTATCCTTTTACGGACGAGGAGGCCCTTCTTATGGGGCTTTCCTTGACTAGGCGAAGAGAGAACTTACCATAAAAACAGTAAAAAAGAATGGATAGGAAAGGAGGCTTTTATCATGGGAATAAGGGTCGGTATCAATGGTTTCGGACGGATCGGCAGGGCCATTCTGCGGGCGGTTTACAAATATCCGGAATTTAATGAGATAGACATCGTAGCCATCAATGACCTTACCGATGCCACCACCCTGGCACATCTTCTCAAGTATGATTCAGTATTCGGGATTTTCCCGCACGAGATCAAAGTAAACGAGAATGCTATCCATGTAGGGGAACGCGAGATAAGGGTCTTTCAGGAACGGGAACCCTCGGCCATACCATGGCGGGAGGTGGGAGTGGATTATGTGATTGAGGCCACCGGGCGTTTTACCGACGCCAACCTGGCCCGGGGGCACCTCGAGGCCGGAGCCCGTCGGGTGGTCATAACCGCTCCGGCCAAGAACGAGGATGTGACGGTGGTTATGGGGGTAAACGAATACGAATACGACCCGGCGAAACACCGGGTGGTGTCCAACGCCTCCTGCACCACCAATTGTCTGGCACCGGTGCTCAAGGTGCTTCTGGATCGTTTCGGGGTCAAGCGGGGCTTCATGACCACCGTTCACGCCTACACCAACGACCAGCGTCTGCTGGACCTTCCCCACAAGGACCTGCGCCGGGCCCGGGCCGCAGCCCTGAACATGATCCCCACCAAGACCGGGGCTGCGGTGGCGGTGGGGCGGGTGATCCCGGAGCTTCAGGGGAAAATAGACGGTATGGCCGTGCGCGTGCCCACTCCGGATGTGTCCCTCATTGATCTCACCGTGGAGGTGGAGAAGGAGACCACGGTACCGGAGGTCAATCAGGCCTTTCGGGACTCTCAAAACCGTTATCTCCGCTACATCGAGGAACCCCTGGTTTCTCAGGATCTTCTCGGCGATCCCCACTCGGCCATCGTGGACGGCCTTTGCACCAAGGTCATCGAGGGCACCCTGGTTAAAGTGCTGGCCTGGTACGACAACGAGTGGGGTTATTCCAACCGGGTACTGGATCTAATTCGATACATGCATTCCAAAGAGAGCTGATGATCGCCTTCACCTCAAAGGCGCTTTTGGCCAATCTGGCCGAAACCGCGGTTGGGGAGATTCGGCCGGACGAGAGGCATCTCGTTCTTGCGGAGGCGGTAGCGGGCTATCGGGGGCTGGAGAAACAGGCCGAGGAGCTCCTCAAAGAGGCTCATCACCCCTATAGAAATCTGCGACTGGTTCTTACCGATCTGCGTTCCTTCGCCCTCAAAAATCTGCAGGTCATTCTTTCCCACGAAAAGGGGCCCCAGGCCCTCTGGGTGATCACGGACATTTTCTTCTGGGGGTTTGCGGAAAGAAAAAAAGAATTCTGGGCCCAAGCCGGCGAAGGGCTTTTTTCCGTCCTGGAGAGAACCTTTGAGGTCTTACAGGAGGAGACCTGGCCCCGGTTCCTTCCGGTTCTCGAGGGAGTATTCGAGGCCCTTTGCGGTCTTCCTGAGGATCGCTGGCAGGTTTTTCTGGAAAGTTATTATTCCTACAAACGCCTTGCGGAGAAATACCGTGAAAAGAGTCCCCTTCCGGCGCCGGATTCGCTAGTCGAGCTGGTGAAACGATCCCTCATCTTCACCTATAAAACCTGGCTTCGGGGACCGGATCCTGCCCGCTTCTTTCCCGAGATCCGCGATTATGGAGAGATAGTGCGCCCGGTATCCCACAAAACCCTGCGGCGTTATCTTCGAGAGCTGGAAAAAAAGGAATCCCCCTCCCTGGAAGATCTCCTGGATTTTCCGGATCATCTGGATCTCATAAAGATTTTCAGAAACATTCCGGAAAAGTTGGATACTATTTTAAATAAAAGTGGACAAGAAGATATTAAGCTCCTATTTTTCTTTAAAATAGTTGAAAATCCCGTTCTTTCCCTTATTCATGAGGAGGTTCTGCGGGAAATAAATAGGGCTCTGGTTTCTCTAATTCGAGCTGAGAGCCGGGAGAATCTGGATCAACTTGTGGTGCGAACCTTCGAGATCCTCAAGAAAAAGGTTCGTCTTTTCCCCTGGACGGCTCTTCAGTGCATCAAGAATCTGGGGTTCGAGATCCTGGAGCGGGAGGATCCTCATCTGGCCGAGGTGTTCGTGGAGGAGGTGATCCGTTTCGGATTCCAGTATCCCGAGATCAGGGGCGTGGACCAGGAATGGCATGTGCTGTGCAATCCGGCTCACCTTCTCAACATCCGGGTGTGGCTGGAGATCTTTGAGCGCAATCCCAAGTGGTGCGTAACCCTGCTTTCCGCGCTCATCATCAACCTGAAACTGGCCGGAACCTGCATCAGGGACACGGACCTCTTTCAAAAGGATGTTACCCGGTTGCTCAATGCCGACATAGCCCCGGTTTACAACCTGGTTAAACAGTTCTGCCGTCTTCTTCCGGTTTACTATCACGAGATAGGGGCCGAGGGGCGCCTGCGGGATGTTTCCACGGAGCTTGACGAAATATACAACCGCAGGGATCCCCTCATCCATTTTTTAAGAAAACAGAGCCATGTGGAAAGTTCCAACCTGATTCTGGATTTCATTGCCGCCATATTTCGTTTCTGGTTCACTCTGGACAAAAAGCCTCTCCGTGCTTTTTTGCCCGTGGAACTCTGGGAGAGTCTGTCTTCCAAAGGACCGCTGGTAGAAGAGGCCCATCGGGCTGTTTACTATCTCTTTCAAGAGCTGGGGATCAAGCATCCGGAGGAACTCCTCCGCCATCCTCCTGAAGAGATTCGGAGAGTTCTTGAGAAAGCCCCGGTGCAGGAACCGGAAAGACGAAGGGTGTATCTCCTTTACGAGATGTATCTCCTCGAACACCAGAAATATAGCCTTGCTCCCGAGGATCTCCGGGCCTATCTGGAGGAAGTTCACTACTGGGGCTTTGAGGGAATGGAGGAACTGCTGGAGAAGCTCAAGGAGAAAAAGCTCGAGAAGCGCCTTTCGGCCCTCCTTGATTATCTGGAATATCTTAAAGATGAAATAATCCTCTCTCCGAAAAAATTTACTCCCCGGGAAGACATATACCTCAAGCGGCACATCGCCGCAGACATCCCTTCCATGTACGGTCGCTATCACGAGAAGAAGTTTGACGCCCTGGGGTTGAGCTTTCGTCTGGAGGCCCTGGCTCGGAACTGGTTCGAGGAACTGGTGGAGTCTTTCGATCCCCCCTTCATCACCCGGGCCACCTTTTTCCGCATCCTAAAACTCCTGAAACTCTTTCGGAAGGGGCTTTCCATCGAGGGCATCAGTTCCAAGAAGTTCGACATCTACCTCCACCTCCTGGAAAACTCCCTGGAAAAGCGGCGTTTTACCTATACCCAGTACCTGGACATATTCCGGGGACTTCTCGAGGGGGTTCGGCACATCATCAAGGCCTACTACATAAGTCCCCATGTGGAGAACCTGGGAATCATTCTCCGGCAGATGGGGCGTCGACGTCTTCTTCCCCGTTACCGTCGGGGAACCTCCGGGCTCTCCGAGGGGGAATTCATTCACCGTGTTACCGAGACCTTCACCCGGGATCTGGTGGCCTCCTCCTTCGTGCTCCAGCCGCTGGACAATTTCGTTTCCCGCCTGTACCAGACCCTTCTCAAGCAGAGGGAGCGGCTGGACCCCCGGGACCTGGATCTCCTCATGAGCTACGACCCCGATCGGGCCCTCTGCGACCTGAACGATCCCAATCCCCTGGCCCGGGATCTCATACACCTGGGCAATAAGGCCTACAACCTGCTCCTTCTCACCGAGGAAAAACTTCCGGTGCCTCCGGGTTTCGTGATCACCACCGAGGTGTTTCGCTGTTATCCCGTGGTGTCCCGGTATCGGGAGGCTTACGGGGATCTCCTCGAACGCATCGAGGAAAGGGTACGGGAGCTGGAAAGGCGCACCGGGAGGCGCTTCGGGTCGGCGGAAAATCCCCTTCTTCTCTCCGTGCGCAGCGGGGCGGCCATTTCCATGCCCGGCATGATGTCCACCATACTCAACCTGGGATCCAATCCCGAAATTATTGAAGGGCTTGCCGAGCGGACCGGTAATCTCTGGTTTGCCTGGGACACCT
Organism: Thermosulfurimonas sp. F29; assembly: GCF_019688735.1. Classification (NCBI taxonomy): domain Bacteria; kingdom Pseudomonadati; phylum Thermodesulfobacteriota; class Thermodesulfobacteria; order Thermodesulfobacteriales; family Thermodesulfobacteriaceae; genus Thermosulfurimonas; species Thermosulfurimonas sp. F29. Next base: position 281,966 of record NZ_JAIFYA010000002.1, read on the forward strand.
ACCGGCGTTTTATTCAGAGCTGGGCCATGGCCCACGGACTGGAGCGGGAGCTCTTCAATCAGCTCATGAGGGCTCACAAGCGGCTTCACGGGGTCAAGAAAAAACGGGAATTTTCTGGAGAGGAGATGCGGGAGCTGGCCCTGCTTTACCGCAAAATGGTGGAAAATTACGGCCTCTCCATCCCGGACGATCCCTGGGAACAGCTGGCCCGCTCCATAGAACTCATCTTCTCCTCCTGGCAGGCCAGGAAGGCCCGGGTTTACCGGGAGATCATGGGGATCTCCGAGGCCTGGGGGACGGCGGTGATCGTGCAGGCCATGACCTTCGGCAATCTGGGGCTTCACTCCGGAACGGGTGTAGTGTTTACCGCTCCACCCTACGGAAAACTCTCGCGCCTGGCCCTGTGGGGGGATTACACCCCGGGGAACCAGGGGGAGGACATCGTTTCGGGTCTGGTGAACACCTATCCCATCTCCGTGGAGCAGCGAAAGCGCGAAAATCGCGAGGGTCCCTCCCTCGAGGAGGCCTTTCCCGAGATCTACCGGGCCCTTTTTGAGATCGCTCAATATCTGGTTTACGAGAAGAAGTGGTCTCACCAGGAGATGGAATTCACCTTTGAAGGACCCAGGCGTGAGGATCTCTACATCCTTCAGGTGCGGGACATGGTCACTCAGGAGGAAAGACCGCGGGTGCGCGTTTTCGAACGCATGGAGGAACTGGAGCGTTACTTCCTGGGCAAGGGGATCGGGGTCTCCGGAGGGGCCCTTTCCGGGCGGCTGGTGTTTGATCTGGAGGACATCCAGCGTTTTCGCCGGGAGGATCCCGAGGCTCCGCTCATCCTGGTGCGCTACGACACCGTGCCCGACGACATCAAGGAGATCAGCCAGGCCGACGGGCTCCTTACCGCCCGGGGAGGGCAGACCTCGCACGCGGCCATCGTAGCCTCCCGCCTGGGTAAGACCTGCGTGGTGGGCTGCGAGAACCTAGCCATCGAGGAAAAGGAGAAGCTCGTGCGTTTCAACGGCCGGGTGGTGCGCCTCGGAGAGTGGATCAGTATAGACGGGTTGAGGGGAAATGTATATCTGGGTAAACATTCCGTAAGGGAAGTGGTGGGCTTAACTCCGCCCTAACCGGGGCGGAAACTTTAAACCGGACGGGGAAAGGAGGGAAGGATGAAACTGGGAATCAACGGTTTGGGAAGGATTGGGAAGTTGACTCTCTGGCATCATGTGGCCCGGAAGTACTTTTCCGAGATCGTGGTGAACACCGGGCGCGAGGTGGGTCGTTCGCTGGAGGATCTCGCCGCTTACATAGAGAAGGACAGCACCTACGGAAGGCTCTCCACCTACCTTAACGGCTACCGGGGCGGACGGGTCATCGAAAACCTCAACGAAAAGGAAGGTACCATGACCATTAACGGGGTCCCGGTGAAGATCCTCCGCGAGCACCGCAATCCCAAGGACATCCGGTGGAAGGAGGAGGGGGTCCGCCTGGTGGTGGACACCACCGGGGTATTCCGGGATCCTCAGGCCGAGCCGGACCATCCCAAGGGAGCCCTGCGGGGGCATCTCGCCGCCGGGGCGGAGAAGGTCATTCTCTCCGCGCCCTTTAAACTCAAGGACAAGGAAAAGGGGTTTCCCGAGGATTCCGTCACCGTGGTTTACGGCATCAACACCGAGGACTATCGTCCGGAGAAGCACCGGGTCATTTCCGCGGCCTCCTGCACCACCACCTGTCTTTCCTACATGGTGAAGCCGCTTCTCGATCACTTCGGGGCCGACCGGATCCTTTCGGCCTCCATGGTCACGGTGCACGCGGTGACCAATTCCCAGTCGGTGCTGGACAAACCCCCCAAGGCCGGAGCCAAGGACCTCCGCAAGACCCGGAGCATATTCAACAACATCATCCTCACCACCACCGGAGCGGCCGAGGCCTTGGCCCTGGTAATTCCCGAGATGAGGCGGATCGGTTTCATGGCCGAAAGCGTGCGCATTCCCACCACCACCGGAAGTCTGATCGTGCTGGTGGTGAACCTTCAGGACGAGAGCCTGGAGAATCGCATCACCCGGGAGGTCATAAACGACATCTATCGCCGGGCTGCGGAGGGTCCCTACAAGCCCTATCTCCTCTTCACCATGGAGCAGAATGTCTCCACGGACATCATCGGCTATCCGGTGGCGGCGGCCATCATTGAGGGGGCCGAGACGCACACCCGCACGGCGTTGGCCCGGGTGGACCTTACCAAGGCCTGCAAGGGCATAACCCCTGAGGAGGTGAAGGGACTTTCCTGCGCCCAGGTGGAGGTCCCCATCACCCAGGCGGTGATCTACGGCTGGTACGACAACGAGTTCGGTTCCTATGTGCACATGCTGGGGGACCTCACCGTCCACATTGCGGAGAAGATGCTCTAGGAGGGTTGGACGGGGAGGATAGAGATGGTCGGGATTTTTCGGTTTCTCTTAGTAGTAGGGGTGCTGCTGTTAGCGGGAGGACTTTGTCCGCTCCGGGCCGCTTCTCCCGACTCCGTCTCCAATCGTCAGATTTACGCGAAATTGCTGGAGATGGATCGAAGACTGGCCAATCTGGAGAAGCGCCAGGATATTCTGGAAGCCCGATACGAATCCCTGGAAAAAAGGCTGGAGGATTTTCGTGCGGAGATGAACGGGAGGTTTCAGGACCTGCGTGCCGAGATGAACGGCAAGTTCGACGATCTGCGTGGCGAGATGAACGGTAAGTTCGAGGACCTTCGTGCGGAGACGAACGCCAAGTTCGATCTTTTAAGTAGTCGGTTAGACGATCTGACGAAGTACATGGGCTGGATGGTGGCGGGGATATTCGTGCTGGTGGCGGCGGTAGTGGGTTTAATCATCTGGGATCGACGCACGGCGGCCAGACTGGCGGCCCGGGAGGCGGAAAGAAGTTTCCGGGCGGAGGTGGAAAAGGTTCTCAATGTGCTTCGGGAGAGGGCCCGCACGGATGGGGAACTGGCCGCCATTTTAAGGAATTACGGTTTACTCTAGGAGGTGGGGTATGCGAAGTGTTAACGAGCTGGAGGTGACCGGGAAGAGGGTTCTGGTGCGGGTGGACTACAATGTCCCTCTTTCCGGGGGGCGGGTGGCGGACGACACGCGCATCCGGGCGAGTCTATCCACGGTGAGACACCTTCTTGAGCGCGGGGCCAGGGTCATTCTCTGTTCGCACCTGGGCCGGCCCAAGGGAAAGCGGGTGGCGGAGCTATCCCTGCGCCCCGTGGCCGACCGTCTCTCCGAGCTTCTGGGCCGCCCGGTGCGGTTCGCCGAGGACTGCGTGGGCGAGGTGGCCGAGCGGGCCGTAAAGGAGCTCGGGGAGGGGGAGGTTCTTCTCCTCGAAAACCTCCGCTTCCACGAGGGCGAGACAAAAAACGACCCATCCTTTGCCGAGGCCCTGGCCCGTCTGGCCGATCTTTATGTAAACGACGCCTTCTCGGTGAGCCACCGGGCGCACGCCTCGGTGGTGGGGGTGCCGGAGAGGGTAGGGGGAAAGGCCGCGGGGTTTCAGCTCAAGCGCGAGGTGGAGTACCTTTCCCGGGCCCTTGAGGCGCCGGAGCGGCCCTTCGTGGCCGTGGTGGGTGGGGCCAAGATTTCCGGAAAAATCGAAGTTCTCCGGAACCTTCTTCCCCGGGTGGACAAGCTGCTTATCGGCGGGGCCATGGCCAACACCTTCCTTGCGGCCGAGGGCCTTTCCCTGGGACGCTCCCTGGTAGAGGAATCCGAGCTGGAAACGGCCCGGGAGATACTTCTTTCCGCCCGGGAGAGAGGGGTCAAGGTCTACCTTCCCGTGGATCTGGTGGTGGCCGAAAGCGAGGAGGCGGAGGAGGGGGAGGAGGTTCCGGTGGATTCCGTGCCGGCGGACAGAGCCGCTTACGACATCGGGGAGGAGACGGTGGCGCTCTTTGCCGAGGCCCTTTCCGGGGCCGGGACTATAATCTGGAACGGCCCCCTGGGGCTTTTTGAAAAATCGGCCTTCGCTTACGGCACGGTGGCGGTGGCCCGGGCCATGGCCGCGGAAAACGGGCTTACGCTGGCCGGAGGCGGAGATACGCTTGCGGCCATAAGGCGCGCCGGGGTGGCGCACGCCTTCTCCTACCTTTCCACCGGCGGCGGAGCCTTCCTGGAGTTCCTCGAGGGCAAGGAGCTTCCTGGGGTGGCCGCCCTCAAAGACTGAACCGGAGCTCGGGGTGGCGGAAAGACTGCGTCTCGACGGCGCTTACTTCCAGAAGAGGCGCCTCATCATAGACTGGGAAAACGGCGATCCCTGCGTCTACTTCACGGAGGAGACCCCGGACGAGGCCCTGGAGGAGGTGCGCTTTCTCCTGCAGCGTCCCCTGCGGCTCCGGCGTCTGACGCCGGAGGAATTTGCGGAAAGGCTCGGACGCCTTCTCTCCGAGGAGGCGGAGGTGAGCCTTTCGTCCGGGGAGGAACAGGAGGGCGGAACGGCTCCGGACCTCCTCCACCACTATTCCGAGGCCCCGGTGGTAAATCTCATAAACCGCGTTCTCATCCGGGCCTCCCGGGTGGGGGCCTCGGACATACACTTCGATCCCGGGGAACGGGAGGCCCTGGTGCGCATGCGTCTGGACGGGGTTCTTCACGAATACCGGCGCTTCCCCATGTCCCTTTATCCCCAGGTGGTGGCCCGCATCAAGGTCATGGCCAGCCTGAATGTGGCCGAAAAGCTGGTTCCACAGGACGGTCGCATGCGCATCAGGATCGGGGAGCGGGAGCTCGACATTCGGGTTTCGGTGCTGCCCACCATTTTTGGCGAGCGGGTGGTGCTGCGTCTTCTCGAGCAGACCAACCGCCTCCTTACCCTGGGGGAGCTGGGGCTCTCCGAGGCGGATTACCGGAGGGTGGAGGCCCTCGCCCGCAAGCCCTACGGGATGGTGCTGGCCACCGGGCCCACCGGTGCGGGGAAGTCCACCACCCTTTACGCCATGCTCCTTCTCGTGCGTGAGCTTTATCCCCACAGGAACATCATCACCATAGAGGATCCGGTGGAATATCAGGTAGCCGGAATCGGCCAGGTTCAGGTCAATCCCAAGGTGGGGCTCACCTTTGCCGCGGGGCTGCGTTCCATCCTGCGCCAGGATCCGGATGTGATCCTGGTGGGGGAGATCCGGGACGCGGAGACCATGGTCATTCCGACAGCTCTTTCCACGGACTCGAGAGTGAGGTATCCGGTCTGGAAGAGTAGTGTTTCCGGAGCGATGGAGTCCACATCAAAGCTTTCGAGGATTTCGTCTCCGGCCTGTAGGTGTTCCAGGTCGGGGATGAAGTAGCGGTTTTCCACAAGCAACTTTATGAGGAAGGAGGGGGTGCCGGTCTCGAACCAGTAGGGGCGAAAGAGGCCGGACTTGAGACACAGCAGGATGTCGAAGGGGTTGTAAACGGGCTCCCCCAGGAAGTTATAGCCGTTGTACCAGCGGCGGATTTCGTCAAGGTCGAAGTCCTTGAGACGGTCGGCGAAGACGGTCTGCAATTCCTCCTCCGTATAGCCGCAGATGGTGGCGTAGTCGGGATGAAGGGTGAGGTCCTCCAGGTTGTTGAGACCGGAAAACAGGGAGACCTTGGAGAACTTGGAGACCCCGGTGATGAAGACCAGCTTGAGGTAGGGGTCGGCCTCCTTGAGGACGGAATAAAGGTTTTTGAGGTGTTCACGGATTTCGACGGCGAGCTCCCGGTTTTCGAGGTTGTCGAGAATGGGTTTGTCGTATTCGTCTATGAGGACCACTACCGGGAGATCGTACTTTCGATATAGTTCGACGATGAGCTCCTCGAAGCGTTTGTTGTAGAGTTTTTCGGAAAGGGACAGGTTTTCCTCCCGGGCATGTCGGCGAAGAATGGAATCTATGGTTTCGAGCAATTCCTCCGTGGACTTTATGACCCCGGCCCCGAAGGAGATGTGGACGACGGGGTAACGGACGGACCAGTCCCAGTTATGTTCGAGGTAGAGCCCCTCGAAAAGGTCCCGGCGTCCCAGGAAGGCCTGGCGGAGGGTGTCGAGAAAGAGCGATTTCCCGAAACGCCTCGGCCGGGCGAGAAAGTAGAACTTTCCCTCGTCCACGACTTTTTTAACGAAGGGGGTCTTGTCCACATAGTAGTAGTTTTCAGAGCGGATGACCGTAAAGCTCTGGATGCCTATGGGGAGTTTTTTCATTCCGGGGGATATTTTACGCCCTTTTTCGGGATTTATCCAGCAAGGCTGCCCAGTTTCCGGATGAGCTCGCTCTTGGAGGAGACTCCCAGTTTGCGATACACCCTCTGGAGGTAGGTCTTTACCGAGGACTCGGAGAGCCCCAGGGCGGAGGCTATTTCCCGAATGGGTTTTCCGGCCAGGGCCAGTTTCAGGGTCTCCCATTCGCGGTAGGAGAATAGCTCCCGCGGGGTGCCGAGAGCCCGACAGGCCTCGGCCAGGCGGGTTTCGTCCACCGGGGAAGCCGGGGCGGTTTTTTCCCGCGGCGAAACGACCTCGCGCCTTCGAACCGTCGTCTGCACCAGGTAGAAGAGAATCAGCCCCAGCCCCAGCACCAGGTTTCCCCCCACGCACATAAGCATGGGCCACCTTTCGGAGTAAAGCACCGGGAGACCCACCGTGGGCCCGAGGAGCATGGCCCCGGCCCCCAGGCCGAACCTGCGCACCACATCCCGTCCCCTTATGAAAAGCCCGAAACAGAAGACATCCATGAAACCGGCCGCGGCCTGAACCGCATACATGGCGAGATTGCTGGTCAGCCGGTTGAACTCGTGCAGGAAGGCCACGGCGAAGACCCCCATCCCCACGCCCACGGCCAGGGAGTAGTCCGGCTTGCGGCGGAAGAGGGTGGCCGAGGCCAGCACCGCCCCGATGTAAAAGACTAGCTCCACCCCGCTGAGGTAGCGATACTCCAGATAGGCCGGCATGAGGCACACATAGAAGGTGCCGATCAGGAGGTAGAAGGCGAAGATGAAGGGGAGATAGCGTTTGAGGTCCGCGAGGGGTTCGGGTCGTTGTTCGGGAAAGGGAGCTACCATCTGGATGAGGAGCAGAAAGCCCAGAAGGGGGAAGAGAATTTCCTTCGGGGGATCGAAAAGCAGGGTCATTCCGAGGAGCACATTTCCCAGGGCCAGGCCCAGGGCCGAGGCCAGGGGAGGGTCCCGGGAGTCGGAAAGGAGGCAGGCGATCCTCACTATGAGAAGGGCCGAGGCCGCTCCCACCGGGATCATCAGCGCGTCTTCGGCCCCTGCGGGCGCAAAGGGATAGATCGCGGTAAGAAGGGAGACCAGAAGACCGGCCCACCGCGAAAGCACGGGAAAACCCATCCGATGGCCGAACACCCCGGTCAGGAAAAGCCCCGCGGTGTGGGGAACCACGAACCAGGCGAAGTTTCCCTTTCCCCCGGCCTTAAGGAGGAAGTATCCCTGAAGGGGGAAGGCCAGCAGCCACAGGTCATAGGCCGCAAGCGCCGCTATGGCCCCCGCCCCGCGACTTAAGGCGAACCTTTCCCTCACCTTTCCCGCCTCGGTCTACACAAAGACTACAAAAGGACTACAAGATCGTCAACCGAAATCTAATGAAATCTAATTCTGATAGGTCTTAAAAGATTGCAAATGAGGGCAGTATCTTATAAGATCTTCACATAAATCGTGAGGGGAGGGATACATGCGATTTGATCGGATAACTTTGGATCCCGAGGTAATGGGGGGCAAACCCTGCATTCGAGGCCTGAGGATTACGGTAGGGACCATAGTGGGACTTATTGCCTCCGGTCTTACCGAGGACGAAATTCTTGACCTTTATCCTTATTTAGAAAGGGAAGACATAAAGCAGGCCTTAGCCTATGCGGCCTGGAGAAGCGAAGAAATCGAAGTTCCCCTGGACAAAGCCGCATGAAGCTCCGAGAATATGGAATCGAGGCTATCCACTGGAGTGAAGTGGGATCTCTTACTGCCACCGATCGTGAAATTTTTTCGTGGGCTAGGGAAAGAGAATATGTAGTTGTTACTCACGACCTGGATTTTGGAGCCATTCTTGCCGCCACCCATGCAAAAGCTCCCAGTGTCGTTCAGATCAGAACTTTAAATGTAAAACCTGAAGTATTAGCTCCCAAAATTCTGGATCTTCTACAAAAATTTGAAGATCATTTAAGAAAAGGAGCCCTGATGGTTCTCGAAGAGACGCGTTCGAGGGTCCGGATTTTACCTCTCTAAACTCGGGGACTCGTTTTCGCTTTTCCTTGAAATTTGCCCCGGTCTACACAAAGACTACAAAAGGACTACAGGGTCGTCAACCCGAAGGATGACAAATCCGGCCCCGGGACGACATCCGGCCGACTTGATACACTTCCGAATTTTTTGCTAAAGGAATTTCAATGCAGAAGGATTTTCACTTTTATGTCCTTTACATCCTGGCCCGCAGTGTGGGGTTCGGCCCGGGGGAGGCCGGGGTGGTGGCTTACGCCTCGCAATTCACGGACGACGCCGTGGAGGGGGATTCCCTGCGGTTCGAGAACGGGGGTTTCTTTCAACCGGTGGTGACCGCGCACAACTACCACAGTTTGCGAGGGGCCTTTGAGTCCCCCACCCGCGAGGCCGGCTACCGGGTGTGGATTCCCTTTCACTTCATGCCAGGAGGAGACGAGAGCTCCGGAAAGAGTGAAGATCCTTTTTACCGGCGGCTTGAGGTTAGGCCCGCAAGGCTCGGGGACGGTTCTCCCATGGACCGGGTCCTGGGGAGGATACTTGAGGCCGGGGGAAGGTCTTACGGGCTTCATCTTCTCGGAATAGCCCTTCATGTGCTGGCCGACACCTGGTCGCACCAGGGGTTCATCGGTTTGACCCGGCCGGAAAACGAGGTGGACGACCTGGAGGTGGAGGGGGAGGGCAGGGGATTCTGGGAGTTTTTGAAGGAGGAATTTCACGACCTTGCGCCTAAGACCGGGCATGCCGAGGCGCTTACCATTCCGGACGAACCCTATCGGCGCTGGTCTTACCGGGACTTCCGGGGGGACCGGCACGAAATAGACAATGTGGAACGGTGCCTTTCCGCGGCCCGGGAGTGTTACCGGGTGCTTTCGGTCTGGCTTGAGAAATATCCGGGGTGGAGACGATGGGTGGGGCGTCCCCTCGAGGAGATAGAAAGCCTTTTCGGGGAGCTTTTTGAGGCTTCCGGGGATCTCGAGGAGAGGTGCCGCCGGTGGCGGAAGGCTCTTCGGGAAGGGCGATTTTTCGATCCGGAGCCGGGGGAGGAGCCGGTTTACCGCCGGGGAGCCTGGTTCCGGCAGGCGGTGGAGGTGGAGTTTGACGAGGAGACGGGCCTCCGCTACCGCTGGCGGCGAAACTTCAACCGCAGCCACTGGCGCCTGTTTCACGCGGCCGCGGCCTATCACCGATTTGTAGTGCTGAACGAAATCCTGCCCGGGGTGGGGGTGGTGTGTGGATGAGAGAAAATTTTTCCCGGAAAAGGGAGCAGGAAAGCGGGGAGGTTAGTAGGGTGAAGATGTCCGGGCTTTCATTCTGCTCCCTTGCCCTTCTAATCCTTGGACTGTGCACGGCTCTGGTGGTTTTCTTTTTGGTAAAGGGGATTCCCTCAGGAATCGGGGATTATTTGATTCTCGTTTTTATTGGAGTGGTTCTTTCGATCCTCATGGTGCTTGACCACACTTACGCTCTTGAGCGTTTGCGTCTCGGTGAACAGAAGGGAAGGGACGAGCACACCGGGGTTTCCGGGTATCGGCGTTCCATCATGGCCATAGGGCTAATTCTGATTTTCGGCTGGGTCCTTTTCCGCCTTCTTCAGCGTTCGGACGAACTTTCCCGTCACATTTTGCAGAACGCGGTGGGCCTCCTTGAGGGAATCCTGGCCACCCTTACCGGCTTCTACTTCGGAGGCCGGGGTGGCCTGAAAATACGGAAAGGAGGGGAAGGATGAGGAGATTTTTTTCTTATATATTTTTTAAACTACTATTGTAAAGAGTGATTCGCCAATAATAGTAAATAAAAGTGATGCACAAAATTATGTATTTAAGTTATTGTTTTTTTAAGATTTATGGTTCTTATGGAATTCAATTTTTTCCTAAAGTAAGTAGATGTGTCGAAGAAGAATGTTTAGAATTAAGCACAGAAGATATCGCAGATTTAGCTAATGATTATTAAATAATGGTACTTCTCCTTCATTATTTGGTTTCTTTTCCTGGCTTGAGGAGAATGGTTATATAATTGATTACTCTAATGCTACAGTCAAAACGATTTCTTTAGATTCTTACTCTTCCGAGATAAAAAATCAAATGGAACAAGATTTCTTAGATTATCTTAATGCGGCCTATGATGGTGTTAATTTCAATTTTATTTCAGAAAATGAGACTAAGAATTGGCCGTACAATGAGATTAGAAATTCACAATTTGTTGATGATTATTATTTAACGGAACATTATAATGGTGCAAAAGTAGTAGGTATAATCCAAGTTAACATTGATGCTTACTTAAACGGAACATTTATAGCTGGTATATTATATTCTCCCCTGGTGAGTATATCTATATCTGGAAATGGGTCAGTTTTGACATATAGCAATAATTTATCATCACAAATGCCCAAATGTGTAAATAAGAATTGTGAAATACCTTTCCCAGAAGAAGATAATGTTGTGCTTACTGCTGTCCCTGCAAATGGCTACCTTTTAGCCGGCTGGGGCGGGGACTGCGCCGGATGCGGAAAGAATACCGAATGTACCATCACCATGGATGCGGACAGGACCTGCAACGCCACCTTCGTGGCCCTTCGTCCCGACATCTCCGTCTCGCCCGGCTCTTACGACTTCGGCACAGTGCGGGTGGGGCAACAGCGCGGAGAAGGACTTCGTGGTGCGGAATGCGGGCGGGGCGGACCTCAACATCACCGAGGTTTCCATCACCGGAACGGACGCCTCGGAGTTTTCCATCTCGGTGGACCACTGCAACGGCACCACTCTTAACCCGGGCGGAAACTGTACGATAACCGTGGCCTTTTCCCCTGAAAGTGCCGGCTCCAAAAATGCTACCTTGGAGATCACCTCCAACGACCCGGACGAGGGCACGGTTTTGGTGGCCCTTTCCGGGACCGGGGCGGTGGTGACCCATACGGTGCGGATCGAGAAGCACGGTACGGGATTCGCCGAGATTTCCGGGAACATGACCTGCGAGCTCGAGCACTCGGCCTGTACCGCCACCTTTGAGGAGGGAGCAGAGATCACAATTGAAGTGCAGCCGGAGGACTCCACCTTCCTGGGCTGGGGCGGTGATTGTGAGAATTGTGAAAATAATACCCAGTGCACCATCACGGTAGATGCGGACAAGACCTGTACGGTTCAGGTCAGGGCCGAGCACGAGCTGAATATCGACGAGGATGAGGAGGGTGACTGCGGAGTGGAGGCCGAGGGCGGAACGGTGGAGAACGCCACCGCCGAAGATGTGGCTTCGGAGGTGGAGAACGACCTGACTGCCAAGCTTCCGAACATGAGGATATCGGACGATTATCCCAGGATGCTCCAGGTGCGGGTGTCCGTTACCAGTACCGAGCCGGTGGTGCTCCGGTGGCGATTCGATCCGCCGCTGCCGGAGGACATCGTGCCCTACAAGTACGCGAACGGCACCTTCTACAACCTGAGCGGCAACCTCACCGCGGACCGCACGCTTCTTGAGCTCGTGATCGAGGACAACGGCCCGTTTGACGCTAACGCCACGGAGGGCGTGATCGAAGACCCGATCGTGTTCCTTGAGCCGGCTGCGGCGGCGGGAGCGGTGGCCGCCGGAGGAGGCGGTGGAGGAGGCGGCGGATGTTTCATCGCCACCGCGGCCTACGGTTCGTATCTCGAGCCGCATGTGGTGGCGCTGAGGAAGTTCCGCGACCGGTATCTTTTGACCAATCCCCTCGGCCGCTGGTTCGTGGCCCTCTACTACCGGTATTCACCGCCGGTGGCCGCGGTGATCGCGGCGCACGAGAGCCTGCGACTGGCCACGCGCGTGGCGCTCACGCCGCTCGTCCTGGGGGTGGAGCACCCCTGGGCCGCTCTGGCCTTCCTGCTTCTGCTCGGGGTGGCTCTTGCGGGTCTTTTGATTTACCGGCGGTAAATTTCCCGGGGGCCCGGTCGCTCCGGGGCCGGGCCCCTTCCGCCTTCACTTAATCCGTTCCCACTGGAAACCGACGATGTTGCGGTCGGTGCGGCTGAACTCCACGCCCACGATATAGACCTCACAGAAGCGCCCGAGGTATTTTTCGTGATAGTTACGGGCTTTAAGGGTTTCAAGGGCCCGGCCCTCCGGCTCAAGCTCCACCACCTTGAACTCGAAGAGGTAGGCCCGGTCGTCAAAGACCACGGCCATGTCCAGCCGTCCGTGGCTTGAGGCCTCCTCCACCCGCACCTCAAGGCCCAGGGCGCAGAAGTAGGCGTAAAAGATGGAGGCGTAGTAGCCCTCGTAGTTCTGGACTTCGGATTTGCGGTACCAGTCGTGCGGGATGGAAGCGAAAAAGGAGCGGAAGGCCCGCTTAAGGCCTTCGAGGTCGTTTTTCTCCAGGGCCAGATAGACCCGATCCAGGTTGCGCTCCTTTTCCGCCGGGACTCTGGTGTACCAGTTGAGGAGGTGATCGTTGAAGCTGATGCGGACCTCCAGGTTGGGGTAGGAGAGGAGGTAAGTGGTGCGGGGTCCTCTGCGGCGGACTTCGTTGATGGTGAGGTAACCGGTCTGGAAGAGGAGGGGTTCGGGTTCGATGTAGTCCACATCGAAGGAGGCGATGAGGGACTCTCCGGCCTCGAGGTGTTCGAGATCGGGGAGGAAGAAGCGTTTTTCGTAGAGGAGCTTTATGAGGAAGGAGGGGGTGCCGGTCTCGAACCAGTAGGGGCGAAAGAGGCCGGACTTGAGGCAGAGCAGGATGTCGAAGGGGTTGTAAACGGGCTCCCCCAGGAAGTTGTAGCCGTTGTACCAGCGGCGGATTTCGTCAAGGTCGAAGTCCTTGAGACGGTCGGCGAAGACGGTCTGCAATTCCTCCTCCGTGTAGCCGCAGATGGTGGCGTAGTCGGGATGAAGGGTGAGGTCCTCCAGGTTGTTGAGACCGGAAAACAGGGAGACCTTGGAGAACTTGGAGACCCCGGTGATGAAGACCAGTTTGAGGTAGGGGTCGGCCTCCTTGAGGACGGAGTAGAGGTTTTTGAGGTGTTCACGGATTTCGACGGCGAGCTCCCGGTTTTCGAGGTTATCGAGGATGGGTTTGTCGTATTCGTCTATGAGGACCACCACCGGACGATCGTACTTTCGATATAGTTCGACGATGAGCTCCTCGAAGCGTTTGTTGTAGAGTTTTTCGGAAAGGGACAGGTTTTCCTCCCGGGCGTGTCGGCGAAGAATGGAATCTATGGTTTCGAGCAATTCCTCTGTGGACTTTATGACCCCGGCCCCGAAGGAGATGTGGACGACGGGGTAACGGACGGACCAGTCCCAGTTGTGTTCGAGGTAGAGCCCCTCGAAAAGGTCCCGGCGTCCCAGGAAGGCCTGGCGGAGGGTGTCGAGAAAGAGCGATTTCCCGAAACGCCTCGGCCGGGCCAGGAAGTAGAACTTTCCCTCGTCCACGAGTTTTTTAACGAAAGGGGTCTTGTCCACATAGTAGTAGTTTTCGGAGCGGATGACCGTAAAGCTCTGGATGCCTATGGGGAGTTTTTTCATTACGAGAGATATTTTACGCCCCTTTTCGGGATTTATCCAGCAAGGCCGCCCGGTTTCCGGTTAACGGAAACCGGGCACGAGATTGACGATGGTGCGTTGAGGTAGAATTATAAAGTATGCCTCTTGATACCTTCAGGATCGGAGAGGCCGTCCGGAGAGCTCTTGAGGAGGATCTTTCCTTCGGGGACCTCACTACCGAAGCCCTTATCCCGGAAGAACTTTACGGAAGGGCCGTAATCCGGGCCAAAGAGAAGCTGGTGGTCTGCGGTCTTCCGGTGGCGGAGGAGGTCTTTCGTACGGTGGATCCGGAGCTTGCGCTCAAAAGAAGGGCGGGGGAGGGGGAGGAGGTTCCGGCAGGAGGAGTGCTTCTCGAGGTTTCCGGGTCGGTGCGCTCCATCCTGAAGGGAGAAAGGGTGGCCCTAAACTTTCTTCAGCACCTTTCCGGCATCGCCACCCTGACCCGTCGTTTCGTGGAAGCCGTAGCCGGACTCCCGGTGCGCATCGTGGACACCCGAAAGACCACCCCGGGGTTGCGTTATCTGGAAAAGTACGCCGTGCGGGTGGGAGGGGGGCACAACCACAGATTCGGCCTTTCCGAGGGGATTCTCATCAAGGACAACCACATTGACGCCTGCGGAGGGGTACGGGCGGCGGTGGAGACGGTCCGCAGGGCCGCGCCCCATGTGTTTCGGGTGGAGGTGGAGGTGCGCACCCTAGAGGAACTGCGGGAGGCCCTTTCCGCCGGTGCGGAGGTGATCCTGCTGGATAACTTCTCTCCGCAGGAACTCCGCGAGGCGGTCAAACTGGCCCGATCCGTGAAACCGGAGGTCCTCCTCGAGGCCTCCGGGGGGATTTCCCTGGACAATGTCCGGGAATTCGCCGAAACCGGGGTGGACATCATCTCCGTGGGCCGACTCACCCATTCCGCCCCGGCCGTGGACATCCACCTCAGGCTGATCGAAACCTTTTCGAAGTAGGTCCGCGGTTCTCGCAATCGGGTGACAAAAATTTTTGATAAGAATTTGAAAATTTTCACTTCTTATTGTGAGACTCGTGAAATATGTTTATAGTGAAACGGAAAAATACGGGAGAGGAGGCAGAGATGGCGCTTGACGAGGTGAAAATCACGCAGGCCATCGTGGAGAGATTTACCGAGAAGTTGAAGTCCGCCCTGGATCTGGATGTGGCCATCGTGGGGGCAGGGCCGGCGGGGCTTACCGCCGCCTACAAGCTGGCGCGAGAGGGTTTTAAAGTGGCGATCTTCGAGAGGAAGCTTTCCATCGGCGGCGGAATGTGGGGCGGAGGGATGATGTTCAACGAGGTGGTGATCCAGGAGGAGGGTGCCCGGATTCTTCAGGAGGTCGGAGTCACGGTGACCCACTGGCGGGAGAACTACTACACCGCGGATTCCGTGGAAGCGGTTTGCGCCCTGGGATACGCGGCCCGCAAGGCCGGAGCTCTGATCTTCAACCTCATCAGCGTGGAGGATGTCATGGTTCGGGAGGATAGGGTGGCCGGGCTGGTGATAAACTGGACCGCGGTGGAGATGGGCGGGCTCCATGTGGATCCCCTGGCCGTGCGCTCCAAGTATGTGATCGAGTCCACGGGGCACGAACTCTCGGTTCTTCATGTGCTTCAGCGCAAGATGGGGGTCAAGCTCATGACCCCCAGCGGAAAGATCGAGGGAGAGCGCTCGCTCTGGGCCGAGGTGGCCGAAACCACCACCCTTGAGAACACCCGGGAGGTCTATCCGGGTCTTTTCGTGGCCGGAATGGCTGCCAATGCCACCTTCGGTTCCTTCCGGATGGGCCCCATCTTCGGCGGCATGCTCCTTTCCGGGGAGAAGGTGGCCCGGGAGATCGCCGCGAGGTTACGCGGAAACTAAACGAATCAAAAAGGGCGGGCCCGCGCCCGCCCTTCATCCTTTCGAAGTTTCCGTATTTTAAGCGCCGAAGGCCTTCTCCAGCGGCGGCACCACCTGCTTCTTACGGCTCATCACCCCGTCAAGCCACACGCTCTTGCCCTCGAGCTTCTTTCCGAAGGCCTTTTCGATCACCCCAGGATCGTCGGTAACCACCAGGAGTTCGGTACCCTCCTTCATGATGTCGGTGAGCATGAGCACGATGGTGTGATAACCTCCCTCGGCCTTGACCTTCTGCATCTCCTCGTAGATGGCGTCCTTGACCTCGGCCAGAAGATCCAGGCTCACCACCTCGATCTGACCGGCACCCACCTTGTTTCCGGCCATGGTGTAGTCCTTGAAGTCGCGGTAAAGGAGATCCCGCGGGGACTTGCCGGAGACATCGCTCTTGGCCTTGAACATCTCCATGGCGAAAGCCATGATGTCGTCCACCCCGGCGATCTTGGCCAGCTCTTCGGCGGCCTTCTTGTCAAAGTCGGTGGTGGTTACGGACTTGAAGGCCACGGTGTCCGAAAGGATGGCCGCAAGCAGAATCCCGGCGATCTCCCTGGGAATCTCCACCTTGAAAAAGTCGAAGAGGGACTTCAGGATGGAAGCCGTGCAACCGGTGGGCATGTTGATGAAGGTGATGGGGTTCGGGGTGGTGATGTCTCCGATCTTGTGATGGTCGATGATGGCGATGATTTCGGCCTGGTCAATGTTGTCCAGGGTCTGACCCCGTTCGCTGTGGTCCACCAGCACCACCTTCTTGCCCGCCCCATCGGTCATGAGCTCGGGCACCTCCACCCCGAAGTGCTTGAGCACGAACTCGGTTTCGGGATTGAGATCTCCCTGCCGCACCGCCACGGCCTCTTCCTTGTGAGTGGCGCAGTAGGGGCTGCCGCTCTTGACCAGCTGATTCCGCAGATAGGCATACCCTATAGCCGAACAGATGGAATCCGTATCCGGGCTCTTATGACCGGCCACATAGATCTTGCTCATCTCTCCCCTCCTTCAGATATAATTTGGCCGATTTTTGGGTATCATGTCGCCTGCTTTTTGTCAAGGAAAGTCGCAATCCGTGAGAGGAGGGGAGGAAGGGTTTCGGGATTTATAGCCGAAATTGCTTCCGCTTGGTAACGATTTTGAAGGGCCCGGACCTCCTCCGGCGGCACCAGGTCGATCTTGTTGAACACCAGAAGACGATCCGTAAAAGTGAGCTCCATTTCCTCGAGCAATTCCTCCACGGCTTCGATGTGCTCCTCAAAGTGGGGATGACTCACATCCACCAGGTGGAGAAGGAGATCGGCCTCGTAAAGTTCCTCCAGGGTGGCCTGAAAGGCCTTTTTTAATTCCCCGGGGAGATCCCGGATGAAACCCACGGTATCGGTAAAAAGGGTCACCCTTCCGTCGGGAAGACGGACCCGGCGGGTGGCCGGATCCAGGGTGGCAAAAAGCCTGTCCTCCGCCAGAAAGTCCTCCCGGGAGAGGGTGTTGAGGAGGGTGGTCTTTCCGGCGTTGGTGTAACCGATGATGGCCACCACGGGAAGTCCCTGGCGCCTGCGGCGCTTGCGCCGGAGGCTGCGCTGACGGGAGATCTCGCGCAGCTCCTTTTCCAGCCTGGCGATGCGTTCCCGAATGCGACGACGATCCACCTCCAGTTTGGTCTCTCCGGGACCGCGGCCCCCTATCCCTCCGGTAAGCCGGGAAAAGGCGTCGTCTTTGGCGCGAAGACGGGGAAGCATGTACCGCAACTGGGCCATTTCCACCTGAATTTTGCCCTCCCGGCTGCGGGCCCGCTGAGCGAAGATGTCCAGAATGAGCTGGGTACGGTCGATGACCCGCAGGTCGGTAATTTCGGTGAGGGCCCGTACCTGCGAGGGACTGAGCTCTCCGTCGAAGATGAGGAGATTGGCCGAGGTCTGCATGGCCTGGATGATGATCTCCGAAAGTTTTCCCTTGCCCACCACATAACGGGGATCCGGTGCCGGGCGCCTCTGCAGCACCTCGCCCACCACCGCCACCCCCGCCGTACGGGCGAGTTCCCGCAGCTCGGCCATGCGTTCCTCCATCAGAACCCGGGGCCCCGGATGAACCGCCACCAGAAGGGCCCGATCCTCCCGGTCGCTCACCTCCTTAAGGGGGCGTGAGCGTTCGAGCTCCTCCTCGAGCGATTCCACCAGCTCGCGATAATCCCCCCGAAGCTCCCAGGGATAGAGAGGGTCCAGGTAGCCGTAATAGCCGTTCTCGTCCCTCCGGGGGAGGAGGTAGGCGGTGTGGAGACGACCCGGGAGTCCGTCGTCCCTGACCTCAAGGGCGGTCATGGTGTCCAGCCGCAGAAAGGCCAGATCCAGGAGGTCGTCCCGGTCCAGCCCCTCGTGGGAGAGGTGCGTGTGGATACACCGGAGCCCCAGGAGACGACCCGGGCCCTTCCTGGCCCGCGCGATCTCCGGAATGACGATCTGATGATAACTTCCCAGAATCACATATTCAATCTCCCCGCGCCGGTTGACGAGAATCCCCACCTGCCGGTTCAGGGTGCGCGATAGATGGGCCAGTTCCCTGGAGAGCTCGTGGGTGATGAGATAGTCCGGGGGCACGCGACGGCGGTAAAGTCGCTCTAGGGCCCTCCTTTCGCTGGGAGCTAACCCCCGGGTCTCTCCGTAAACCGTACGGGACATAACCTTAACGACGGGCCCGAAAGATCACCCTGAGGGGGGATTTTTCAAATCCCAGGTGGGTACGCAGACGATTTTTTACGAAACGCTCCACGCTCTTGGGAATCTCGTCCGGATAATTGGTAAAGACCACCACCGTGGGTGGCCGGATTTCCGCCTGAGTGGCATAGTAAAATTTTAATCTCTTTCCCGAGGGGGTGTAAAGGGTCTTTTCTTTTTTGATCTCCTCCAGCACCCGGTTCACCCTGGCGGTGGGTACCCGACGGGAGTATTCCGCGTACACCTCGTCGATGAGGGGGAGGACCTCCTTCACCCGTCGTCCGGTCCTGGCCGATATGGTGAGGATAGGGGCCCAAGGGACGAAACGGGCTCCGTATCTTATTCTTTCCAGCAAAATGTTGCCCTGCTCGCGTTTTCCGTCCAGGAGATCCCACTTGTTCACGAGAATTATGCAGGCCTTGTGGCGTTTCTCGATCTGGGAGAGGATCTTCTGATCCTGATCGGTTATTCCCTCCTCGGCGGTGAGGACGAGAAGAGCCACCTCGGCACGATCCAGGGCCTCGAAGGCCTTGTCCACGCTGAACTTTTCCACCCGGGCCCTGATGCGCGGACGGCGCCGGATCCCTGCGGTGTCTATCAGCAGATAACGCCGACCGTCCGGAAGCTCGAGCAGGGTGTCGATGCTGTCCCGGGTGGTGCCGGGGATGTCGGATACGATCATGCGCTCGTATCCCACCAGACGGTTGAGAAGGGAACTCTTCCCCACATTGGGACGCCCCAGAATGGCCACCCTTACGGGAGGAAGTTCCCCCTCCGGCGGGGTCTCCTCCGCCTCCTCGGGGAGAAATTCCAGGATCAGGCCCTCCAGGTCTTCGATACCCCGGCGGTGTCGGGCCGAGATCGGTATCAGGGGTTCCATGCCCAGGGCATAAAACTCGGAGAGGTTGAGGAGATCCTGCCGGCCGTCCACCTTGTTCACCACCAGGAGGACCGGTTTTCCCCGTTCCCGTAGCAGATCAGCCACCTCCTCGTCCAGAGGGGTGAGCCCCTCCTTGGCGTCCACCACGAAGAGGATCAGATCGGCTTCGGAAAGGGCCGCCTCGGCCTGGCGCAGGGTCTCCCGCTGAAGACGATCCTCGCTCTCGAGCTCGATCCCTCCGGTGTCGATGAAGGTGATTCGCCGGCCCTGAATCTCCGCCTCTCCGTAAACACGGTCCCGCGTGACCCCCGGACTCCGCTCCACCACGGCCTTTCGTTCCCCGATAAGGGTGTTGAAAAGGGTGGACTTACCCACATTGGGGCGTCCCACCAGGGCTATCTTAGGCATGGCTCGACCTCAACTTCTCCCGCACGCTGGGAAAGAGGGACAGATCCGTGTGGGGCAGAAAGAGGGCCCCGGTCAGGAGCTGCATGAAACGATTCTCCACATTCATCTCCAGATAGGTGAGCCGGGAGAGAATCTCTCGCACCTCCTCAAAGTCACCCTGAAGGAGAAACCGCACCGTTCCCTCCCCGGCGGCGTTCCCCACCGCCCGAAACTTCTCCCGGGGCAGATCCGGCAGCATCCCTATGGTAATGGCCGCCTCCGGATCGATGTGAGTGCCGAAACTTCCGGCTACATAAAAATTCTCTATATCATCGAAGGTTACGCCTATGCTTTCGCAAATAACTCTAAGCATAGTATACATTGCTCCTTTAGAACGGATAAGATTTTTAATTTCTCCCTGGGTCACATATACGGGGCGGCCGTGAGCGGTTTCCTCCTCCCCGGCGAGCACGAAGGCCTTTTCTCCCCGGATTTCCCGGAACCTATCCGGGAGTCTGTCCGGCTGAAAGATCCCCTGAGGATTCACCAGGCCGGCCAGGAAGAGTTCGGCCAGAAGCTCGATGGTGCCGGAACCGCAGATACCCGCCGGAGGCCCTCCGCCGATGGTGCGAAGCTCCACCCGTCCGTTGCGGATACGCACCCCCTCAATGGCCCCCTCCCGGGCCTGCATACCGCAGGAAAGCACCCCTCCCTCCAGGGCCGGCCCGGCGGCCCCGGCACAGGCCAGGAGAAATTCCCTGTTCCCCAGCACTATCTCCGCATTGGTTCCCACATCCACGAAAAGACTCAGACCCTCGCCCCGGTGAAGACCCACATAGAGGAGCCCGGCGATGAGGTCTCCTCCGAAGTAACTCCCCCCGGAGGGGAAGACGAAGAGGAGACCCTCGGGATGACCGGGAAGCTCCGCCTCCCTGAGCTTGAGGGTGTCCACCCAGTTTGCCGCGGGAATGTAGGGTTCCCGGTAAAGCCAGCGGGTGGGAAGGCCCAGGAAAAAGTGGGTCATGGTGGTGTTTCCGCAAAAGGCGTAATAGTAAAGACGCGAGAGGTTTTCTTCCCCCACGAAACGGACGATTTCTCTCCGCAGTCCCTCCAGGGTTACCCGGCGCAACTCCTCCAGTCCCTCCGGACGGGCGGCGCGGTGAAGACGCGTGAGGATGTCCTCACCGTAGGGAATCTGGGGATTCCGGAAGGAGGTCCTCTTCAGGACCTTTCGCGCCGCGAAATCCACGAGATAAAGGGCCACCCCGGTGCTTCCCAGGTCGATACCCAGCCCGAGAATCGGACTTTCGTCCCCGGGAGGACGCACCTCAAGCACCTCCGGGGCCTCTTCCCGCCGGCCCACCAGTACCCTTACGGAAAAGTCCCAGGCCCGGAGCCGTTCGGGAAGTTCCCGCAGAAGGGAAAGGGGGATTGCGGGGGAGGCTCCCAGCCGATCCCGTAAGGCCTCCCGCAGACGCCTCTCGTCCGAACGCTGGTCGGAGAGGGAGGGACGGGGAAGGGCTAAATCGAAGACTTCCACCGCCGGTTTCATACATCCACCACGCACTGGGCTATCCATAGATCCCCTTCCTTCTCCACCCGGGCCAGCGTAAAGGTGGCCCCCTTAACCTCTACCCCCAGCCGGTGGCGCTCCGGATCCAGGGGTTCCCCCAGGGCCCTTGCGGTGAGGCTCTCTCCGGAGATGTGCACCTCGAAATCCCGGAAGACCATCCCCTCCAGATCACTCACGGTGATGAGCCGGTTGAGCCACATCACGAAAAGTTCCTCGGGCGTCTCGGCCGAGACCTCTACAGGCACGGAGTGCTCCGTACGGACATCCTCGAAGCTTTCCACCATCAGCGAGAAGAGGGCCCGGGCTCCGTTGGCGAAGGCCTCCTCCGGGGTGCGTCCCCTTCCGCGCACCCCTATGTCCGCGCCGTGCTCAAAGGTTTCGTAGGGAATGAAGCGTGTATTCATCGCAGCCCCTTCCGGTCACATAGGGAATATAAGGCCAGAGAAGGGCTTTAGGAAGGCCTCCGCGTAATCCCTCCTCCGAACAGATCAGGAAACCCCCGTCCTTAAGGAAGACGAAGAGGGCTCCCCTTTCACCGGTCACATAGAGAGGAACCCCCCGTGCGGCGAGCCATTTCCGCACCACCGGATGGGGATGACGGATCCCCCGGGCCTGAGCCAGGGCCACCGCGGGGTGAATCTTCGTCCAGGCCGGGGGCCACAGTCCGTTACGGGCTCCGTGATGGGGAAGGACGAAGATCTCGGCGGGAAGGAGGCCTCCTTCTCCGGACAGGCGCCTGAGTCTGACGCGGTCGATGTCGCCGGGGAAAAAGATGGTGAGTCCCCGGTACTCCAGATAAGCCACGAGGCTCTCCCGGTTTTCGTTTTCGGGAAAGGGCCGGCCCGGAAGGAGAAACACTTCCGCTCCCCTTATCCGCAGGGCCTGCGGGGAGGAAAGCTCCTCGAGATCTCCCATCCACCCCACTTTTTCCCAGGAGGCCCGCCGAAAAATTCCCGAAAGCACGTGCCGGAGATAAAACTCCTCGGCCAGAGCGGGAAGCCCTCCGGTGTGATCCAGGTCCGGATGGGATAGCACCACCAGATCGATCTCCTTTATTCCCAGTTTCCTGGGCACCGGAGCAGTCACCCACCTTCCCGCGTCGAAGTCCCCGAAACGGGCCCCGGCGTCGAAAAGGAGGTTCCGATTCCCCGGAAGGTGAACCAGGACGGCATTGGCTTTACCCAGGTCGAGGACCAGGAGATAGAAGAGGGATTCTCGCACCCGGATTCCGAGAATCACCATCAGAAAAGCGAAGAGAAAGGCCGGGATCGCCTTCCCGCGCTTTCCCTTCACCGTCCAGAGGATTCCCGTTCCGAAAAGGATCAGAAAAAGCACGAAGAGGCCCACGGGAAAGGGAGGGCGCAGAGTAGGGGAGGGAAGGGGCAGGGTTAGGGAGAGCTCGAAGATGCGTCCCAGGATTTCGGCCAGCCCGGAGGCCGCCTCCCGGAAAAACGGTGCCAGGAGGGCCACCGTGATCTCCCCGGGAATGAGGATAAAACACCACAGGGGAGAAAACAGGAGGGTGTAGAGCGGGCCCAGGAGGGGGACCTCGCCGAAGGTGTAAAGGAGAAAGGGGAGGGTGAGGAGCCAGGCTCCCAGGGAGACGGCCAGGGCCCTGAGGGGGTAACGCATAAGGGGCCTTAAGGAGGCCAGAAAGGGGTCGCTCAGCCGGTAGGCCAGGAGCACCCCGCCCACCGCAAACACCGAGAGCCGGAAGGAGAGATCCAGAGCGTTTCCGGGGAAAGCGATGAGGAGGACGAGGACCGTTCCGGCCAGAAGGTCGGATCCGGTGGTCCGGCGGAAGAGAAGGCGGGCCAGGGTGTAGAGGGAGAGCATGGTGAGGGCCCGTACCGCTGAAGTCGGGAAGCCGGAGAGGGCCGCGTAAAGGACGGCCCCGAGGAGTCCGGCAAGCAGGGCCGGGATCTGGGCCGGAAGATCCGGTCGGGCAAAGAATCTGGGCCACAGGCGACGGACTATTCCGTAGAGCCCGGCGAAGAGGAGTCCCAGGTGAAAACCGGAGACCGCAAGGAAGTGATAAATTCCCCGGCGACGCACTTCGTCCCGCATCGGGGAAGGAAGAAGACCCTTTTCCCCCAGAACGAGGGCGGCCAGGAGGCCTCCGGCCGGAGGGGATAGCCCCCGGGCGAAGAAGAGAAGACGCTCCCGCGCCCTTGAGAGGAGGTCCGACCCTTCGCCGTAGCAAAGGACTTCCCGCGTTTTCGCATAGGCGCGAAAGGAAAGGCCCCGGGAAAGGAGACCGACTTCCGGTCCGGGGGAGAAGGGATTGAGATAGCCCCCGTGCCGAACTCGCACCCGGGCCCGAAGGTGCGCCCCTGGGAGGCATTCCGGAAGGAGATTACCGACGAAGATTTCCCCACGCCCGTAGGAACTTTTTACCACGAGGGCTTCCCCCTTTTCCAGAGGACGCACGACCTCTATCCTGCCTTCGAGAAGGAGCACTCGTTGCGGAGGAGGGGAGGGAAGGAAGCCGAGGTAAAGTGTTCCGTAAAAGAAACCGGCGGAAAGGGCCAGAGCCATAACCGCTCGCCGCAGGACGGCTCCGAAGAAGACTCCGACGATGAGGATCCATGCCGGGGAGTGCCACAGGGCCAGCAGAAGCCCCGCCCAGAACCCCGCCGCGCCTTCCACAAGAGGGGATCTAGACACCTTTTCGGGAGGTTCGCGGACCGAAAAGAGCCGTTCCGATCCGCACGATGGTGGCCCCCTCCTCCACCGCCACCTCAAAATCGTGACTCATTCCCATGGAAAGTTCGGTTAAGTCACTGAGACCAAGTTTTTCCTTAATTATATCGCGTAACTCCCGAAGTTTTCGAAAATAAGGACGCACTTCTTCCGGGTCCTCGCGGTAGGGGGGGAGGGCCATGAGGCCTTTCAGGTGCAGGTTGGGAAGCTCCACCACAAAACGGATCAGGTCCTCCAGGTCTTCCGGGAGGACTCCGGCCTTGTTTTTTTCCCGTCCTATGTTGACCTGGATGAGGACCGGAAGGACCCGTCCGGCCTCCCGGGCCAGGTTGGAGAGCCGGCGGGCTATCTCGGGGCGATCCACGGTCTCGATGAGGTCAAAAAGCCCCAGGGCCTTTCGGGCCTTGTTCTTCTGGAGGGGACCTATGAGGTGCCAGCTCAAGGGAAGGTCTGTAAGTTCCCTCTTCTTTCTTTCCGCTTCCTGAACATAGTTTTCTCCGACGAGGGTGAGGCCGGCGGCCGCGGCTTCCCGGATCTTTTCCGGACTCTGCCCCTTGGCGGCCCCCAGGATGCGCACCTCCTCGGGACGGCGTCCCACCCTGAGCGCCGCCTCAGCCACCCTTTCCCGGATACGGGCCAGTCTTGTGGCCACATCCTCCCCTGTGGACATAAACGCCTTCCCTCCTTTTCCCCGAAAAAGTATATAATAACTTTGCTAAAGGCGGAGAGCCTCCCGGGAAACCACGGTTTCCCTCTGAAAAGACGGATCCTTTTCCGGGAACTCACGGAGGTAGTGTGCTCCCCGGGATTCCCGGCGGGAAAGGGCGGAGGCCACGATGAGGCGGGCCACCTGGCATAGATTGCGAAGCTCCACGAATTCCGGGGTGAGGAGATAACGCCAGTAGTGGTCCTCCACCTCCCGGGCGATAAACTCAAGGCGCCTTCGGGCCAGCTCCAGGCGGTCGAGGCTTCTCACTATTCCCACATAGTTCCACATGAGACGCCTTATGGCATCCCAGTTGTGAGAAATGAGCACCTTCTCCTCCATGTCCACCGCTCCACCGGGATCCCAGTCGGGCACCTCGGGGAAAGACCACCCGCGCCATTCGGGCCACCTCTCCCGGATACGCAGGGCAGCCTGATGGGCGAACACCAGGGCTTCGAGCAGGGAATTGGAGGCCAGGCGATTGGCCCCGTGAAGGCCGGTGCAGGCACACTCTCCCACCGCAAAGAGCCCGGGGATGTCCGTTTCCCCGTAAAGATCCGTGCGCACGCCCCCACAAAGGTAGTGGGCGGCGGGGACCACGGGGATGGGCTCCCGGGTGATGTCGATCCCGAAACGCAGACAGGTTTCGTAAATGTAAGGAAAGCGTTCGCGGACGAAGTCTGCGGGGCGGTGCGTGATGTCCAGCCACACATGGTCGGCGCCGGAGCGTTTCAGTTCCATGTCTATGGCCCGGGCCACGATGTCGCGGGGGGCAAGTTCTCCCCGGGGATCGTATTTGTGCATGAAGGGTCGTCCCTCCGGGTCGAGAAGGCGCGCCCCTTCACCCCGGAGGGCCTCGGAGATGAGGAAGTTCTTGGCCCTGGGATGGTACAGGCAGGTGGGATGAAACTGCACGAACTCCAGGTTGGCCGCCCGGGCTCCGGCCCGCACCGCAAGCGCCACGCCGTCCCCGGTGGCGGTATCCGGATTGCTGGTGTAAAGGTAGACCTTTCCCGCCCCCCCGGTGGCGAGCACCACCATCCGGGCCAGGAAGGTCTCTATGCGCCGGGTTGACCACTCCATCACATAGGCACCCAGGATGCGGTTTTTCCCGGAGGCCCGGCCTATCTTTCCCGTGGTGATGAGGTCCACCGCGAGGTGCCCTTCCAGGATCTCGATGTTCGGATTTTCCCGTACCCTCTCCAGAAGGACCTTTTCTATCTCCCGTCCGGTGTGATCCTCCACATGGAGGATGCGTCGGCGACTGTGTCCTCCCTCAAGCCCCAGTTCGAAGCGCCGGGGATCTCCGGGGTCCCTCGAGAACTCCACGCCCAGCTCCACGAGTTCCCGGATGCGTTCCGGGGCCTGGCGCACCACCAGTTCCACGGTCTCCCTGCGGCAGAGTCCATCGCCGGCCCGGAGGGTGTCCTCTATGTGCAGCTCGAAGGAATCGTCTTCCGAGATCACGCAGGCTATGCCTCCCTGGGCCAGGGCCGTGGCCCCCTCCGGAGCCCTCTTCTTGGTGACTATCAATACCTCACCCAGGGAGGACAGTTTCAGGGCCAGCGAGAGACCGGCTATTCCCGAACCGATGACGAGAAAGTCCGTCCTGCGGGCCATGCGAATTATTCCTGCGGCAGTCGCGGCTCCCTCTCCAGGAAGCGGCTCATCAGGGTCTCCCCGTTGGGGATGAAGATCCCGGTGGATCGGGCCGTGGATTCGGAAAAACCCTCCGAGCGTCTCACGGATTCGTCTCTGGAGTCGAAGATCACGAAGGGTACGGGTTTGGAGGAGTGGGTGCGGAGAGGGATGGGGGTGAGGTGGTCGGTAACGGCGAGGATCCGATATTCTCCGAAGTTGGCGGCGGCTTCTTCGATCACGGTCCGCACCACATACCGGTCGAAGTCCTGAATGGCCTTGATCTTGAGATCCACCGAGCCCTGATGGGAGGCCTCGTCCGGGGCCTCCACATGGACGAACACGAAGTCCCGTTCCTTGAGGGCTTCTATGGCGGCGAGCGCCTTGCCCTCGTAGTTGGTGTCGAGATAACCGGTGGCTCCCTCCACCTCGATGATGTCCAGTCCGGCAAGACGCCCCAGACCCTTTATGAGATCCACCGCCGCCACCACCGCCCCGGAAAGTCCCCACTTTTCAGAGAAAGGTTCCAGCTGAGGCATGCGTCCCTGTCCCCAGGGCCACAGGGCGTTGGCCGGGGGCAGTCCCTGTTCCTGGCGCCGACGATTGACCGGATGCTTTTCAAGTATCCGGATGGCCCGGATCAAAAAATCCTTGAGGATGGGTTCTTCCCGATAGGCCTGCCACGCGTGGTAGATGTTCTTGCCCAGGAGATCGTGGGGGGGGACGGTGCGCAGTCCCTCCGGACCTCCCCGCCACAGAAGAATGTGACGGTAACTCTTTCCGCAGAAGAGCTCAAACTTGTCCGTACCCAGTTCCCGGTTGAGATCCTCGATTATGGTTCGGGCCTCTTCGGTGGAG
The DNA here is from genome assembly GCF_019688735.1 of Thermosulfurimonas sp. F29. Lineage (NCBI taxonomy): Bacteria > Pseudomonadati > Thermodesulfobacteriota > Thermodesulfobacteria > Thermodesulfobacteriales > Thermodesulfobacteriaceae > Thermosulfurimonas > Thermosulfurimonas sp. F29. Next base: position 309,034 of record NZ_JAIFYA010000002.1, read on the forward strand.
ATGTGCCCGGCGCTGTAGTCCTCCATGACGAGGTGCTGTCCCACCTTCTTGAGGGTTACCAGGTTGCACCGAAAGGCCACATCCTCGGGACGCATGGGAATCCCCAGACTTGCGGCTTCGATGGGTCCCCGACCGGTGTACTTTTCCTCGGGAGGATAGCCCAGAAGACTCATATTGGCCACATCGCTTCCGGGGTGCATACCCTGCGGTATGGTCTGAACCAGCCCCAGTTCTCCGTGTTCGGCCAGGAAATCAAGCCCAGGGGTGGTGGCCACCTCAAGAGGAGTTCTTTCCGAGAGCTCTTTAAGGGGAAAGTCCCCCATTCCGTCACCCACCAGCACGATGTACTTCATGTTTCAGCCCTCCTTTCCTGAGATGGTTCGCCTTCGATTTCCTCGGGGACGGGCTTTTCCACCTTAACGATTTCGAGGTCAAAACGCAAATATTTCCCGGCCAGGGGATGATTCAGGTCCACCACGGCTACGCGGGGGTCCTTTCGGGCGAGCCGGGCGGGATGCAGGACTCCCAGCTCGTCCTGGACGAAGACGGTCTCCCCGGGGCGGGCCTCCCGGGGGAGCTTTTCCACGGGTATCAGGCGCACCTTTTTAGGATCGTAGCGTCCGTAGTGCTCCTCCGGTGGTACCCACACGGAGACCCTTTCGCCCTCTCTCTTTCCGATAAGGGCTGTCTCCACGGAGGGCGGAAAACGGCCCTCTCCAACGACGATGGTGACCGGTCTTTCCGAGGCGTCCACCAGGGACGCCTCGGAGAAAACCTGATATTTAAAGGTGACTCGATCTCCCTTTTCGATCTCCGGCCCCAAAGATAAAAACCCCCTCTTTACGAGGGGGAAGATAATATCAGTTCTATACTAAGACAAGAGGTTTTAAATAGCCTTATTCCTTACCAGATGATTCAGTCTCCGAATGTTTTACCAGTCGCTTATATCCCATAACTCCTATGTGACAGGTAGCGCAGCGGGTATTGGAAGCAAAGGCTGTCTCTCCATCATGACAGGCTCCACAGTATTTTCCGTTATAAAGAGCCTGCATATTAAAATCCTCATTCTTTTGAGTACTTCCCGCTTCCATTTCAAATAAATCTTCATGACAATCCTCACAGGAAAGACCGGCTTTTTCTACATGAACCTTATGGTCAAAAATCACGGCTTTAAGCGGTTTAGTAAAAATAATGGGCTCGGTGGGATACTCGGCCTCTTCCTGATCATTCTGTGATTGACTGAAAGTGGGCCAGATATGAAAGGTCAACCCTACTGCTAGAAAAATAATTAACAGAATAAGGATCCTTTTCATGATAATCCCTCCTTAAGTGTATTAATTGATGGTATAAAATACATTGGGTCTGGCTCCTATTTCCGGTCTCAACACCCATATGGCTCTATGAGGATCGTGAACCAACTGAAACACCCGACTTTCGGGATCAGAGAGATCTCCGAAGATTCGAACCCCCGCCGGACAGGCTTTGGCGCAGGCGGTAGGGAATTTACCCTTGGAAAGACGGGATTCCCAGCAAAAGTCGCATTTATCGATGGCTCGTTTTTCCTCATTGAAGTAGCGCATATCATAGGGGCAGGCCGCGGCACAGGTCTTACAGCCGATACATTTTCGGGGATTTACCCGAACAATGCCCGTTTCAGGATCCTTAAAGGTGGCCTTGGTGGGGCACACTCTTACACAGGGTGGTTCGTTGCAGTGGTTACACAGAATGGGCATAAATCGTCGTTCCCAACCCCCCTTATTATCAGTGGGAAGATGTTGCTCAAGAATACGGGTTCTCCAGCCATAAGGAGGTACATTATTTGTTTTTCGACACGCCTCCATACAGCGTTCACAATCAATACACCGATCAGTGCGCAAGACCATGCTGTAATGCGGCTTATAGGGATAATGCCCTACATATTCGGGAATGTCCGCATATACCTCCTGGACTTTGGATACTACGGAAAGTAATTTCCCTCCGGCATAAACTCCGGTGATTACCAATCCCATCTTGAGAAAAAGCCTTCTTTCCTCCGTAGAAATATGCTCCACCCCTTCATTTGGTAGCCTCTTAATCCATTTGGCAAAGTTTTTAAACATGACACACACCCCCTCTTTTAACGAATTTTTAATGCTCCTCAGGCCGATGCCCGTCAAAAGTCATCTCTCCCCAGAGGAAAAGCGAGCCAAATAGTCCCAGCGATCCTATTACTATCAACCACTCAGAAAGAGATGGAACATAATGATAATATTCCGGCAGCCCGTAAATATGCATTCCCGCATAGTGAGGGACTATCTGTCCCCCGATGACCAGGTCGTAACGCATAACAAAGATAGCCAGCAGGGCTAATCCGGATACATAAGCCATGGCATTAATATCCCGAGCCCGGACTCCCACTACCACCAAGAAGGGTAATACCAGCCCCAGGAAGACCTCAAAGACCCAGAAATTAAAGGCAAAAGGTCCCTTCAGCATAGCCATAATAGTTTCCCATTTGCCGTGTGGTTTTCCAGCCAGGCTGGCAATGATTTTCCAGATCGTAAAGAAGATTACCACCGCGGTAAGAAGAGCATAGACCTTCCCGGTTACCCGAAGGGCCTCCCGTACGGAATCTTCCATGGGGCGTTCGGAGAGCCTATAAGCCAGCCAGGTGAAGAAAATAATTGCTGCAGCTCCACTCATCATGGCCGAAGCGATAAAATAGATAGGCATATAAGGTCCGTACCAGAATTCATGGGCATGAATAAGGCCGAAGACGGCTCCCAGGTTACTGTGTGCGGCTACTCCGGAAATAACCCCCATAAGACCGGCCAGAGCCGCTTCCTTATGCCTTCCCAACCTTATAAGACCGAACTCAATAAGCATAAAAAACAGATAAGCTCCGTAAAGGGTCCCCATCCACCAGATGTTTGACCGAAGATTGGGGGAAAGAGCATTCCAGATGGGCAGTCGCCATGGATTTTCAAGTTCCAGCCCTATGGCAAAAAAGCCGGCCAATATGGTACATATAGCAAGAAAAATACTCCGACTCGCTACCGGTTCCATGGGTTTATATCCAAACACATGTCCTATAGAGGAGGTAAGACATAGTCCGGTAGATGTTACTACCCAAAATACATAAGTAGAAATCAAAATACCCCAGGGAATCTCTCGTGTAACTCCATAAGCTTCCAAATGTCCTACCATAAAACTTCTTATTCCTGTAACTAAACCTATTCCTAATAAAATTAAGGAAATTACAAACAGAGCTATAATCTTAGAATTTCTAACTTCCGACTGAGCTGTAAGCATAAAAAACCTCCTTATCAGCAAATTTGGAGTTTAGATTTTCTTATATCAGAGCGAAATAGGGATAGTCAAATCTGATTTTTTCTAATTACGGGACTATAAAGTGGATATGAAGATGTTAAAAAATTTTTGACCTATCTTTTACAAGAAGAGACAAATTTCAGACCCCTAGAGGAGGGAAGTCCTAAAATCTCGTGCAGGAGAACACGGGAGGCCCGGAATGGAACCGGACCTCCCGGAATAACTAGAATTGATTGTTATTATTAATTCTGATCCACTTATTCCTCTCCCACTATAGTATCTAAGACCTCAGGATTTTGTTCATCTTCGGCCAGCAAATTATGGCACAATGTGCAGTCTTGAGTAATTGTTTCTCCATCCTTACTTTCAAACTCATCATTATGACATCTCCAGCATCCCTTATGACTGAGAAAATTAGGATATGTATTCCAGGATATTCTCATTTCAGGAAATACATTAAGCATATACGCTTCAATAGATGCCTTTATAGCTTCCTGTATTTTTTGTGAATCTTTCTTAACCAGCTCCGGATAATTTTTCTTATAGAACGACAGGATATATTCACTTATTTTTTGCCGAGCCTCTTCCCTTGAAGCGTATTTCTTGGTTATGGCTTCCAGAGATACTTTTTTGATAAAAGGTATATCTTCAGGCATTTTCCCCTGAACAAATTCTAGATCTATAGCCTCTTCAGGAGAGTGGAAGATATGAGTAGGACGATTATGACAATCCAGACAATCCATTTTGCGAATATGTACTTCTTTCTCCTCAGGTTTACCCTCAGAGTCTGCTTCCTCACTTTTCTTAAATATAGTCTTCTTTCCGTTTTCAATCTTTACTACCTCTACAATATTCTCCCTTTTCTCGTCAGTATATTTGTAAAATATCTGTACCTCAGGAGAAACATGCCAATGGATCCCCTGAGCCCTGTTCGCCCGCATACCGCCGGTTCCGGTTTTCATTAAAAGAATGGTGTAAAGTTTGCTATTTTTTTCATCAGGGGCTCTTTTTTCCTTAATAACTAATTTATAACCTATAAAGAACTCCGGACGATGACATTCCTCACAGGTCTCCCTGGCAGGACGAAGGTTATGAAGAGGAGTAGGAATAGGACGCGGATACTTATTACTTAAATATTCCACTACTTCTCTCATACCGGATAATTTTGATTTCACAAACCAACTTGCTCCGGGACCAATATGACATTCAACACATTTCACATGAGAATGGGGGGAATGTTGGTAGGCGGTATACTCCGGCTTCATCACTCTATGACATAGCCTACCACAAAAATTAACTGATTCTGTATAATGGTAAGCACTATATACAATAGCTCCCATACAAATAAGAACAAGAGTTAGAACTACAGAAGTTACTAAAGCGGTTTCTTTCAATACCTTAGCCTTATCAGCTTTTTTAATCAATTCTCCAATAACAGCTGGAGAGAAAAAACCTTGGCGAGAAATAAAAATACCCACACAAAACAGAGCTAAACCAAAAACCATCAAAGGGAAAATTCCCAGATAGAATATTTCTTGCCATACAGGAGAGGAAACATGGTAAGTACTATCTATAAAAGAAAATATTGTAAGAGGCGGAACTGTTATAAGCAAAATTATAGTACCAATAAGACAAAACTTATTCTGTTTGATAAAATTTCTAAAAAAAATCCACCCCTCCCTTAGCATTACACCCCTCCTTAATAAAAATTTTGGGTATATTTAGAACATTTTAAAGGGGGGCTCCCGCCCCCCTTTTCTCAAGGGTTACAACTTTTGAGGTAAAATCTTTAAGAAGTAACAGCAGCTACATCCATCCCTTTCTCAGCATCAGAGACAGAATGATAGGCGGTTCCCATCCTGGCAATAAACGCCAAACCAGCCAGCGCAGGAATAATAGCAAACGGTCCCAATACCATAAACCCGACCAACCCTAACACCAAAAGCACCAATTCTTTCAACCCTTTCATCTTAGGACCTCCTTAGGGATTTTCTAAAAGTATATCTTACCTTTTTACCCATGTCAATACCATAAATTCCTAGAACAGCAATACCAGAGAACCAAAAACCTGTCAATATGGAAATAGCAATTTCCAACTTTTTATAATTCTAATCTCCACTAAAAATTACGAATAAAAATTGTTAAACCGGATTTTTAAATTTATCGGAAACAAACAATCGTATTGTAATCGATTTTATGAAAGACATAAATACAGAAAAGAGAAATCATCAAATATAGCCAACGAGAGCGCCTTAGCGAAATGAAATACCACATTGACCAGCATTCCCAGGCGAAGGGAGGAAACCCGAGATATCCGGCCACGGGCATCTCAAAAAGCTTGAAACGCATGAGCCACTCCCAGGGCAGCGTGTATATCCACTTGGTACCGGCCCAGTAGTTCCAGGACTCCCAGAAAAATCCGCATATAAGTCCTGATAAAAGAAGAAGGGCGGGGCGCCGAAAGGAACCCCGCCGGAGATCTTCCAGAAGAGAATCCTCAGGTCGAAGCAGGTAATTGATGGGCTCAAGGAGCAAAAAGCCCCAGGCCCAGACCAGAGGGAAAAAGTAGCGGGGATAGGCCACGGGCAACAGGGCACATAGTAATCCTAAAACGGTGAGGAGGGGAAACCATCGGGGGGGATCCGGAACGGGACGGACTTTAAAAGGAGCTTTCCAGAGGTAATCGAGTAAATCGTAGGTTTCAAAGATGCCCGGAAGGACGGTGGCAAAGGCCAGAGTATATCCGAGCCAGCGCACCCAGAGTGAGGCGGGCACATTGACATAGGCCCAGTTCTTAAGAAAGAGATTGAACCATTCAAAAACCAGCCACACGAACACCGAAATAAAGGAAAGTTCCAGGAACTCCCGGGGCCCGGAGGTGAGCCGGGAAGAACCTTTTAGCCTAAGGTTGAGCCAGTCCACGAAAAAGATGTAGTTCCACCAGGCGAAGAGATAAAACCAGGTCTTCAGGAAGGGACAGCCCAGAGCCAACCCGATAGCCGCAGTCAGGAATACTCCCAGAGCCAGCGGGCCGTAAATTTTCCGGAGAGCCATCATACGCCGGTCCCGGATCATAAGTATATCCTGCTTCTGTCGCCCCACATGGCGGAATCCGCCGGATATTTTTTCATGCCCGTAAAAGTTTTACAAGAATAAAGGATAATTATAGAGGTATTGACTTTCTTTTAAAGTCTTTGCTACAAGTAAAAAAAATAATCCGGAAGATCGGATCGTACGCGATGAAAAAGACCCTTTCACCGCTTACACGGATAGAAGGGCACCTCAGTGTGGAAACCGAGGTGCGGGATGGGGTAGTGGTCTCGGCGCGCTGCCGCGGGGAGATGTATCGAGGTTTTGAGAATCTGTTAGTGGGGCGAAGACCGCTTGACGCTCAGCGTATTACCCAGCGTATCTGCGGAGTTTGTCACGAGGTTCACGGGGTAGCCTCGGCCCGGGCCCTGGCCCAACTCTACGGGATTGAACCACCGCCCAACGGACGCCTACTGCAGGACATAATCCTGGCCCTCCACATGGCCACCGACCACATCCTCCACTTTTATCACCTCGCGCTCCCGGATTATGTGGACTTTGCCGTCGTGCTTTCCTATCGGGGAAGAGATCCGGCTCTAAAGCACTTAAGGGAGTGGGTCAGGATCCGCAAGCCCTGGCTTTTCGTGAAGAAGGTTCCGGGGGATTATCTCTCCGAGCCCTCTCAGGCCCTGCCTTTTGTAGCCCATTATTTTGAGGCCCTGGAGGTAGTGGGGCGGGGCGCGCAGGCTCTGGCGGTCTTCGGGGGGAAGGTGCCCTTTACTCATGCCATCTTTCCCGGGGGAGTCACGGTGGAACTCACCCCGGAAAAGGCGGCCAAGGTTTCGGAGATCGTTGACGAGCTTTATCGGTTTGCGGTGACGACCTATCTTCCGGATGTGGAAAGACTGGCCGGGATCTACCGTGAATATTTCAGGATCGGTCGGGGGTACTTCAACCTCATTTCCTATGGAGGATTTGCCTCCCTTGGAGAGCCCCTATCCCGGCCCGGGGTACTCATAAACTTCGAGGAAAGGCCGTTTGAGGTGGAAAAGATCGTGGAGCATGTAGCGCATTCCTATTACGAGGGCGGTCTCCGTAGTTTCCGGGAGGGGGAGACCAGGCCGGCCTACGGGAAGGCCGGGGCCTATTCCTGGATCAAGGCTCCGCGCTACGATGGCCATCCCATGGAAACCGGGCCACTTTCCCGGGTCTGGTTTTCCCAAAAAGGAAGGGCCTTACTCCTCAAGCGTCTCAAAACTCTGAAGCAAGCCAGGGAGGCCATCTTTTCCACCATGGGGCGTCATCTTTCCCGGGCGGTGGAATCGGTGATACTTCTGGAATTCTGTCAGGAAGCTCTTTCGGCCCTTGACTTTACTCAGCCAACCATAGTGACCGTAAATCCCGAGGCCGCGGTAAGCGGTTCGGGCCTGGGCTTATCCAACGCCGCCCGGGGGGAGCTCCTCCATTATGTTGAGGCCGAAAGGGGCCGCATAACCCGTTATCAGTGCGTGGTGCCGAGCACCTGGAATTTTTCTCCCAGGGACGCGGAGGGGAAACCCGGGCCGGTGGAAAAGGCCCTGGAGGGGTGTCCGGTGCGATTCGGGGAGGGGCTGATAGAGGTGGGAAGGGTGGTCAGAAGTTACGATCCCTGTCTGGCCTGCAGCATCCACTGAGGAGGGGGGCTGATGGATCTTTACCTTAATCGCCGAGAGTTCCTCAAGTTTTGCGGGAAACTATCCGTAGCCCTCTGTGGCACGGAGTCTCTCACGGAGGACCTTGCCCGGGCCTTTATGAAAATCGCCCGGAAGGAACCACCCGTGATATGGCTTACGGGGCAGGCCTGTTCCGGGGATTCTGTATCTCTGGTTTACTGCGATTCTCCGGGGCTGGTGCCGTTGCTTACGGCTCTGGTGGATCTCAAGTTTCATCCGGTTCTTTCCGTGGCTCAGGGTGAAGAGGTGCTGAGAATTATTCGGGACATGAGAAGGGCCGGGGGCTACATCCTCTGCTTTGAGGGAACCATTCCGATGAAAATGAAGGGCGCGTGCACCCTGGGGGAGGATTATCTGGCGGATTTCCTGAAAGAGGTGGTTGAACCGGCCCTGGCGGTTGTAGCCTGCGGGACCTGTGCCTCTTACGGAGGAATTCCCGCTAAAAATCCCGAGACCGGGGCTGTAAGCGTTCCGGAGTATCTCGGAAGAACGGGTATTGAAAAGCCGGTGGTAAGAATCCCGGGCTGTCCCATGAACGGGGTGCGTTTTACCGGCACGGTGGCCTATTTCGTGGCTTACGGACGGTTGCCGAAACTGGACAAGGATGGAAGGCCGGTGATGTACTACGAGGAGGTCATTCATCAGAACTGTCAGCGTTTTCAGTGGTTCAACCAGGACCAATATGTCATGGATTATGCCCGGGACAAGAGAAAGTGTCTCTTCAGAATGGGATGCCGGGGACCGGTAACCCATGCCGATTGTCCCTTAAGGCGCTGGAATCGTAACACCTCCTGGTGCGTGGATGCCAATACGCCCTGTGTGGGATGTGCTCATCCGGCCTGGCCCTGGTCCAGGGAGGAAGGAATTTATACCGATCCCCGGAAGATAAAACCCGAGGCCTTTATCGGAGGTTAAGATGGCTTTCAAGTTGAGCCATAAGATTTTACTGCTGGTTTTTCTCATATGTTTTATCTTTACCGGTATTACCTATTATACCGAGAAAAGAGTACGAAGGCTCCTCGAGGGCACCCTCCTTACCAATATCCAGAATCTCTCCCGGATAGCGGTTCAGGGAGCCGTGGATTCCCTGCGAAAAGGGAACATGGCCAACTTTTCCCGGCTTCTAAAGGTCATTGCCCGGGAAAAAGGGGTCCTGGAATTCTCTCTCACCGACGGTCAGGGGCGGGTGCTTTATTCTTCCAGGGAAGATTCCAGAGGGAAAAATTACCGGACTCTTCTTCGGCAAACCATTCACATAAAAGAAAACGGTATCATTTCGGTGGTTCCGGTAAAGACCACCCGGTACTGTCTGAGATGTCATCCGGGATGGCGGGAGGGACGGGCGGAAAGTTACTTTGTGCTTTTTTATTCCAATGAGGCACTGAGTAATCTTTCGGAACTTACACACCGGCGTTTCTATGTAATATTATTTACGGCTATCCTGGTACTGATTCTGGCCTGGCTATTTTATCACTTCAGTATAGGCCGTCCTTTAGAGAACCTGGTTCGGGGGATTGCCCGAATTTCCGAGGGCGATCTCAGCTATCGTTTTAAGGTCAGAGGACGGGATGAGATCGGGGAGATGACCAGGGACCTCAACCGTATGGTGGAGAGACTTTCGGGAGATTTAGTAAATCTTGCGGAGAAGGCGGCCCGGATGGGAGAAATAACGGGCACGGTGGTTTCGGAGACGGAGAGCATTGGGGCGGAGGCCGAACATCAAAAGGTCCTCGTGGAAAGAGCCAAGGGTAGCTCGGCTAAATTGGCGAGCGTTAAGGAGGAGACGGTCCGGGCGGAAGAAGCCGTTAAACAGGTGCATGAACTGGTCTCTTCCGGGGAGGCCCTTCTCAATCAGGTTCAGGGGCTTGCGGAACGCACCTCGGAAAGGGTTGAGCATGTATGGCGTAGTATTTCCCGTCTGCACGAACTTTCCGGAGAAATAGGAAGGATAAGCCAGACTATTCGGGATATTGCCAATCATACCCATCTTCTGGCGTTAAACGCCACTATTGAGGCCGCCCGGGCCGGAGAGGCCGGGAAGGGTTTTGCCGTGGTGGCCAATGAGGTCAAAGAGCTCTCCCGTCAGACCGAGGAGGCCACCGGCGAGATCGAGAAGCTGATCTCCGAGATCTCCGGAGGGGTGGAAGAGAGCGTAAACATCATGAAGGAGACCCTAGAAGAAGCCCGATCCGGTAAAGAAAAGGCGGCCGAGGTATACCAATTTTTCCAACAGATCTTTCAAGAAATGCAGACCGTATCGCAGACTTTTGAACATACCCGGACCGTGATGGAGGAAATGACGAAGGTGATCACCCGGGAGATCGGAGAAATTTATCAGGGAGCGTTAAAGAACGAGCAAACCATGGAGAGACTGAAAAATCTCTCGGTAGAGCTTCGCAACCTGGTAGAGGAACTGGAAAACCTGATAAAGAAGGTAAAGGGCTAGCAGGCCCGAAGTCCCTTTTGCGGCCCGATCCCGTATTTTACATAATATCCATTATCGGACATAACGGGGGGTGAGCTTAATCCTCTTCTTAAAAAAGATTGAATTTTGGGTTTCTTAAGTTTAAAGTTGGAATATGCTAAAACTCATCCTTCTGTTTATCCTGACTGTGGGAATCTATGTCTACTATCTTTTCCGGAAAAGATCGGCCTCAGAATTTCACTCCGGCCCGGGAATATCCACTTCGGGAACCCTCGAAAAGAGCCCCCCTGCGGAGTTTCCCCGGGATCTCGGTAAGGATCTCCGGGATCACCGGCATCAGCAGGATCAGGAAGTTGAAAATTTCGTCGTTTATGACCTGACCCGGTATGAGTGGATCCCGGGGTTCTCCTCTGAAAAAGTAGAAAAAGAGGTCACCGCTTTTCTCAAAAACATACCCCCGCCGGAAATACTCTCCTCCAAACTTCATCGGCTCCTGGCCAGTCCCGACGCCAACTTCAAGGAAATCGCCAGGATCATCTCTCTGGACCCCCTTCTCACCGCGGAAGTTCTCCGGATAGCCAACTCGGCCTACTATCGAACCACCGCCTCCCAGAAGATCACTTCGGTCCATCGGGCCATCGTTCTTCTGGGATACAATCAGCTCCGCATGATCCTCCTGCATTATTTCTTTCGTAAAACCTTGGACAAGTATTCTCCGCTGAGTGCCCGGGAGATAAGAGACATCTGGAAACATTCCGTGGAAGTCTCCGGAATACTAGGCTATATAGCCCTCCGTAAAGGATACGACCCAGGACTTTACATCACCGCCGGCATCCTTCACGATGTGGGAAAATTCTTCCTTCCCCTCTTCGGAGAAGAAGGTTTTTGCTCCTCCAGTGCCTGCACGGAGGATTTGCCGCCTTTAAAGGAGGAGGAAATCAGGTACGGATTCGGCCATCACCTCCTCGGTGGGCTTCTGGTCAAATTCTGGGATCTGCCCTCGGAGATCTACGCGGCTACCGCCTATCACCATCCTGTATCCCGAGAGCAATTCTGGGATCTTCCGCCGGAGGAAAGAAAACTGGCCGCTTGGGTGGCGGTGGCCGATTACCTGTCCCACCTTTACGGGGGCCTCGAAAGCAGGTACGCCTACCGAATTCCGGGATGGATCTACCGGATCCTCGAAATCAGAGGACCGGCCGAAAAACTGGCCACCGGGGAACTCCTCTCCTCCCTGCGAAAGGCCTCCCTGGTGGCCGAAGGACTCTAGACCTTTTCCACCCTCACCGCCGCTACCTTGTATTCCGGGGTGTGCACCTTAACATCGAGCCCGGGGCTGGTAACCAGATTGGTAAGGGGTTCCTCGAAGTGGAAATCCATGAAGAGGATTCCCGGATTGACCCGGGAGGAGATGTGCACCCTTGCGGAGATGGCCGCCCGGCGGCTCACGATGCGAACGAGATCCCTCTCCCGTAGCTTCAGACGGCGGGCGTCCTTGGGATGCATCTCCACCAGCTCCTCGGGAACCAGCTCCATGAGACCCTCTATCCTCCTGGTCATGGAACCGCAATTGTAATGGTAAAGGCGTCTTCCGGTGATGAGAAGAAAGGGGTAATCCCCTCCGGGTTCCTCCTCCGAGGGCCAGTACCTGGGAAGGGCAAAACTGGCCTTCCCGGAGGCCGTGGCAAACCTTTCCGTGAACATGAGCTCGGTGCCGGGATGGTCTTCGTCGGGAACGGGCCAGCACAGGCCCTTTTCCTCGAGTCTTTCGTAGGTTATGCCCGCAAAGGCAGGTATCACCCGGCGCATCTCCTCGAAGATGTCCCGGGACGAACGATAGGGCATCTCGTACCCCAGACGCCGGGAAATCTCGGCGATGATCCACCAATCCGGAGGCACCCCCGCCGGCGGATCCACCAGCTTCCTTATCCGCTGAACCCGGCGTTCTCCGTTGTCCGTGGTGCCGTCCTTTTCAAAAAGACAGGCCACCGGAAACACCACATGGGCGAATTCCCCGGTCCTGGGGAAGAAGATGTCGTGCACCACCAGAAGCTCCAGGTTCCTCAGGGCCCGGTGCACCATGGTGAGGTTGCCGTGCGTCATCGCAATGTCGTAACCCACTACATAGAGGGCCTTGAAACGCCCGGCCAGGGCCTCCTGATACATCCGGGGCTCCGTAAGACCGGGTTTTTCCGGAAGAGGACGCCCCCAGATCTCCTCGAACTTTTTGCGCACCAGGGGGTCCTCCGGCTTCTGATACCCCGGAAGCACATAGGGAAGGGCCCCCATGTCGCAGGCCCCCTGCACATTGTTCTGTCCCCGCAGGGGCATGGCCCCGGTGCCCGGACGCCCCACATGCCCGCACAGAAGGGCCAGATTGGCCAGCGACATCACCCCGTAACTTCCGCTGCGGTGCTCCGCCACCCCCAGTCCCCACAGAATTAAAGCCCTTTCGGCCCGGGCGTAAAGGCGGGCCACCTGTTCTATGTATTCCCGCCGGATACCCGTCAGTCTTTCCACCTTCTCCAGGGGCCACTCCGTAAGGATGTAGCGGGCGTAGGCCTCGAAGTTCTCGGTGCGCTTCCGTATGAATTCCTCGTCGTAAAGGCCTTCTCTCAGGATGACATGCGCGATGCCGTTGGCCAGCGCCACATTGGTGCCGGGCCGAAGCGGAAGCCACAGATCGGCCAGCGCGGCGAGCTCCGTCTTCCGGGGATCCACCACCACCAGTTTGAGCCCCCTCTCCAGGGCCCGCCTGATTTTGTAGCCCACGATGGGATGGGCCTCGGTGGGGTTGGCTCCCCAGAGCACGAGAACCTCGGCCCTCAGGATCTCGTCGAAGCTTCCCGTGGCCGCTCCGGATCCGAAGGTGGCCGCGAGACCCGCGACCGAGGGAGCGTGTCAGACGCGGGCCGGATTGTCTACATTGTGGGTCCCCAGCACCGCCCGGGCGAACTTCTGAGCCACATAGGTCTCCTCGTTGGTGGTCCGCGCCGAACACAGGACCCCTATGGCTTCCGGTCCGTCCTTGTCCCGGATCTCCCTGAGGCGTTCGGCCACGAAATCGAGGGCCTCCTCCCAGGAGACCTCCCGAAAGGGTTGCCCCCGGTCGGTGCGCATGAGGGGTTTGCGAAGGCGGTCCGGATGACGATAGAAGGTGTATCCGAAGCGTCCCTTCACGCATAATTCCCCGTAATTGGGAGGCACCGGAGCCCCGGTGACCTCAAGGATGCTTCCGTTCTTGACCCGGGCCAGCAGGTTGCAACCCGTCCCGCAATAAACGCAAACCGTGCGAATTTCCCGGGCCTCTCCCCGTCCGAAAGGCACCGTGGAATCCTTTCTGGTAAGGGCCCCGGTGGGACAGGCGTCCACGCAGGCCCCGCAGGAAACGCAGTTTTCCGTAAAACTGAAGTGGATCTCCTCTTCCTCCGTGCCCTGAGCGTAAATCTTGAGCTCCAGGCCCTCGTGATTGCAGCTTCTCACGCAGCGGAAACACCCCACGCACTTGTTGGAGTCCACCTCTATGAAGGGATGATCCGTCTCCAGCCGGTACTTGGCCCGTTTGCGCCCCCGGGCTGGCACATCCTCGGCTATAAGAATCTCCCGGAAGGTGCACTTGTGAAACCCCAGACAGCCGCACTTGAGACACCTCTCGGCCTCCCTCCGGGCCTCCTCCTCCGCTAGGGTCCCCACCACCTCGGAAAAGTCCCCTACCCTTTCCCCGGGATCCCTTTCCGGAGGACTGACCCTTTCGGCCGGGGGAAACTGTCCGTAGAACTCGAGATCCATCTCCTCGGGCCGACGCCCGCGATTGAAGTCGAACTTCACCGTGGGAAGGGCCCGGGGTTTCTTCAGGCCCGTCAGGTAGGCGTGAATGGCCTCGGCCGCGCGGCGCCCCGAGGCCACCGCCTGAATCACCGTCTTGGGACCGGTGACGAAATCCCCTCCGGCAAACACCCCGGAAAGACTGGTGGCCTGGCTTCCGCTCTGGACCTTCAGTTGACCCGTGGGGGTGGTGGCCAGTTGAGCCTCCAGCTCCCCGAAGTTCCTGAAGGAGGTGTCCGGTTCCTCCCCCCAGGCCCGCACCACCAGGTCAAACTCGTAATCCCTTTCGCTTCCCTCAAGAGGTACCACCTTGCGGGCCTTGGTTTTGGGATCCGGTTCGGAAAGGACCGTGCGGGCTATCCGCACCCGATAACCGCTTTCCGTCTTTTCGATCCCCAGCGGAAGGGCCATCAGGAAGAGCTCCACCCCCTCGGCCTCGGCGGCCCTCACCTCCCTCTGCGGGGCGGGCATCTCCACCCGCGAGCGGGGATAGACCAGGGTCACCCGGGCCCCGAGACGCACCAGCGCCCGCGCCGTATCCACCGCGGTGTACCCGCCCCCCATAACCAGAACCCTCTGCCCCTCTCTTACGGGAAGATCCCTTCCCGCGGCAAGCTCCTCCAGCAATTCCAGCCCCGAAAGGGCCTCCTCCTCCCCGGGCACCCCGTGTCCCCGATCCCGGAAGGCCCCTACGGCCAGAAAGATCGCGTCGTACCCCCGGTCAAAGAGATCCTTGAGGGTGAAATCCCGTCCCCAGGCCGTCCCGGTACGAAGCTCAATCCCCAGGGAAAGCAAGCCTTCAATTTCGCGTCTTACCACCTCCTTGGGAAGCTTGAATTCAGGAATGGCCCAGCGGGGCATTCCTCCCGGCTCTTCCCGAGCTTCGAAAATGGTCACTTCATGTCCACGGAGCCTCAGGTAGTAGGCCGCGGAGAGGCCGGCCGGCCCGGCTCCCACCACCGCCACGCGTTTGCCCGTGGGAGGAGCCGTCTCCGGTCTGATCTCACCGTGCTCAAGGCCCCAGTCCGCCACGAAACGCTTGAGGTCGTTTATGGCCACCGGGGCGTCCACCAGAGCCCGGCGGCAACGGGGTTCACAGAAGCGGGGACAAACCCTTCCCACCGTGGCCGGAAGGGGAAGCTTTTCCTTGATGAGGCTTAAGGCCGAGGCGTATTCTCCCCGGGCGATAAAGGCGATGTAGCCCTGGATGTTGAGCCCTCCCGGACAGGGCTGACTGCAGGGGGCCTTGCAGTCCCCGTAATGGTTGGCTACCAGGGCCTCGAGTTTTTTGCGACGGGCCTCTTTTACGGCCTCTGAAACGGTGTTTACCCTGAGACCATCTTCCACCTTGGTGACGCAGGCCCGCACCAGACCCCGGCCCTCCACCTCCACGAGACACAGCCCGCAAGGGGAAGGCGGCTCCGAGGCCCCGGGAAGGTAACACAGGGTGGGAATTTCGATGTTGGCCCTTCTGGCCACCTCAAGAAGGGTCTCCCCGGCCCGAACCTCTATCTCCTTTTCGTCCAGCCAGATCTTCATAATGGTCCCCCGTTGCCCCCGAATTCCAAAAAAACCCCGCTTCCGATCCCGAAAGGGATGAAGACCTAGAGCTCCAGCCAGGACTCCGAGAAGATGGTCTTTCCGAGAAGCACCCTGGCGGTCTTGTAGATCTCCAGCTCCTTCGGGGAGAGACTCTTAGGATCCGGCTCGTCACCGTCCATCATGTCGTGCACCAGCTTGACCCAGTCGGGGTGCTTTCCCTTGGCGATCTCCACCAGCTCTTGATCGTAGACATTGAGAATTGCGGAATGGATGTTGTACTTCATGAGCATCATGAGATAGACCCGATCCAGGTAGGGCCGAAGATGAGGAGCCACGCCGTTGGAGACATTGGAAAGCCCCACGGTGCTCTTGGCGCCGGGGGCGATGTCCTGAAGCATGGAGAGAAACTCAAGCCCGGCCAGAATCTGATCCGCCCCCAGGGTGATGGGAGTGGCGATGGGATCCACCCAGATCTTCTCGTTGGGAATTCCGGCCTCGTTCAGCTTCATGATGAGATCCACCGCGAGCGCCGCCCGTTCGTTGGCGTCCCGCGGCATCCCCTCCGGCCCCCACAGGAGCGCCACCACATCGCAACCCAGTTCCGCCGCCACCGGGATGAGTTTCTCCATCCGCTCGGGCTGCGCCGAAATGGAGTTCATGAGACAGCGGGAGGGATTCTTCGAGGCCTTGAGCCCCGCGGCCATGGCCTCGGGATTGGTGGTATCCAGAGATACGGGCACATCGGTGACCTCCTCCACCACCCTGACGATCCAGGTGGCAAGCTCCGGACCATCCTTCTTGGCCGGCCCGATGTTAAGATCGAGGTAATCCGCCCCCCTTTCGGCCTCCTCCCGGGCCATCTGCTGAATGGGCTCGGGATTCCTCTCCTTCATCGCCGGTCCGATCCGCTTGGACATAATATTGATGCTTTCGGCAATACAGACCACCTGCTGACTCATAACCTCCCTCCTCAAAATATTTTATTTGCCCCTAGGCCGCCTTCCACTCTTTCAGGAAGGCCGGAAGTCCGCTGGCCTCCCGCGGCCCGATGATGATCTCCCAGTCAGGAAGCTCGTCCTCAAGCTCACCCTTGATAGAAGCGAGATAGCCGGGTATCACCAGCTTCCGGTGCTTGACCTTGTCCGCTATACCGCACTTCTTGACGAACTCGGCAATGGTGTCCGCCCCGAACTTACCCGCGGCCCAGGCCGTGAGCACCGAAAGCCCCTCGGTGTCCTTGATTAGAAGCCAGGAGGGGACCCGGCTGCCCTCCACCTCTCCGGAAACGATGAAGTAGGTGAGGGCGAAGTTGCAGGTCACCAGCACCGGAGAGTTCTCGTCCGGTCCGTTGATGGGATAGATCCCCTCCTCCACCACCAGGGGCTTCTGCGGATCGGTAAAGATGTTCATCCTCTCCACGAAGAGCGGAAAGAGTACATCGCCCCGGAAGTCGGAAAGGATCATGGCCCCGGCGTACTTGGGGATGAGCACCGCAGCCAGAATGGCCTCGGCCATGAAGTTCTCCGCATACCGGTAGGGGAAGGTTATGGTGGGAAACCCGAAGGGCTTGAAGCGCTTCTTGATGGCCGCCCGGCGGACAATGACCTGGTCCTCGTAAAGCTCCCGCACGCTCCGGGCCCCGGTATCCAGCACCAGGTCCTTAAGCCCCATCTTGACGAGTTCCTCGGAGATGCGGGCCGTCTCCCCGAGACTGTCACCCTTTACCGCCAGCGCCGCCTTCTTCTCCTTGGCCAGTTCTCCCATCTCCTTGAAGTTGTCGAGGGTGGCGGCGTAAAGAAGCGGCCTGTGTTCCCCGCAGATATCACAGGCCGCCGAAAGCGCCTCCCGATCCCCGCTCATGAGAACCAGGACCGCCTCGGGTACCTCCTCCCGCACCTTCCTGACCAGACCACAGAAGGCCTCTTTACCAGCCCCAGTGTCCTCCACCGCCACCATGTCGGCCTTGAGCTCCACCCCTACCCGTTCCCACCTGAACCTGCGAAAGGCCTCAAGACGCCGCTCGACCTCCTCGGCGCTCATGTCCGTGGCGATACGCACCCCGATGGCCGTGGGGTTCTCAAAACGCTTCTCGTGCCGGAAGAGAACGGTCTCCCCGCCGAGCTTAACCTGATGCTCCCCGCTTCCCAGAACCACCGTGCGAATGGGCGGAGCGGAGGCCTCGGCGATCTCCTCCTTCACCGCCGGGTCCACATGCGGACACTTGTCGATCTCCGCCTGACCCGCCGCCACCTTCATGGCAAAGGCCAGACAGGTGGGAAAACCGCAGTCCCCGCAGTTGGTCTTGGGTAACTTCTGCATTATTTGGATGCCGGTGAGTCCCATCTCCCCTCCTCCCTTACATCAGAGGTTCCATCTCAAGCACCGGATGCTTGACCTTTTCAATCCACTCCTTGACTTCCTGCTCGGTGGTGGCCACCGTCTCGTCGGCGATCTTGTCGATGAGATCCGGGATGCCCAGTTCCTCGGCCCGGGCCTTGAGCTTGTCCCTGAGCTCCTCCTTGAGCATCTTGGGCATCCACACCACCCGCTTGAGACCGCCTTCGGCCAGGAGGAACTTCCGGGAGGTAATGTAATGCTTAGACACCCCCATGAAACCGGGAGTAACCTGCCCTCCTCCCACCATGCCGGCCATGGTGGAAAACTTCATGCCCGTGGGAGTCATCCCCAGATAATCGCGGTTAACGATCATGATCCCGCTAACCGAAGGCAACACCGCGGCGATACACTCGAAACATCCGCAGGCCGTCATGGGGTCCACCAGGATGCTGTAGAGACTCACCCGCTCCACCTTGCCCCGGCTGGCCTTCTTGACGAACTCGTTGATGCCGGAGAACTGTCCCAGGCGTTCGTCGAGAAGCTCCCCCTTCTCGATGGGCTGATTGGGGCCCGCGGGATTGAGCTCGTAGCAGGCCTTACCGTCCAGCCAGTTGTAAGCTCCGCACATCCCGATCCGCTCCGGGGTGATCACGCACACATGGCTCGGGGCGAAACTCTGACACAGGGTGCAGGAATAGTAGACATCCACGCTCTCGTCGGTCATTCCGGCGATCCGGGCATCCCGCTTGGCGTACACCTCCTTGGCCAGCTCGAGGATCTTTTTGACCTTGTCCTCCTCGGTGTAGATGGTCACCTGACACTTGTCCACGATGGCCCCGAACTCCTGACGCATCTTGGCGTAGAGGATCTCACCGATGTGCCTGAAGAGGAAGCCCTTCTCCACCGCGGCCTTGCTGATCCGGAGCCACATGATGTTCCGCTGCCCCACATGCATGATGCCCTGGGCGTAGTTGATGAGGTGGTGGAACTGGCGCTCCAGAATGGCCTCGAAGTCCTCCTGCATGTTGGCACCGGCCACCTCCACCACCACCGCGAAGGGCAACCGATAGGGCGGACCCTGGAGACCGAGCTTTTCCACCTCGTTTATCTCCGGACCGATGACCTCGATTCTCCCGTCCTCCACCTCCTCGAGGGGCTTCGAGAGCAGCAGCTCCACCGCCGGGGTCCGTCCACCACCGCACTCCAGATAGAGATCGTCCTTGCGCACCCGCTCTCCCTCGAAGGCCGGGGCGTAGGCCACCGGAATGTCCAGCTTTACCGTGGTGACCTTGAGCCCCCGCACCTCGATGGCCCGATCCACGATCTCCTCGTGCGGCACCCTGGAGACCACATGTTCGTAAGTGCAGATGCCGTAGGGCTTTATCTCCGGCTCGTCCCAGTCGGAGATCACCGGGAAGCCCCAGTTGATGGCCCCGGCACCGTTGGCGTACCACTCATCCGAAATGGGGCCGAAGGTGATGGCGAAGGCGAAGGTCCGATCCTTGTTGTAAAGGAGGTTACCCATGTAGTCACCGGGCTTGATTCCCCCGAAGGCCATGGCCACCCGGCAGGCGAACCCGATGGCGAAGACCACCGAGGTGTAATCCGGACCGAAGGGGATGAGACGGGTGGGCCAGCCAAGCTGCACTCCGGCCTCCTTCAGCATTTCGGGCATGTAGCGCCCGTCGGTGTGATGGTGCATGAACACATAGAGGTTCTTTTCCTGAAGCTCCTGGGCAATCCTCACCGCCGTTTCCCTGTCCGGCGGGGCTCCCAGGATGGCCGCAAACCCCGGGGCCGTGCCGTCCACGAACTCCACCCCGCGCTTCCGGAAGATCACATCGTCCGCCGCCCCCAGCCAGATGTTCCCGTTCACCGGCTCCTCGGTCTTGGTGTAAAAGTTCGGCTCCTCGAGGTACCGGATGGCCTCGATGACCTCCTCGGCGAAAAAGGTGGCCATGCCGGCGTCCAGGGCCGGCCCCAGATAAGGGGTCCAGAGCTTCTCGTCCGGGACGGGCGGAAGAAGCCGACGCGCCTCCTCCAGCACCTCCCCGCAATCCCCCAGCTTCTTCACCGGATACCCCAGCATGGCGTAGATTATGGGAAGGTAATAGGCGGTGTTCGGAAAGGACACCTCCTGGTCCTTTCCGAACTTCTTCACCGCCTCCTCGTATTTCTCCTGGGCCCGCTCCACGATCTTGTGGGCCCCGCGAATGGCCTTGGTGGCGATGATCTTGGACATGGCCTAAACCCCTCCTTTAATTTTGTTGCATAAGTCCCTTTATTATCGTTTTTGTTAGCTCAATGGCTTTGGGATGCCGCATGATGAAAAGATCTCCTCCGGCCAGGGCCAGGGCCACCGAGGTGATGGCCTCCATTAGGACTCCGCGCACCTCCTGGTCCCCGAGCAGGTCGTCCGAGGGAAGGCCCACCTCCTTGGTCTTCCACACCTCGCGACCCACATTGCAGACGAAGGGGACCTGGAGCTTTTCGTCCTGCGCGTAAAGGGCGGCGAGCCTTATCCTCTCCATCACCGAGTAGGTGTACTCCAGACCGTATCCCAGGGCCCCGATGGAGGGATCCATGAGAATCTTGTCCAGGGCCACCCCCACATTCTCGAGCAGGATGTTCAGCTGCTTGGCGAGATTCACATCGATGGGACTGGAGGCGATCACCGGCAACCCGTATCCCATGGCCGTAGCCCCGATGGTCCGGTGATTGGCCTCCTCCACCGGCCCGATCACCGCCCCCCTATCCCCCAGGACTTCGGCCACCTCCCGCAGCACCTCCACATCCTTTTCCGCGTGTCCGGATCCCCAGACGATGATGGGCACATCCACCGCCCCGGCGACCTTCTCCACCACCTCCCGGGCGTGCCCGGCGTCCAGATTGAGATAGTTGGGATCCGTCCCCATGAGGTATACGCACACGGCCTCGGCTCCGTAGGTCTCCACGCACTTTCGGGCCCAGGCCGCGGGATCGTCCAGGACATCCGCAAAGTACCTGGTGAGGCTTTCCGGCCAGTTCTCGGGCTTTACATCCAGAACCTCCATGGCAATCCGCGGCTCGTGCCGCATCTCGCCCTCAAAAAGATGGAAGGGCAGAACATTCGTACCGCCCACTTTGAAGGCCTTCTCCCCCTTTCCGACCTCCACCTCGCGGATAAAAGCCGTACCGGGCTCCTTGTAAAGGTCCTCCGGGAGCCCCGCCGCCCGCTCGGAAAGGGGACGATACTCTCCGGAAAAGGCCCCGATCTCCACCCCCTCGGCCGGGACCGCCGGCGCAGGCTTCTCTTCCGGTTGGACCTCCTCCGGTTTTTCCTCGGGCTTCTCTTCCACCCGAGCTTCGACCTTTTCTTCGGGTTCGGGTTTCTCTTCTTTGACTTCGGGCCTGGCCTCTTCCACCGGAGGTTTGGCTTCCTCAACCGGAGGCTTCTCCTCCACCGGGGGTTTTTCCGCCACCGGAGGCTTCTCTTCCGCTACCGGCTTCTTTTCCTCCACCGGAGGCTTCTCTTCCACCCGGACCTCAACCCGCGGCGCCTCCGGGATCTCCGCCGGGGGCACCACCTCACCCCCGAGAAGGGCCCGCTCGAGACGCGCCAGACTGTCGTGGAGCATATTGAAGCCCTCGCGCAGGGCCTCCATGCTCGAGCGCACCGTGGAAAAGACCTCCTTGAGGGCCTCCACGGGAATCTCCACCCTGGGCGGGGCCTCCTCCGGCACCTCCTCGGCCGGCGGAGCCGCCACCTCCACCCTCTCCACTGGCCGCTCCACCTCCACCACGAAGGGCGGACGCACCTCGGCCTCGAGCGGACGGGGATGAAGCCCGGCCCGCTTCACGATCTCGGGCACGGCCTCCTCCCACTCGATGGCCATGATGTGCACCCCGGCCACCCCCGGGATCTCCCGCACCTGCTGAATGATCTCCACCGCGATGTTGATACCCTCCTCGCGCTTGTCCCTGGCCTCCTTCATGCGGCGGAGAATTTCGTCCGGAACATCAAGACCGGGCACGAAGTACTTCATGTAGCGGGCCATTCCGAAGGACTTGGGCGGGGTTATTCCGGCCAGGATGTACACCTTTTCCGTGAGCCCGAGATCCCGGGCCATCTCCATGAACTTACGAAACCGCTCCACATTGTAGATGATCTGGGTCTGAATGAACTCCGCCCCGGCCCGGACCTTCTTTTCCAGACGCCGGACCCGGAACTCAAAGGGATCGGCGAAGGGATTTTCCACCGCTCCCAGGAAGAACTCCGGCCTGGCTCCGGTCAGCTCCTCCCCGCACAGAAACTTCCCCTCGTCCCGCATCCTCCGGACCATGGCCACCAGCTGGATGGAATCCAGGTCGAACACCCCCTTGGCCTCGGGATGGTTGCCGAACTTCTGGTGGTCGCCGGTGATGCACAGGAGGTTCCTCACCCCCAGAGCCGCCGCTCCCAGGAGGTCGGCCTGGATGCCGATCCGGTTTCGATCCCGACAGGTCATCTGAACCACCGGCTCCACCCCCTCGGCCATAACCAGCACCGCCGAGGCTATGGAGGACATGCGGACGATGGCGGTCTGACAGTCGGTAATGTTGGCCGCATCCACATACCCCTTGAGCAACCGGGCCTTGCGCCGCACCACCTCGGCGTCGGCGCTCTTGGGAGGCCCGATCTCCGCGGTCACCGCAAAGTGTCCCTCGGAAAGGACCCTAGCGAGATGACTTCTAGGCTCCACCGTCTCCCTCCTCTTTGATTTATCCCACCTTAAGGTCTTCCCTTATTCTTTCCCGGGGGCCACCGTGTCCGGCCGGACGCCAGTCCTTGGCCGGGAAAAACTCCATGAGCCGATCCAGCTCCCCCCGGGCGGAAAGTCGCTCGTAAATCTGGTGCCACACGCAGGGCACCTCCGGACGAATCTCGCAACGCCCTCCCTGGGACCCCCCGCAGGGTCCGTTAAGGAGATTCTTCGCACACCGCGCGATGGGACAGAGCCCGCCGGTCACATCCAGGATGCAGTCCCCGCAACCCCGGCACTTTTCCTGCCATTCCCCCAGGGCCGGATTGGCCCCGTAAAAGCTGGTGTCCACCCCAGGGTAAACCCGGATCTCGGGAAAGAGGTCCGCAATGAGGTTCACCCCCACCCCGCAGGCCATGGACACCACCGCCTCGTAGTCCCCGGCCATCTCCTTAAGAGGAGCCAGGTACTCCGGATCGCACTGGCGAATAAGGGTGGCCTCCCCGGTCTCAAGGGGCCTTCCCGCAAGTTTGCGCGCCAGGCGCAGGGCCGCGGCCATGGTCTCCACCTCACGGTCGCCCCCCGCCGAACACACCGCCACACACCCCCGACATCCCAGAACCAGGACCTTTTCGTAAGGCTCTATGGCCTTGAGGACTTTAGGAATCGGTCTTCTCTCTGCAATTATCATTTTGTCTTTCTCCTCAAGACTTAGACTTCATATTTAAAGCT
This sequence comes from Thermosulfurimonas sp. F29, assembly GCF_019688735.1. Classification (NCBI taxonomy): domain Bacteria; kingdom Pseudomonadati; phylum Thermodesulfobacteriota; class Thermodesulfobacteria; order Thermodesulfobacteriales; family Thermodesulfobacteriaceae; genus Thermosulfurimonas; species Thermosulfurimonas sp. F29. Next base: position 332,667 of record NZ_JAIFYA010000002.1, read on the forward strand.
GTTTCGAAGGTTCTCTTAACCTCCTCCATGAAGGGCCCAGTATCCAGGCGCGGGAGAAAGGCAAAGCGCACCCGCTCCGGTTCAAGACCGATCTCCTCGATGATCTTCCGGGCCGAAAGCGCCTTCTTCTCGGCCCGGAGACTTCCCGAGAGATTATGGCACCTGTCCTTTTCGCAGCCGGCCACCAGCACCGCCTCCGCCCCCTCCTCGAAGGTGCGGAGGATGTCCGCCACCTCGATGTGACCGGAGCAGGGATAACGCCGCACGATCACCGTGCCCGGAAGGCCCTGAAAGTCCTCCTCACCGGCCTGGTTGGTGTAGTGGCAGCAAAGCACCCCTATGGTTACGGTCATGAGATCCCCACCCCCACCTTCATGGTCTCGAATTCTGCCGCGGGCTTAAGCTCGATGGCCCGGGCCGGGCACTCCCGCACGCAGATCCCGCAGGCGTGGCACTTGGCCGGATCAATCACCGCGTACCCCTCCTCCCGGATGCTCGGCGCCCCGAAGGGACAGACCCGCACGCAGGTGAGACACGCCACGCACTTTCCGGGCTGTACCCGGGCCAGCCGCCCGGCCTCAAAGAGCGTCTCCTCGTCGGCAAGCCCCGTCCGTAAGGCGTATCCCCGCAGGGCCCTGATGACCTCCGCGGGTTTCACCTCCATGGGACACACCGGCACGCAGCTTTCGCACTGCGAACAGTGCCAGAGGATCGGCGTGCCGAAGAGCTTTTCCCGCAACCCCAGAACGGTGGCATGCACGATCACTCGGGGATCAAAGTCTCTCCGTATCTTCTTTACCGGACAGATTCCCGAACAGGCCCCGCACCGGAAACACTGGGCATAGGTCTCCGGCAGCCCCTCCACCTCCGGAAGCCAGTCTCTCGCAAGCTCCATTCTCATCATTTTTTCCCCTTCTCCAAGGCCTTGAGTATTCCGGTCAACTCCTCCTCAGAGGCCCCGGTGGCCTCCGCAAGAGCATCGAGACTCTTCGGTCCCTGGGCCAGAAGTTCCTTTACCTCGGCCTCAAATATCCTCTTCCTGATCTGGGGCACGAGCTTCTTCTCCACTAGGGCCGCTATGTTCTCGGCACTGTAGTCCCCTAATTTCTTGATCTCCTTGGCCAGATTGCCGTACTGGGCCCGGAATTGCATATTCTGACAGAGTTTGCGCGCCGCTTCAAGACGGAAACGCAGCCTGTCCCTGGAAAGCCCCTCCCGCTCCCCTAGAGGGCCGAGCCCCCGAACTTTCTCCGTAAAGTCCGTAAGCAACCTCACGAACCTGGGCCCCTCCGCCGCCGAGGCCCAGTCGATATAAAACCTATCGGGAAGGATCCCCACCGCCTCGAGGATCCTCCTTACCGTTTCGGCCATAATCAGGGCTTCGTAATTACCAGACTGGTAATGGCATTCCCCGAGGTGTCACCCGCCCACGAAGACCCCGTCGGACCCTACATAGAAGGCCTCTACCACGAAACGGGGATCCATACGGCCGGTGCACATGATGCGGATGACCCGGTTGTTGGGCGGATAACTGAACCGGGCCACTCCGGCGGAATCCGCCGCCGCATAACAACACCAGTTGCAGAGAAAACTGAGTATCCTCGGCTCAAATCCCATAACCGCCCTCCTTAAGCGGCTTCTTTTTCGGCCTCAGCCGCGGACTTTTCCTCCGCCTCCTCCTGCCCGAAGGCCCGGATCTGCTCCAGAATGGCCTCGTCGGTGAATCCGCCCAGGGTGATGGCGAAGACCGGACAGTGCGATCCGCAGATCCCGCAGCCCTTGCAGGCCGCCGCGATCACCCGGGCCTTCCGGCGTTTTTCCACTTTGACCATCTCTATGGCGCTGTAGGGACACAGGGAGGCGCAGATCCCGCAACCGATGCACTTCTTCTCCTCCACCCGCGAAACGATGGGCGGAACCTCCACGAACCCCTTGGCCAGAGGCACCGCCGCCTTGGCCGCCGCGGCCCTGGCCTGAGCCAGGGTCTCGGAAAGGGGTTTCGGGCCGTGAGCCAGACCGCACACATATACCCCGTCCACCGCCACCTCCACGGGCTTGAGCTTCACATGGGCCTCCAGGATGAACCCCTCCGGGTTAAGCGGGGTCTTGAGGATCTGGGCCACGGGATTGTCCTTCTCGGCCTCAATCCCCACCGAAAGCACCACCAGGTCCGCGGGAATCTCCACCTCTTCACCCAGAAGCCTGTCGTAGGCCCGAACCACCACTCCTCTCCCCTTCTTCACCACCTCGGGTCGCCGATCCGGACTGTAGCGCAGGAAGATTACCCCGCGATTGCGGGCCTCCCGGTAGAGCTCCTCGTAAAACCCGTAAGTCCGCATGTCCCGGTAAAGAATAAAGACCTCCGCCTCAGGCTGAAGCTCCTTCAGGCGCAGGGCGTTTTTCACCGCCTGCTGACAGCAGATCTTGCTGCAGTGAGAGAGCTCCTCCCCCCGGGAGCCGGCACACTGGATCATCACCACCCGCTTGACCTTTCCAAGGGAGCGTTTCCCCCGGGCCAGTTTTTCCTCAAACTCGAGCTGGGTGAGCACCTTCGAGCTTTCCCCGTAAAGATATCCCGACGGACGATGCTCCCGGGCTCCGGTGGCCACCACCACCACGCCGTGGTTCACCACCTCGGATCCCTCCTCGGCCCGGATGGTGGAGGTGAAATTGCCTACATAACCCGAGATGTTCTCCACCGTGGCCCGGGTGAAGACCCGGATCCGGGGGTGCCTTTCCACCTTTTTGATCAGGTCTTTCAGGATCTTCCGCGGATCCTCTCCCTCGGCCAGGAAACGCACCCGCCGAAGGTTGCCTCCCAGCTCGGCCTCCTTTTCCACCAGATAGACCTCAAAGCCCTGCTCCGCGATGGAAAGCGCCGCGGTCATTCCCGCCGCCCCTCCTCCGATCACCAGGGCCGAGGGGGTCACCTTTACCTTCTGGAGCTCCAGGGGCTTGAGCCTCCTCGCCTTGGCCACCGCCATCCGCACCTGATCCTTGGCCTTGGCCGTGGCCGCCTCGGGATCGTCGGCGTGCACCCAGGAACACTGGTCCCGAATGTTGGCCATCTCCACCAGGGCCAGGTTGAGCCCCGCCTCCCGCAGGGTCTCCTGGAAGAGGGGTTCGTGGGTACGGGGGCTGCAGGCCGCAATCACCAGCCGGTTGAGTTTGTGCTCCCGAATGATCTCCTTGAGTCTTTCCAGGGAATCCTGGGCGCAGGAGTAGACCGTGGTGTCGGCGTACACCACCCCCGGGAGCTTCGCCGCGTACTCCTTCACCGCCTCCACATCCACCACCCCGGCGATGTTCACCCCGCAGTGACAGACGAAAACGCCAATTCTCACCGGCATCGAAAGAAGCTCTTCGTCCTCCGGCGGAAAGCTCTTCTCCACCGCGTCCCTTCCGCGCACCTCGGAGAGCAACTCGGACACCCGGGCCGCGGCCCCGCTCGCCTGCATCACGCTCTCGGGGATGTCCTTCGGCCCCTGAAAGGCCCCGGCCACATATATGCCGGGCTTGACCGTTAGGGGATCAGCCACCGAGGTTCTGGCGAAGCCGAAAGGATTGAGCTCGATCCCGAACTTCCGGGCCAATTCCTCTGCCCCGGGCGGGGCCGAAAGTCCCACGGAAAGCACCACCATGTCGAAGAGCTCCCTATGGACCTCGCCGTCTTCGGTCACATAGGTGATCCCCAGACGGCCGTCCACGCTCTCCACCTTGGGCACCCGGGCGTAAACGGTGCGCAGGCCGTACTTCTCCACCGCTCGCTCAAAGGCCGCGTCAAAACCCTTGCCCTGGGTGCGCACATCCATGAAAAAGAGGGTGATCTCCGCCTCCGGGGCGTGTTCCTTGAGCATGGAGGCCTCTTTCATAGCGTACATGCAGCAAACCGAGGAGCAGAAGGGCCTCCCGCAGGAAACATCCCTGGAGCCCACGCACTGAAGAAAGGCGATCTTACGGGGATGAGAGAGGTCCGAGGGGCGCAGGATCTCCCCCTCCGTGGGTCCGGAAACGCACATGAGGCGTTCCACCTCGAGACTGGTCATTACATCGGGATACTTCCCGTAGCCGTACTTGGTGAGGGCCTCCTCCGGCACCTCCCCGAATCCCGGGCACAATACCACCGCCCCCACCTCGAGCTCCCGCACCTCAGGTCTCTGATCGAAGTCGATGGCCTTGGGCCCGCACACATTGGTGCAGATCTGACAGGTCTCGTGGTTGAGGCGGAGACACCGCTCCTCGTCGATGTAGTAGGCCGTGGGCACGGCCTGAGGAAAGTCGATCCGGGCCGCCCGGGTGAAGTCCAGCCTCTCGTTGTATTCGTCCACCGCCTCCCGGGGACAGTACTGCATGCACTGTCCACAGGCCGTACACCGGTCCGGATCGATGTACCGGGGACGCACCCGCACCCGGGCCTTGAAGTGCCCAGGTTTCCCGGAGAGGGCCTCCACCTCCGCCAGCGTCAGGATCTCAATGTTGGGAGACCGACCGGCCTCCACCATCTTCGGCGCCAGTATTCAGATGCTGCAATCGTTGGTGGGAAAGGTCTTGTCGAGCTTGGCCATTACGCCCCCGATGGTGGCCTTCTTCTCCACCAGGTAGACATAATAGCCAAGCTCCGCGAGATCCAGGGCCGTCTGGATCCCGGCGATACCTCCTCCCACCACGAGCACCTTTCCCGATTTTCCGGCCATCCTTTAAGCCCTCCTTTAAGCTTTTTGCCCTTCCTCCTCCGGCAAGACCCTTAGGTGCGCGGGACCGAAACAACCCAGCCCGTGGAAGGGACTGGTGACCTTCGGGCTCTCCAGCGCCCGGCGCATGGCCATGTCGAAGAGGACCCGCGGCTTGGGCTTGTCGATCCCGAGGGCCTTGCGCTTGGCCTTGATGTGGTCGATCATCACCGCCGCAAACTCCGAAGCCGTCTTGGCCACCCGCCATCCGGCCCCGAAGATCCTCTCCATCTCGTGGAAGAGGAAGTCCGTGGCCACCTGGCTCTTCAGCGTGGGGAAGGTGGGCCCGAAGACCACGGTGGCCCCGCTGGCCACGAAGTACTGCCCGATGGTGATGGCCTTCTCGCTCATCCACTGCGGGGCACAACCCACGGCCGGAAGGTCGGAGATGTCCTCCCCGAGCCCTCCGGTGTTGGCCATCTCCGTGAGGGCCAGCAGAATTCGACTGTTGTCCACGCAGGAACCCATGTGAAGCACCGGCGGACACCCCACGGCCTCGAGCACCTCCCGCAGGCTGTCCCCGGCCAGCTCCGCGGCCTCCGGGCGCAGAAGACCGGCCCGCCCCATGTTGGTGGCCGCGCAACCGGTGGTCACCACCAGGACATTGTTGGCGATGAGTTCCTTGGCCAGCTCGATGTGCGTCTCCTCGTCCACCCTGAAGTTGTCACACCCCACTATCGCCGCCACCCCCAGAATCTTTCCGTTGATGATGTTCTCGTTAAGGGGCTTGTACGAAGCCCGGAAACGCCCGCCCAGCATGTAGAGGATGGTCTCGTGGCTGAACCCTACGATTACATCCACGGAATGGTCCGGGATGTTCACCTTGGATTTGTCCCGTTTTGGGAACCGGGCAATAGCCGTACGCAAAATCTCTTTGGCACAGTCCAGGGCCTTGCGGGCGTCGAATTCTATGTGGATGTCTCCCTCCATCCGGGCCCGGGGGTTGGTGGTGATCACCGCGGTGTGAAAGTGCCTGGCGATCTCCACCACATTCTGCATGATGCACTGTACATCCACCACCACGGCCTCCAGCGCCCCGGTGGCGATGGCCGCCTCCTGCTGCAGGAAGCTTCCGGCCACCGGGATCCCCCGGCGCATCAGGATCTCGTTTCCGGTGCAGCAGATCCCGGCCAGATTCACCCCCTTGGCTCCGACCTTCTTCGCCTCCTCCACGATCTCGGGGTCGCTCGCGGCCATGGCCAGGGCCTCGGCCAGCACCGGCTCGTGGCCGTGCACAGCCACATTAACCATGTCCTCCCGGATAACGCTCAACCCGATGTTAACCCGGGCCTTTATGGGGCCGGGGTTTCCGAAGAGAAGGTCCTGAAGCTCGGTGGCCACCATGGACCCACCCCACCCGTCGGCAAGCGCCGTCCGGGCGCAGGCCATGAAGATGCTGCGGTGGTCCTGATCCACCCCGATGGTGGTGCGGTGAAGAAGCTCCACCACCTCCCGATCCACTCCCCTGGGCCACACCCCGAGCTCCCGCCAGAGCTGCTGGCGCTTTTCCGGGGCCCGTCTCAGAAGGGGAATCTCCCCCTCCTGCTGATTAAAGACGCGAAGGGCCGCTTCGGCCATATCCTTGAGCAATTCCTCTTCTTCCTTGTTCGGATCAAGACCAAAGGCCTGGGCCACCACGCGGAGCTTGCGCTTGTCCTTCACCTCAAAGGGGGTCTCTCCGTGCACGGTTTCGTAAAAGTCAATGGCCACCTGACGACCGTGGTCGGAGTGGGCGGAACCTCCCCCGGCCACCATGCGCCCGAAGTTCCGCGCCACCACCGTGGCCGCACTGGCCCCGCAGACCCCTCGCAGCTCCTCCACTCCCTCCACCACCTGGCAGGGACCCATGTTGCACACCCGGCAGCAGGTACCGCCCTTTCCGAAGAGACAGGGAGTGGTGCCCCGACGCTCCACCCGGGCCGGGGTGGTAAACACCTCCTCGCCCAGTCTCTCGTAAATGACCTGCGCGGTCTTGCTGGCCACCTTAGGGGCGGCCTTGTCCTTGAACCTCGCCCTGGTGTCCATCCAAAGCCTCCTTGAGGATAGATTCGTTCTAAGTTTAAACGGATTTTAAGAAGTGTCTAGCCCACCTCACAGGGAAGACCGGCCCAGAGCTTGGCCGCCTCCACGGTGTTTTTCATGAGCATGGTGATGGTCATGGGCCCCACGCCCCCGGGCACGGGAGTGATGGCCGAGGCCTTTTCCTTAACCGCCTCAAAGTCCACATCACCACAGAGGATGGCCTTGCCCTCCGGGGTGGTCCCGATGCGGTTGACCCCCACATCTATCACCACCGCCCCCTCCTTGACCATGTCCGCGGTGATGACCTTGGGACGCCCCGCGGCTACGATGAGAATATCCGCCCGGCGGGTATGGGCGGCCATGTCCCGGGTGCCGGTGTGACACACGGTAACCGTGGCGTTCCCCACGGGTTTCCGTTTCTGCATAAGGAGATTGGCCACGGGTTTGCCCACGATGTTGCTGCGCCCCACCACCACCACATCCGCCCCGTCCACCTGAACCCCGGCCCGCTCAAGCATCACCAGGATCCCGTGCGGCGTACAGGGCAGAAAACAGGGCTCCCCGATCACCATCTTGCCCACATTTACCGGATGAAATCCGTCCACATCCTTCCGGGGATCAATGGCGTAAATGATCTTTCGCTCGTTTATGTGTTTGGGAAGAGGCAACTGCACCAGAATTCCATGGATCTTTTCATCTTTATTATACTTTTCGATCATCCCGAGGAGTTCTTCCTCGCTCACATTCTCGGGAAGGTTCTCCTGCACGGAATAAAACCCCAGATCCTTGGCCGTGCGCTGCTTGGCCGTCACATAGGAAACCGAGGCCGGATTCTCCCCCACCAGGATGGTCACCAGCCCCGGAGTGACGCCGTGTTTTTCCTTGAGCTCCTGGACCTCCTTTCTCAGTTCCTCGCGAATCTGCTGGGAAATCTCCTTGCCGCTGATAATCCTGGCTGACATCACATACCTCCCGCGTTTTTATTGGGATGGCCCCCTATGCAAAAAAGAGGCCATAAAAGCAAGCTCGGCATGTTTGGCATAACCCGTTATCATCCTGGCAAAAATTAAACATCCCTTTTTTCGGATCGATTCCCGGGGACGAGGCAAAACGCCCCGCCCCCGGGGGAAATCTCCCCTCGCCTCGGTTAGAAAAGCCCCTTGACCTTGCCGGTCTCCACATCCACATCGATGCGGCGGTAGGCCGGATCGGATCCCGTTCCGGGCATGAGGCTTATGTCTCCGGCCACCGGGACGATGAAGCCCGATCCGCGATAGATGAGCACATCCCGCACCCGGAGGTTCCAGCCCCTGGGCACCCCTTTCTTGTTGGGATCGTCGGAAAGGGAAAGGTGCGTCTTCACCATGCAGATGGGCATCCGGCGCAGCTCCGGATCGGCCTCGATCATACGGATCTTGTCCTCCGCCGCCGGGAGGTACACCACGCCGTCGGCCCCGTAGACCTCCCGGGCGATCTTCTCGATCCGGTCCTTGACCGGCTCGTCAAGCTCGTAGAGGAAGCGAAAGTCGCTCTTTTCCTCGCAGGCCTCCGCCACGGCGTCGGCAAGCTCGAGGGCCCCCTCTCCGCCCTTGAGCCAGTGTTCGGAGAAGGCCACCCGCACCCCGTTTTCCTCACAGATGCGCCGCACGGCCTCGATCTCGGCCTTGGTGTCGGTATGGAAGGCGTTGATACAGACCACCGGGGTGGAACCGCTCTTCCTGACGATGTTAACGCAGTGAAGCAGGTTCTCGCAGCCCTTCTCCACCCACTCCACATTTTCCTCGAAGTACTCCTTGGGAATGGGTTTGCCCGGAGGCGGTATCGGGGCTCCGCCGTGGCACTTAAGGGCCCGTATGGTGGCCACCACCACCACGCAGTCGGGCTTTAGCCCCGAAAGCCGGCACTTTATGTTCCAGAACTTCTCAAACCCGATGTCGGCGGCGAACCCGGACTCGGTGACCAGATAATCCGAGAGCTTGAGACCCACATAGTCGGCGATGATGGAGGATTGCCCGATGGCGATGTTGGCGAAGGGCCCGGCGTGGATGAGAACTGGCTGTCCTTCCAGGGTCTGCATGAGATTGGGATTGATGGCGTCCACCATCCAGGCGGTCATGGCCCCGGCCACCTCCAGATCCTCGGTGGTGATGGGGTTTCCGAACTTGTCGAAGGCCACCACGATGCGCCCGATCCGTTCCCTCAGGTCCTTGAGGTCCTTCGCCACCGCCAGGATGGCCATCACCTCCGAGGCCACCGCGATCCAGAACTTGCTTTCCATGGGGTAGCCATCGCGCTTGCCCCCGAGACCGATCACGATGTGCCTCAGGGCCTGGGCGCAGTAGTCGATTACCCAGCCCATCTCCACCCGCTTGGGATCTATGTTGAGACGCCTGAGACCGCGTTTGGCCAGGAACTCGTCGTCGTAGTTGGCCTCGTGCTGCATCCGGGCGGTAAGGGCCACCATGGCGAGATTGTGGGCGTTCATCACCGCGTTGATGTCCCCGGTAAGCCCCAGAGAGAACTTGTCCAGAGGAATGATCTGGGAAAGTCCTCCCCCCGCCGCGCTTCCCTTAATGTTAAAGGTGGGCCCCCCGGAGGGCTGGCGCAGGGCCCCGATCACATTTTTTCCCCGTTTCCCCAGCCCCTGAATGAGACCGATGGCCGTGGTGGACTTCCCCTCCCCCAGAGGGGTGGGAGTGATGGCCGTGACATCGATGTACTTACCGTTGGGACGGTCCCTGAGACGCTCCATCACCTTCCTGTAGTCGATCTTGGCCACATAGTGACCGTAGGGAAGAAGCTCCTCCTTGGTGAGCCCCAGTTCCTCGGCCAGTTGATAAACGGTCTTCATGTGTTTTTCGCATTCCGCGGCTATCTCCCAGTCCTTCATCTTGGTGGGGTCAAGCTTCATGGCACCCTCCTTTCGTCTGGACTTTTAGGGCTAAATAATTTATATTTTCTTTCTTGGCAAGTGAGGATAGCATGCTTTTTAGGCCACTCCACTCCAAACTTCTCAGGTTTTCCCTTTTAGTAGCCCTTTTTTGGACGCTGGGCTTAAGTATTGAATTTTTCATGAATCTTAAGGGAAAAAGTTTCTGCACCTCCTCGAGCTGTCTGGTGGTGGGGGAACTGTCCCGCCTGGCCCACAGGGAGATGGTTCTCCTGGGGCTTGCGTACTTCCTCTCTCTGGGCCTGGCCCTGGCCCTCGGGGCCCCGGCCGGACTTCTGGGGCTTCTCGCCTCGGGAGGGCTTTTTGCCGAGGCGATCTTCGTGGCCCGTCAGGTGTTCGAGTACCGACTTTTATGCCCCTTCTGTCTGGTGACCGGGATCGGGGTGGTGCTTACCGCCCTTCCGGTGCTTTACGGCCTGCGGGGGCCGAAGGCCTCGCTCGCGGGGGCGCTGGTGGGAGTGCTTGCGGGCTTCTGGCTCACGGCCAATCCTCTGGTCCCACTCAAGGCCGAGGCCCGTCCCGCCTTTGCCGATCGCCCCCCGGTGACGGACCTCTACCTCATCTACTCCCCCGAATGTCCCCACTGCCACGAGGTGCTTGAGGTCTGTCGGAACCTTCCCGGGGCCAACCTCAACCTGTGTCGCAGGGAAAAGGCCCGGGGACTTTTCCGGCTGCTCGGTTTAAAGGGGGTTCCGGTTCTGGTGGTGGAGAGGGCCTCACGGTGGGAGATCCTCGAGGGCTCGGGTCCCATTATCGCTTACCTTAAAGAGAGATTCGGCTCAAAGCCCTCTTCCGTCGGTCCCGCACTCCTGGAGGGCATCCTGATCCCCGAGAACGGAGGTGTGTGCAGTGAACTCAAGCCCCGCTGCGAGTGAGCTTGCCGGAAAGCCCACCCTTATCGGAAGCTTCCCTTTCACCGAGCACCGGGAGGCCGTTAGACTCGTCCTGGAGTACACGCCCGAGATCCCCTGCTGGCCCCAGCTTCCGGCCCGGGGCGAGGGGATGCTGGTGCAGTTTTCCTCCGGGCTTCCGGGGTTTGACCCGGAAAAACTGGTGGTGGATCCCGGAAGGGACGATTTCGAGGAGGAGAGACTCCGTTTTTACGAGGAATACCTATCGGTAACCGAGGGAGGGGGAACCCTCGCGGAGACCCGTTTCTTCCCTACCCCGGACGAAGTCCCGGGCCTTTATGTGCTCCTCGAGGCCGTATCCGGAGGACCCTCCCCCCTGGCTCTCAAGGGCCAGATCACCGGTCCCTTCACCCTGACCACCGGCCTCAAGACTCCGGACGGAAGGGCGCTCTTCTACGATCCGGAACTGAGGGACCTGGTGATCAAGCTCGTGGCCTTAAAGGCCCGCGCCCAGGCGGAACTCCTGGGTAAAGCCGGCCGTCCGGTAGTCGTCTTCCTGGACGAACCGGCCCTTTCCGGCTTCGGCTCCTCGGCCTTCGTGGGGGTCTCCCGGGAAGAGGTCCTCTCGGCCCTCTCCGAGGTGATCAGCGAGATCCGTCGGGCCGGAGCCCTCGTCGGGATCCATGTGTGCGGAAACACCGACTGGAGTCTCCTTACCGAAAGTCCCATCCAGATCGTTAACTTCGACGCTTACGATTTTTCCGAAAAATTCATAGCTTACGATAGGGAATTAAAGGAGTTTATCAAAAAGGGCGGGCTGGTGGCTTGGGGGCTGGTGCCCACCCTGCGCAGGGAGGATCTGGAGAGGGTAAGGCCCGGGGATCTTCTCCGGAAATTCGAGTCGCTGGTGGAGGAGCTTTCCTCGCGCACCGGACTTTCGCCCGGGGAGATCTTGAGGGCCTCCCTTTTTACCCCCTCCTGCGGAATGGGCACCCTTTCTCCGGAGCTGGTACGCAAGGCCCTGAGCGACCTCCGTTCCCTCTCGGAGGCCCTGAGTCCCTCCTTCCGTTGACAGGGCAAGCCCGAAAGACTATTCTGGAATCTTAAAGAAAAAATTTTCTTTTTTGGAGTTTTTATGGATAACCACTCCCATCATACCGTATCTCCTCACGATTCCCATCTCGGACACGCCTCTCACGGGAGCGAGACGGGGGCTTCCCCTCACGCCTCCCACGGAACCTCGCATCACGGGGACATGGTGGCGGACTTCCGGCGTCGTTTCTGGATCTGCCTGGTTCTCACCCTCCCGGTGCTGCTGTTCTCCCCTCTCATCCAGAAGCTTCTCGGTCTGCAGGCCATCATCTCCTTTCCCGGTCAGAGGTACCTGCTCTTTCTCCTCTCCTCGGCGATCTTCTTTTACGGCGGATATCCGTTCCTGAGCGGTTTCCTGGGGGAGCTTCGCCGGCTCCGTCCCGGGATGATGACCCTCATCGCGCTCGCCATAACCGTGGCCTACGGTTACAGCTCGGCGGTGGTTTTCGGTCTTCCGGGAAAGATGTTCTTCTGGGAGCTGGCCACGCTCATCGACATCATGCTGCTCGGCCACTGGCTGGAGATGAAGAGCGTGCTCGGGGCCTCGCGGGCCCTGGAGGAACTGGCCAGCCTCATGCCCTCGGCGGCTCACAGGCTTCGTGCCGACGGAACCACCGAGGAGGTTCCGCTGGAGGAGCTGCGTCCCGGCGATCGGGTGCTGGTGAAACCGGGGGAGAAGATTCCGGCCGACGGGGTGGTGATTTCCGGGGAGAGCGCGGTGAACGAGGCCATGCTGACCGGGGAATCGAGACCCGTTTCCAAAAAGCCCGGAGACGAGGTTATCGGCGGGGCCATAAACGGGGAAGGGTCTCTGGTGGTGGAAATCCGGCGCACCGGTGAGGAGTCCTTTCTCTCCCAGGTCATCAATCTGGTGCGCGAGGCGCAGGAAAGCAAGTCCCGCACTCAGGACCTGGCCAACCGGGCGGCCCTGTGGCTCACCCTTATCGCCCTTTCCGCAGGCTCGCTGACCCTTGCGGTGTGGCTCTTTCTGGGGCAGGATCTGGCCTTTGCTTTGGAGCGCACGGTCACCGTGATGGTGATCACCTGTCCGCACGCCCTGGGGCTGGCGGTGCCTCTGGTGGTGGCGGTCTCCACGGGTATTGCGGCCAAGCGGGGGCTCCTCATACGCAATCGGGGGGCTTTCGAACGGGCCCGCCTGGTTAACGCGGTGATCTTCGACAAGACCGGCACCCTGACCAGAGGGGAATTCGGAGTCACGGATGTGGTGGCGTTGGAGGAGAGCCTCTCCCCGGACGAGATCCTGCGCCTGGCCGCGGCGGTGGAGACCAACTCCGAACATCCCATCGCCAGAGGGATCGTGGCCTCGGTAAAGGGCGAAATCCCTCCGGTGGAGGAGTTCCGGGCCCTGGCCGGAAAAGGGGCCCTCGGTCGGGTGGAGGGGCGCGAGGTCATGGTGGTGAGCCCCGGGTACTTGCGGGAAAAGGGCCTCGAGGTGGCGGACGAGAGGGTGAAACGCCTTCTCGATCAGGGCAAGACCGTGGTCTTCCTCCTGCTGGAGGGGAAACCGGTCGGGGCCATTGCCCTGGCGGATGTGATTCGCGAGGAGTCCCGGGAGGCCATAACCCGGCTAAAGGCCCGGGGGATAAAGTGCCTCATGCTTACCGGGGACAACCGACAGGTAGCCCGCTGGGTGGCCGGGGAACTGGGGCTGGACGACTTTCTGGCCGAGGTCCTTCCCCAGGACAAGGCCCGCAAGGTTAAGGAGATCCAGACTCAGGGGCACATCGTGGCCATGACCGGCGACGGGGTGAACGACGCCCCGGCTCTGGCTCAGGCCGATGTGGGTATTGCCATCGGAGCGGGCACGGATGTGGCCGTGGAGACGGCGGATGTGATCCTAGTGCGCAGCAATCCTCTGGATGTGGTGGTCATCCTGGAACTCTCCCGGGCCACCTATCGCAAGATGATCCAGAACCTCGTCTGGGCCACGGGTTACAACGCCTTTGCCATTCCCCTGGCCGCGGGTGTTCTTTATAAATACGGTCTGCTGCTGAGCCCGGCTATCGGTGCCCTCTTCATGTCGCTGAGCACGGTCATCGTGGCCGTAAACGCCAAGCTCTTGAAAATCTAAGGGAGCCCGTGATTTGACCTCCCTCAAGGCCCCTCCTCCCTCTCAATCTTATTCTAAAAGTAGATCCAGAATAAATAGAAAGGAGGTAGGTCATGGCCAGGAGACTGGTGGTTAATCAGGAGGAGTGCATAGGTTGCGGATCGTGCGTGGAGATCTGTCCGGAGGTCTTCGAGCTCGACGAAAACGAAAAGTCGTATGTGAAAAATCAGGAGGCCTGTAACACCTGCGACTGCGAGGAGGCCATCGACACCTGTCCGGTGGGGGCCATCTCGTGGGAGGACGAATAAGGTGATTCCGGCTACCGGCCAGGACAAGTGCTACGACGCCTCCGGGCGGGAGATCCCCTGTGCCGGGACCGGCCAGGACGGAGAGTTCCGCTCCGGGCTTTCGGCCCGGCCCCGTTTCAGGCTGGAGGGAGAACTCGTACGGGATCTACTCACCGGGCTCCTCTGGCCCAAAAACGCCTCTCTTTTCGAATTTCCCATGAGCTGGGAGGCCGCCCTTTCGGCGATCAGGCGTCTTAATCGGGAAAGGTTTCTGGGTTTTTCGGACTGGCGCCTTCCGAACCGGAGGGAACTTCGCACTCTGGTCTTCTTTCAGGCCAAAAATCCGGTTCTCCCTCCGGGGCATCCCTTTGAGGGGGTCTTTCACGGCTGGTACTGGACCTCCACCACCGCGGCCATCAATCCCCGCTACGCCTGGAATGTGCACTTCGGCGGCGGACGAATGTTTTACAGCCACAAGGAGGACGAACGGATGGTGTGGCCGGTAAGGGGCCCTTTTCGCCTTCCGGCCACCGGCCAGCGCACCTGCTACGACGCCTCCGGGCGGGAGATCTCCTGTGCCGGAACCGGTCAGGACGGAGAGCTCCGGGTTGGAATACCCTGGCCCGAGCCCCGCTTCGAGGTTCGGAAAGAGGTGGTCCGGGATCGGCTTACCGGTCTGTGGTGGACCCGGAGGGCGGATCTCGCCGGGGGGCTAACCACCTGGGAGGAGGCCTTTGAGGTGGTAAAAGCGCTCAATCGGGAAAGATACGGCGGCTTTTCCGACTGGAGGCTTCCCAACATTAACGAGCTCGAGAGTCTGGTGGACGCCGAACACCACTCCCCTGCCCTGCCCCGGGATCACCCCTTTCTTGAGGTGCGGGAGTTCTACTGGTCCTCCACCACCAGTTTTTACGATCCCCTCTGGGCCTGGGCCTTATATCTGACCAAGGGTGCGGTGGGGATCGGTCTAAAACGCGGCCGGCACTTCCATGTCTGGGCGGTCCGCAATTTTTCCGGAGTTCCTGCCAGAGACTAACCCCTCAGGCATTCGGGAAGACCTTCATCCGCCCCGGGGCTTCTGACTTGCCTGACTTGCTTGACATTTAAGGGGAATTTTTGTTATGGTGTCTTTGACAGAGATGGGGTATTCACGGGTCCAGCACCGATGACGGAAGCGGACATATCAAAGGTATTCAAAATATCATTACGATCCTTTTCCATCTGCCAAAATCCTGAATTATTCAAAAATTTCAGGAAAGGAGGGTCTTCATGGGCGAGGCTCCGCTTATTCTGTGGTTTGACGAGATAGGGATCAAGGATGTGCCGCTGGTGGGCGGAAAGAACGCCTCGCTGGGGGAGATGTTTCAGCATCTCTCCCCCAAAGGGGTTCGCGTGCCCGACGGTTTTGCGGTCACGGCGGAGGCTTATCGATATTTCATCCGGGAGAATCATCTGGACGAAAAGATTCGCAAGGCCCTCGAGGGTCTGGACACCCACGATGTAAAGGACCTTCAGAAGCGGGGGCGCAAGGTCCGGAACCTGATCCTGAAGGCCAAGATGCCCCCCAGACTCGCAGAGGAGATACGAAAGGCCTACGCCCGGCTGGAGGAGAAGTACGGCAGGAATGTGGATGTGGCGGTGCGCTCCTCGGCCACGGCGGAGGATCTTCCCGACGCCTCCTTTGCCGGCCAGCAGGAGACCTATCTCAATGTGCGCGGGGCGGAAAAGGTCATCGAGCATGTTAAGAAGTGCTTCGCCTCTCTCTTCACCGACCGGGCCATATCCTACCGGGAGGACAAGGGGTTCGACCACTTCAATGTGTACCTTTCGGTGGCGGTCCAGAAGATGGTCCGCAGCGACCGGGCCTGTTCGGGGGTCATGTTCACCCTGGACACCGAGAGCGGTTTCCGGGATGTGGTTTACATCACCGGAGCCTGGGGGCTCGGCGAAAATGTGGTCCAGGGCAAGGTAAACCCGGACGAATTCTATGTCTTCAAGCCCACCCTCAAGAAGGGGTTTCGTTCCATCGTGTCCAAGAAGCTGGGAAGCAAGGAAATAAAGATGATCTACAGCCGTGATCCGGAGCATCCGGTGCGCGATGTGAAGACCACCCGGCGTGAACGGGAGCGTTTTGTGCTTTCCGACGACGAGATCCTTAAGCTGGCCGAGTGGGCCGTGATCATCGAGGAACACTACGGGCGCCCCATGGATATCGAGTGGGCCAAGGACGGAGACGGGAAGACCGTGGGCACCGGGGAGCTTTTCATCGTGCAGGCCCGACCGGAAACGGTCCACGGGGCCAAGAGGGAAAGGTTCTACGAGACTTACAAACTCAAGGGCGAGGGCAAGGTGCTCGCGGTGGGCAAGGCCGTGGGCAGCAAGATCGGCCAGGGCAAGGCCCGCGTGATCCTGGATGTCTCCGGCATCCAGGAGTTTCAGCCCGGGGAGGTCCTCATCACGGACATGACCGATCCGGACTGGGAACCCATCATGAAGGTGGCCAGCGCCATCGTCACCAACCGCGGCGGACGGACCTGTCACGCAGCCATCATCTCCCGGGAGTTGGGTATCCCCTGCATCGTGGGAACCGGAAACGCCACCGAGGTGGTCCGGACCGGCATGGAGGTCACCGTGGATTGCTCCCAGGGGGAGGAGGGACGCCTGCTTGAGGGTTTGGTCCCCTACGAGGTGGAACGGATCGATCTCGAAAAACTCCCCCGCACCAGGACCAGGATCATGATGAATGTGGGGATTCCCGAGCAGGCCTTCTCCCAGGCCCAGATCCCCAACGACGGGGTGGGACTGGCCCGGCTGGAATTCATCATCGGTTCCCACATCGGCATTCACCCTCTGGCCCTTCTCGAATTCGAGGAGCTCAGGAAGCGGGCGGGGGAGGATCGCAGGATCCGGGCGCTGGTTCGGGAGATAGAGAAGCGCACCGCAGCCTACGAGGACAAGGCCGAGTTTTTCGTGGACAAGCTGGCCCAGGGAGTGGGCACCATCGCCGCGGCCTTTTATCCCAACGATGTGATCGTGCGTCTTTCCGACTTCAAGAGCAACGAGTACGCCAATCTCCTGGGGGGATGGCTTTACGAACCGGTGGAGCACAACCCCATGATCGGCTGGCGCGGGGCCTCCCGTTACTACGACCCCAAGTTCGAGCCGGCCTTTGCCCTGGAGTGCCGGGCGCTCAAACGCGTGCGGGACGAAATGGGACTCACCAATGTCAAGGTCATGGTTCCCTTCTGCCGTACCCCCGAGGAGGGCAAAAAGGTCATCTCCGTCATGGAGAAGTACGGTCTCAAACAGGGTGAAAACGGACTGGAGATCTATGTAATGTGCGAGATCCCCAGCAATGTGATCCTGGCGGACCAGTTCGCCGACATCTTCGACGGATTCTCCATCGGTTCAAACGACCTCACCCAGCTCACCCTGGGGCTGGATCGGGACTCCGAGCTGGTCTCCCACATCTACGACGAGCGCAACGAGGCCGTTAAGCGTCTGGTGCGACAGGTCATAAGGGTGGCCAAGGAACGGGGGCGAAAGATCGGCATCTGCGGACAGGCTCCCAGCGACTTTCCCGACTTCGCCGAGTTTCTGGTGGAGTGCGGCATCGACTCCATGAGCCTCACCCCGGACACCGTGGTGAAAACCAGACTGCTGGTGGCGGAGAAGGAAAAGCAGATGGGTGTGAAGTGATGTGAATGCGCCTCGCCGAGATACCCTTCTGCGTCTTCTTTCCGGGGAGGAGGAGCTGTGGCCCCATCTTGAGGCCGCCCGCCGGATTCGGGAGCGGCATTTCGGCAAGCGGGTGGAAACCTGCGCCATCGTGAACGCCAAAAGCGGGCGGTGTCCCTCCGACTGCAGCTTCTGCGCCCAGTCGGCCCGATGGAAGACCGGGGCCCCGGAATATCCCCTGCTCTCCCCGGACGAGCTCCTTCGCGCCGCCGAAAGAGCGGCCACCTCCGGGGTGGATCGCTTCAGCTTCGTAATAAGCGGTATCCGGCCTTCCCCCCCGGAGCTGGAGCGTCTGCTTTCGGTGATCGAGCGGGTGCGCCGGGAATTCCCGGATCTTTCCCTCTGTGCCTCGCTGGGGCAGCTCGAGGAGGACGAACTTTCGGCCCTTAAGGAGGCGGGACTCTCCAGATACCACCACAATCTCGAGACCGCGGAGAGTTTCTATCCCCGGGTCTCCACGGTGCAGCGCTGGCGCGATCGATTCGACACGGTGCTCAGGGCCCGCAGGGCGGGGCTTTCCGTGTGTTCGGGGGGAATCTTCGGCCTGGGCGAGGGGCCGGAGGAGGTCCTGGAGCTGGCCCGGGCCCTTCGGGAACTCTCCGTGGACTCCATCCCGGTGAACTTCCTCCACCCCATTCCCGGAACCCCTCTCGAGAGAGCCCGGCACCTCACCCCGCGGAAGGCCCTGGCCATCCTGGTGGTTTTGCGGTTTCTCTTTCCCGAAACGCAGATTCGCGTCTGCGGAGGACGGGAATACAACCTGAGGGAGCTCCAGGTCCTGATACCTCTGGTGGCCGACTCTCTCATGGTGGGCCATTATCTCACCACCCGGGGGCGTCGCCTCGCCGACGATCGGCAGATGATCCTGGATCTCGGCTACACCTGTGGGCTCAGGGCCTGAGTCCCGGAGTATTCAGAAGGAACTCCTTTACCTCCTCGAGATCCCCCGGATCCCCGGAAAGGTCCCCTACCTCCAGAACCGGGATGGGACCGAAGATCCGCAGGATGTCCCGCAGACTGGTCCCGGCAAGATAGGGATCCGGGGAAAAGTACAGGTTGTAGATCAGGGCCGGAATCACCAGGGAACGGCTGCGAAGGGCCTCGAGGGTCAACACGGTGTGATTGATGGTGCCCAGACGCGCGGCGGAGACCACCACCACCGGGGCCATAAAGAGCTGAATCAGATCGAGAAGGGTCTCCCGGGGCGTGAAGGGCACGAAGAGGCCTCCGGCCCCTTCCACCAGGACGATCTCGAACCGCCGGCCGAGTTCGCGAAGCGCGGACACGATACGCGGAAGCTCCACCGTCCTTCCCTCTTTTTCCGCGGCGGTGGCCGGGGCCGCCGGATACTCGAAGAGGTAGGGGCAGGTGAGTTCCAGAAGCTCGGGAGGATCCGGGGGAACTCCCATGAGTCGCCGATGCACGAGCAGGTCCTCGGGTTCGCGAGCTCCGGTCTGCACGGGCTTTGCGGTGATGACCCTCACCCCTAACTCCCGGTAAGCCCGGGCCAGAAGCCCGGTGGCATAGGTCTTGCCCACCCCCGTGTCCGTGCCCACGACGAAGATCAGGCGTCCTTCCGCCATAGCAGGATAAAGGTTTCAAAGGTAAGGGGATATCCCCGGAGGGGATCCTTCGCGGGGCTCTCTCTCAACCATCTCATTATCTCCCCGAGCGAGATCTCTTCCGGAAGATCCCCCAGGGCACCGGTCTCCCGCACATGTCTTAACATGGAAAGCGGGGAATCGAAATAGAGGGTCTCCGTCCGGCTCTCCGCCTTGAGGAGCCGCAATCCCGGGGGACGCAGGGCCACCAGGGTGCTAAGGGGAAGAAGTCCGGGAGGAAGTTTTTTCCGGGGCAGTTCCCGCATGGTCTCCGGGCCGAAGGAGGAGAGGGCCAGAAGTCCTCCGGGGGATAGCTTTTCGGCCAGGGCCGCAAGGGCCTCCCCCGGACGGAGGAACCACTGGAGCACGGCATTTCCCGCCACCAGATCGAAAAGTCCCCGGGCCCAGGAGGGATTCTCGCCGTCGGCCACCACGAAGGTCACCCCCAGGGGGCTCACGAAGGAGGAACAGTCCGGCACCAGGTCGCAGGCCAGATACTCCTCGTACCGGAGGCGCCGGGAGGCCAGCCGGGTGAAGAATCCGGTGCCGCAGCCAATCTCGAGGATCCGGGGCCACCGCCGGTCCACCTCCAGAATCGCGGCCAGCAGCCGTTCGGCCAGACGCCGCTGCACCAGAGCCCTGGTCTCGTAGGTCCTGAGGGCCCTGCGGAAACGCCGCACCAGAAGCTCACGGGACATCGCCGAACCATTCGATGAGATCTCGGAAGGCGTAAAAGGGAAAGTGCCCTCCGGGTACGGGCCGATACTCTCCCCCCAGCCTCCTCCAGAATCGCTCCTGAGCCGGGGGCGGCACGATCCGATCCCCGGTGGGAACGAAGATGCGGGTTCCCTCCGGAAGCTCCGGGAAGAGGGGCGGAAGGCCCGCCGCCATCTCCAGCTCCTCGATCACCTCGGAAAGTTTCCTCCGGGGGAGGTGGTGCCTGAATCTTCTCGCGTGTTCCTCGTCCGCGAACATGCGCCGGTAAAACCTTTCGAGAACCGGAGGGCCGTCTCTTTTGAGCGCCTCCAGGGTCAGATCCAGGGCCCGGGGGTCAATCCCGTAGAGACGATCCCTAAAGGCCCCGGTTCCGGCCAGAAAAACGAACCGGGCGGGGAGCCTTTCGGCGTGGTGGAGGGCCGCGTATACCCCCAGGGACCAGGCCAGCACCAGAGTCCTTCCGGGAACCCGGGGGAGCTCCGGAAGGGAGAGATCCCTGTAGTCGAAAAGCACCGCCACGCGCACCCCTTCGGGAAGGAGGGACAGAAAGGGCCGTTCGTCCATGGCCCAGCCGTTGAAAAGGATCAGGAGGTTCCGGGCCTCCGGATTCCCGAGAAGCTTCAGGCGCATGATTCCCTCAGAATCCCGGCCAGCCTTTCCAGATCCCTCCATTCCATATCGGCCCTGAGGGAAAGGCGCAGCCGAGCGGTCCCCTCCGGCACGGTGGGTGGTCTTATGGCCGGGGCCAGAAACCCGGCGGAAAACAGCTTTTCGGAAAGGGAAAGCGCCCTCTCCTCCTCGCCCACGATGACCGGCACTATGGGAACCTCGTCCGCTAGCCCCCCGGAGGTCTCTCCCAGGGCCTGGCGAAAGGCCCGGGCCAGGGCCCGCACCCTTGCCCTTCGCTCTGCCGAGGTGGTGGCCTCGCGGAGCCCCGCCAGAGAAGCCGCCACCACCACCGGGGGAAGGGCCGTGGTGAAGATGAAACTCCGGGCGCGATTTATCAGATAGGTCCGCACGGTATCCTCCGCCACCACGAAGGCCCCGTAACTGCCCAGGGCTTTCCCGAAGGTCCCGATGAGAACATCTATCTCGGAAAGGACACCCATCTCCTCGGCGAGCCCCAGGCCCTTCTCCCCGAAGACCCCCACGGCGTGAGCCTCGTCCACCACCAGAAAGGCCTCGTAGCGACGGGCAAGTTCCACCATCCGGGGAAGATCCGGAAAGTCTCCGTCCATGCTGAAGACGGATTCCGTGAGGATCATGGCCCGGCGGAAGCGTCCCCGGTGTTTTTTCAGCAGATCCTCCAGGGCCTTGAGGTCGCGATGGGGGTACCGGAAAAAGCTCGCCCCGGAAAGACGCATCCCGTCGATGAGGCTGGCGTGGACCAGCCTGTCGGCGAAGACGGCGTCTTTCCTCCCGACGAGTCCGGAGATCACCCCCAGATTGGCCAGATATCCGCTGGAAAAGACCAGGGCCGGCCGGCCGTAGAGCTCGGCCAAGGCCTCCTCGAGCCGGGCGTAATACAGGTGGTTCCCGGAAAGAAGGCGAGCAGCCCCGGCCCCCAGGCCGAACTCCTCAAGCACCGCCAGCACGCTTTCCGGAGAAAGCCCGGTGGCAAGCCCCAGATAGTCATTGGAGGAGAGATTGAGGAGCCACCGTCCCTCCACCCGCACCCGGGGGCCCTCTCTGGCGGAGATCACCCTGAGGGTGCGCCGGCGCCCCCGGGCCGAAAGAGAGTCGAGCTCTCTCCTGAGGTCCTCCAGCATAAAGGGTCCCTCAGGAAATCTCTCCGATCACCCGATCCATGACGCGGAGACTTCGGGTGAGGATCTCGTCGAGATCACCTTCGGTCACGCACAGGGGAAGGAACCAGTAGATCACATCCCCCAGCGGACGCAGCACCAGCCCCTCTTCGAGGGAAGCCATGTAGATGCGAAATCCCACCCTCTTTTCCGGGGGGAAGGGCTCCCGGCCGGTCCGATCCCGCACCAGCTCCACCGCCCCCACATACCCCAGATACCGGATGTCCCCCACATAGGGGCGCCCGGAAAACAATTCCAGCAGGCGCCGGTGGAAGAACTCGCGGACCCTTCGTCCCCTCTCAAGGGGTCTTTCCTCCTGGAAAAGTCGCAGGTTGGCCGCGGCCACCGCACAGGCCAGGGGGTTGGCCGTAAAGGTGTGACCGTGATAGAAGGTCTTTCCCTCCAGGTAGTCCGCGTAGAAGGCCCGATAGATCTCCTCGGTGGTGACGGTGAGGGCCAGGGGGAGGTAGCCCGCGGTGAGTCCCTTGGAGAGGCACACGATGTCCGGCACCACCCCGGCGCTCTCCATGGCGAACATGGTGCCGGTGCGTCCGAACCCCGTGGCCACCTCGTCGAAGATGAGGAGGATACCGTACCGTCGGGTGATCTCCCTCAGGCGGCGCAGATACTCCGCCGGATAAACGATCATCCCCCCCGCCGCAAGCAACCGGGGCTCCACGATCACGGCACAAATTTCATCACAATGTTCTTTAACAATGCTCTCCAACACTGCTACACAATGAAAATTGCAATCAATGTCTTCGGCATCCCGGGTGAAATCCGGGGAGGGATTTTCCGGGCAGCGGTAGCAGTAGGGGGCGGGGGCGCGCAGGGCCTCGAAGGTGAGGGGCCGGTAGAGGCGAAAGAAGAGGTCCACCCCGCCCACGCTGACCGCTCCCAGGGTATCGCCGTGATAGGCCTCGCGGAGGGCCAGAAACCGGGTGCGCCGGGTCTCGCCCCGGTTCTGCCAGTACTGGAAGGCCATCTTCAGGGCCACCTCCACCGCGGTGGAGCCGTTGTCGGAAAAGAAGTACCGGGAGAGCGCGGCCGGAAGAAAGGCCCTGAGGCGTTCCACCACCTCCGCGGCCCAAGGATGGGTGAAACCGGAGAAGTTCACATGCTCCAGGTGCTCAAGCTGCTCCGCAAGGGCCCGGTTCAGGGCCGGATGGAGGTGTCCGTGGATATTGGCCCACCAGGAGGAAATGGTGTCGTAAAGTTCGCGGCCGTCGGCGGTGAAGAGCTTGAGCCCGCGGGCACCGGTTATGACCACCGGATCCCGGCCCTCGTAGTCCTTCATCTGGGTGTAGGGGTGCCAGATGTGGCGTCGGTCGATCTCTAGGATGCGCTTTTTATCCCACCTCATGGGCCCCATTCTAGCCCCGGGGGACCGGCCCGGCAATCGTCTATTCCAGGTACTTTCCCTGATAGAGCCCGCGATTGAGGAGGGTCTCCTCGATGAGGCGACGGGTTCCGGACTTGTCCCGGGCCCAGTCCGGGGCCACCAGCTCCTCCGGCCTGGGGTCCCCAGTGAGCCGCTGAATGACCACCCGGGAGGGCAGATGGGCGATGGCCTCCGCCACCAGGTCCGCGTATTCACCCTGAGTGAGGGGTCTGTACCGCCCCTCCCGGTAAAGTTTCTCCATCCCCGAGCCCCTGACCACATAGAGTTCGTGAAATTTTATACCGTCCACGGGCAATCGGGCGAGTGTCCTTACGGTCTCGAGCATCTCAACAGGTCCCTCACCGGGAAGTCCGAAGATGATGTGCACGCAGACGAGGAGGTCCCGGGCCTTCAGGATCTCCAGGGCCCGCACGAAGTCCTCGAAGGTGTGCCCCCGGTTGATCCGGGCCAGGGTCTCGTTGTGGACGCTCTGAAGCCCCAGCTCCACCCAGACCATGAGGCCCCGGTCCCGGAACTCCTCAAGGACCCCGGCCACGGCCTCGTCCACGCAGTCCGGCCGCGTCCCCACGCAGAGCCCCACCACGCGTTCGTCCACCAGGGCCTCCTCGTATCGTTTTCGAAGAAGCTCCGGCGGGCCGTAGGTGTTGGAGAAGGCCTGAAAATAGGCCAGGAACTTGCGGGCCCCGTAGCGGCGGGCCATGTGCTCCATGCCGCGAAGCATCTGTTCCCTTACGGAAAGTCCCCGGCGGGCCGCTCCGGTCCCCGAGCCGTAGGCGTTGCAATACAGGCACCCCCCGCGACCCCTGGTGCCGTCCCGATTGGGACAGGTAAACCCCGCATCGAGCGGCACCTTCTGCACCCGCTCCCCGAACCTCTCCTTCAGATACTGATTCAGCGAACGATAGAGGCCCCTCACGACCAGACCCCGGACCTTCAAACAATATTACCCGAATTCCCGTCTTCTTTCATTTTTCGACGGAGTCCATCCGGGTTATGGGAACCTTGGAATTACACGGCCCCTGGACCGAAGGAGGGGGACCGGGTGAGGTATTCGGATCTGAAAAAAACCGGGATTTATCTCCCGTAAAAGAATAGAGGTTCCACCAGTTTCAGACCTCCGCCGGAGAGGGTCTCAAGGGCCCGCTCCAATTCCTCATCGGGGACCCTCAGGATGAGGACGGCCTTCTCCCCACCTCCCACAAAGGCGTAGGTATAATCCACATTGATGTCGGCATCGGCCAGCAGTTTTACCACCTGATAGAAACCCCCGGGCCTGTCCTCCACCTCCACGGCGAAGACCTCCTGTTCTTTAACCGTGAAGCCCGCGGCGGAAAGCACGCTCCGGGCCTTTTCGGGATTGTCCACCACCAGACGCAGAATCCCGAACTCGGCGCTTTCCGCCAGGGCAAGGGCCCGAATGTTCACCCCGGCCCGGTAAAGGATCTCGGTCAGCTCCTTGAGGCGGCCCTTCCGGTTCTCCAGGAACACCGAAAGCTGCTTGATGGCGTACCGACTCCGCATGGATTACCTCCCCAGTTTTTCTTCCAGTTCCCGCCGGTCGATGACCCGTTTGGCCTTGCCCATGGACCGTTCCAGGGTCCTGGGCTCCACCAGCTTCACCCGGGCCCTCAGGAAGAGATGATTGGCCAGTTCCTCCTCGAGCTGATGCTTGAGATTCTCGAGACTCCCCAGGTCTCCGGTGAAGATCCTCTCGTCCACCTCCACCCACACCTCGAGCACATCCAGCACTCCCTTCTTGTCCACCACGATGACATAGTTGGGGGTAAGGCCCTCCACCTTGGTCAACACATGTTCCACCTGGGAGGGGAACACATTTACTCCGGAGACGATGAGCATGTCGTCGCTCCTTCCCACCACGCGGCCCATGCGGATGAGGGTGCGTCCGCAGCGGCAGGGCTCCCGGTAGAGCCGGGAAATGTCCCGGGTGCGGTAGCGGATGAGGGGAAGGGCCTGCTTGGTAAGCGTGGTGAAAACCAGCTCCCCCTCCTCGCCCTCCGGGAGCACCTCCCCGGTCTCGGGGTCGATGATTTCGGGATAGAAGTGATCCTCGAAGATGTGTAGCTCCCCGTACTCGCAGGAGGCGGCCACCCCCGGGCCTATGATCTCCGAGAGCCCGTAGGCCTCGAAGTACTTGAGGCCCCAGGCCTCGGCCACCGCCCGGCGAAGCCCCTCGGAGGCCGGTTCGGCTCCGAAAAATCCCGCCCGGAGGCGAAAGTCCCGGTGCGGGTCGAGCCCCTCCTCCCGGGCCACCTCCGCAAGGTGAAGCGCGTAGGAGGGGGTACAGCACAGCACCGTGGCTCCGAAGTCCCGCATCAGCATGAGCTGCCGCTTGGTGAAGCCGACGCTGGAGGGCACCACCGCCGCCCCCAGGGCCTCGGCCCCGTAGTGAAACCCGAGCCCCCCGGTAAAAAGCCCGTAACCGTAAGCATTGTGCACCACATCCCCGGGCCCCACCCGGGCCATGAGCATGGTGCGCATCATCACCTCGGTCCACACCCGCATGTCGTGCTCCGTATAGGCCACCACCGTGGGCTTCCCCGTGGTGCCCGAGGAGGAATGGATGCGCACCACCTGGTCCAGGGGCACGGCCAGCAATCCGAAGGGATAGTGCTCACGGAGGTCCTGTTTTACGGTAAAAGGAAGGCGCCTGAGATCCTCAAGGCTCCGCACCTCTTCGGGCTTCACCCCGACCTCGTCGAATTTGGTCCTGTAAAAAGGGACCAGGTGATAAACCCGGCGAATCGTCTCCTTAAGACGCCTGAGCTGGAGGGTCTCCAGATCCTCCCGGGAAAGATAATCCGCCGCGTTAGCCTTCATCCTCCCTTCCTCCCGGACTTTTAGCCCTTCCATACCAGAAAGAGGCCTTCCCGACAACCCGAACATTTCAGAGAGAGGAAAGCTCACGGAATCATCCGGGAAGAAAACAGGGGACTTTTACACGGAACTCCCTTCCAGCAAAGAAGGAGACCCGCGGCCCGGAGCCGCCGAACGGAGTTCCTCCAAAAGAGGTCTCTCACCTCAGGACCGTAACCTTCTCCGCCTCCGTTCCGCAATTCCAAGGCCCGCAAGACCGGCCCCGAGCAGCCACACCCCCGCCGGAAGCGGAACCGGCGATGAGGCCGAGGCCCCGATCCCGATCGAAATATGTCCCACATCCCCGTCATTAAAGTACGAGGACAACACCAGCCACCCGTCCTCGGACCACTGTCCGACATCATCATGATATATATTTATTGAAGTGTCGGAGTAATACCCTGACTCCTCTGATTGGTCCCGCCATACTCCCCCCCAGGCCCACACGGAGGTCCAGCCCCCCTTCACATTCGTCATCTCCCAGTGAAAGGGGACCTTGAAGAGGAGGATACCCGTCCCGTTTACCGTGAAGGAACCGTAACGCTCTCCGTCTCCGAAGGCGTTGTTCCCCAGGGCGGAGGCCGTAGCAGACATGATATTTTCGGAAAGCTCGACCTCGGCGGAGGCCCCGGGAGCACTAGCCGAGACATCCAGGGGGGTGCTCCAGTCCTTGGAGGAATTGGAACTGGAGATCTCCCCGGCATAGGCCTCGGCCTCCTGGTTCAGATTACTCCAGGAGGAGATGGTCGGAACACCGTCGCCCACATCGATACCCTGAATCTCGGCCCTGCTCCAGTCCAGGGAAATGTAGGCACTGGCCCCGTTCACCACCGCGGCTCGTCCCCATACAGCGCCGGCCAACACCAGAACAACCGCTAGGAGAAAGACCCGGACCCCTTTCCCAAGACACAAACGGCGTATGACCATCACGCACCTCCTGATAAAATTAAAAAACACGCTTCTGAAAACCAGAAAACCTCCACCCCCCACCCCGTTCTTTCCAAAGAAGATTTTTATTTTAAACTTTCCTTTTTATTAAATTTCTTCTTACTTTCCCCTAACACAGAAGACATTCCCTGTCAAGGGTCAAAATCTCTCCTGCCCGAAAAAAATAGGATCCGATCCTATTTTTTGAGAGCGGGTTTACAGGTCGGGGGGAGGGTTTTACCTTTGAGGGCATGAGTTCCTACCGGCGTCTGGCCCGTAGTCTCTTTGAGGCGGCCATGCTGAAACGCCTCCGGCGCACCGGTTACGCTTACCTGGGCACCGGCGAGGAAAGCGTGGCGGCCCACAGCTTCGGGGTGGTGTATTGCGCCTGGTTGCTCGCCTCCCTCGTCCCCGAAGCCGACACCGAAAAGGTCCTCAAGATGGCCGTCCTGCACGACCTGGCCGAGGCCCGCATCGGGGACCTCAATTCGGTGAACAAGCTCTACGACGCCACCGACGAGGAAAGAGCCTTCCGGGACGCCCTCTCCGGGCTTCCCTTCGAGGAAGAGGCCCGGGACCTCGTCCGGGAATACCTGGCCCGGGAGAGTCTCGAGGCCCGTCTGGTTCACGACGCCGACCAGCTGGACCTCATGATTATGTTGAAGGAACAGAAGGACCTGGGGAATCCCTACGCCTCCCGGTGGCTCGCCTACGCCCGGAAAAGGCTCAAAACCGAGGCCGGAAAACGCCTGGCCGAGGCCATCCTCGAGACCGACTGGGCCTCCTGGTGGCTGGATGAGTTCGTAAGCCGGGATGAAAGGGCCTGATCTCTCCCTCTGCAGTCGCTGCGGACGGTGTCTTTCCGTCTGTCCCACCTATCTCGAAACCGGCCTGGAAACCCTTTCTCCGCGGGGCAGGATCTTTCTCATCACCCGGGGTCTGGAACGACATCCCGCGGTGGAGGCGTGTCTGCGGTGCGGGAGGTGCGAAGGGATCTGCCCCAACAGGGTCCCCCTCCCCGAATATCTCCTCCTTTCCGGAGGCCCGCGCCGGTGGTTTCCCGGACCTTTGCTCGAAAAAATGAGACGACATCTCCTCCGGAAAAAATCCCCTCCCGTACGGATAAACCGGAAGGGCTCCCCTACCCTCTTCCTTTCCTGCGGCGCCACGGTTCTCTACCCGGAGGCCACCCGCAGGCTCCTCCGTCTCCTTGAAAGCACGGGAAGCCGACCCGCCGTAACCGCTACCCTCTGCTGCGGTCTCCCCCACCTAACGCTTGCGGGAAAGAGGGCCTTCCTCCGGGTGGCCCGAAAAACCCTGGAGGAACTCTCCCGCCTGAATCCTCCTCTTCTGACCCTCTGCGCCTCCTGCCTGTGGGTCCTGCGCCGCATCTATCCCCTCGCCTTTCAAAACACCAACCTGGAGGCAAAGGCCGTAGCCTTATCCGCAATGGTTGAAGACGCGGTCCTTTTCGTGGTCAGCCGGGGAGGAACCTTCCGGAAGGGAGGCGTACATTTTCATCTACCCTGTCACCTGGAAGAAGGAAGGGAGACTCTTCCCGGGGAAAGAATTATTGAAGCCTGTTGCGGATCAATCCGTCCGGAGGATTTTATTTCCGGGAGGCCTACTCGCGAGCTCCTCCGGAAAGCCCTTCTTCACGGCCCGGAAGTACTTGCCACGGCGTGCACCGGTTGCTATCTTAAACTAAAGCACATTCTCAGACCCCCTCCGGAAATCCGGCACTGGGTGGAGTACTTGAGTGTTTGAACCCTCTTATGTGAAGTTGGTGGAATCCGGAGAAATCGAAAAACGCATCCAGGCCCTTTACGAACGGATGGACCCCTGTCTCCTCTGTCCCAACGAATGCGGCGTGGATCGGCTTTCCGGTGAAAAGGGGATCTGTCAGGTAGGGTCCCGGCCCATGGTCTCGAGCTACGGGCCACACTTCGGAGAGGAGATGCCTCTCGTGGGCTTCGGAGGCTCCGGAACCATCTTTTTCACCTACTGCAACATGGCCTGCGTCTACTGTCAGAACTGGGAAATAAGCCATCTCGGGGAGGGGGAGGAGATCTCCGTGGAGGATCTGGCCCGGATCATGCTTCTCCTTCAGGCCCGTGGCTGTCACAACATAAACCTGGTCACCCCCACCCATCAGGTTCCCTTTATCGTGGAGGCCGTAAAAATAGCGGCCCGGGAGGGGTTGCGTCTCCCCCTGGTTTACAACTGCGGAGGATACGAGTCGGTGGAGACCCTCCGGCTTCTTGAGGGGATCGTGGACATTTACATGCCCGATCTCAAGTACGCCGACGAAAGAATCGCCTTCAGGCTCTCCAAGGTTCCGGATTACCCCCGGATCGCCCGGGAGGCCATAAAGGAGATGCACCGCCAGGTGGGAGACCTGGAAATAAGGGAGGGTCTGGCGGTGAAGGGGCTTCTGGTGCGGCATCTCGTGCTGCCGGGGGACCTTTCCGGCACGAGAGAGGTTCTGGAATTCCTGGCCCGGGAGATTTCTCCCAACACCTACCTGAATCTCATGGATCAGTATCGCCCGTGCGGAGAGGCCTGGAAGTATCCCCCGCTGGACCGAAGTCTAACCCGGGAGGAATACGAAAAGGCTCTGGAGATGGCGCACGAGGTGGGGCTTGAGCGGCTCGATCCCGGCCGTTCGCGGTTTTTAGACCTATAAAGTACGGCGGGGAAAATGAGAATTTTTGCCGTGGGAGACATTCACGGGTGCGCGGAGGCCCTGGAAAGACTCCTCGGGATCCTTCCTCTGGACCTGGAAAGGGATCTCCTGGTCTTTCTCGGGGATTACATAGACCGGGGCCCCTCCCCGCGGCGGGTCGTAGAGATGGTTAAGGAGCTCAGGGAACGCTACCCGGAAAGGGTCATTCCCCTCTGCGGGAATCACGAGTGGATGTTCAAACGCTACCTCAAAGGCATAGAAACCGAGGTCTTCCTCTACAACGGTGGAGAAAGCACCCTGCGGGATTACTACACCGAAGGGCGTCTGGAGATCCCCCCGGAACATCTGTCGTTCCTCGAGGGACTCCCTCTTTATTTCGAAACCGAGGAGTTCTTTTTCGTTCACGCCGGGATACGGCCGGAAAGGGCCCTTTCGGCCCAGGTCGAGGAGGATCTCCTCTGGATCCGGGAGGCCTTTTATTACTACCCCGGGCGTCTTCCCAAGACCATCGTATTCGGGCACACTCCCTTCCCGGATGTGCTCCTTCTCGACGATCGCATAGGAATTGACACCGGCTGCGTTTACGGAGGAAAACTTACCGCCATAGAACTTCCGGCCCGAAAAATCTACCAGGTGGAATGCCCGAGGAGGTGGCCATGAGCGTGGTTTTTGACGATTACGAGGACGACTATTACGAAAAAAGACCTTCCTGGCGGGAGATCGATCGCCGGAGGGACCGCAGTCCGCACGCCCGTTTGCGGGAAAAACGCGAACGGGAGACCGCTCGCAAGGCCACTCAGCGTTCGAACTGGCTCAAGGAGAAGTACCTGAGAGAGGTGGAGAAGCTCTTTTCCGGAAAAAAGGCCTCTCCGGAACACGAAAAGGCCCTCAAGAAACTTCAAAACGCTTACGGGACCAGGCGTTTCACCAAAACGGCCCGGGACTATGTGAAGGAGTACGGTTTGCCGGAGGACTGGAACACCCTCATCCTCCTTCTCGAGGCCAACGACGAGAAACTGGTCTGCGAGACCCTGGAGAGTCTCTCCCGCATGGCTCCGGAGCGGAGTCCCATCGAGAGACAGGGGTTTCTGGCCAAGGTTCGCAGCCTGCTCCTGGTTACGGAGAGTGCCCGGGTGAAGGCCTGTGCGGAAAAGATTCTCGCGGAGGCCGGGGCGTGAGAGAGACGGTGGCGGACTTTCTGGCCTATCTGGAGCTGGAAAGAAACCTTTCCGCCAATACGGTGGCGGCCTACGCCCGGGATCTTGCGGACTTCGAAAACTTTCTGCGCGAGGCCGGAATCGCCTCCTTTGAGGAGGTGGGACCGGAGGAGATAATGAGCTTTCTTGCGGAGTTAAGGGCCCGGGGGCTCTCCGCCCGCAGTGTGGCCCGCAAGCTCTCGGCCCTCAAGACCTTTTACCGGTACCTCGAACTGGAAAGGGGACTCGCCCGAAACCCCCTCCTCCTGGTGGAAGGGCCCAAACTGCCCCGTACCCTTCCCAAGGTCCTCACCGTGGAGGAAGTGGAAAGGCTCATCAAGGCCCCGGATCTCTCCACCCCTCAGGGGTTGCGGGATCGAGCCATGCTCGAAACCCTCTACGCCACCGGGATGAGGGTCTCGGAACTGGTGCGTCTCACCTTTGCCCAGCTCAATCTCTCCGCGGGATTCGTGCGGGTTTACGGCAAGGGAGCCAAGGAGAGGCTGATCCCCCTAGGGGATCTGGCCAGGGAATACCTGGAAAGATACCTCCGGGAGGCCCGCCCCATTCTCTCTCAGGGGAGGGATACACCCTTTGTGTTCCTGAACCGTCACGGACAACCGCTCACCCGCCAGCGTTTCTGGCAGATCATAAAGGACTACGCCCGCCGGGTGGGCATAACCAGCGAGATCTCTCCCCATGTATTGCGACACTCCTTTGCCACTCACCTCCTCGAAAGAGGGGCGGATCTCCGGGCCGTGCAGATGATGCTGGGGCACGCGAGTCTCGCCACCACTCAGATTTACACCCACCTGGATGTGGGGAACCTCAGAGCCGTACATGAAAAACACCACCCTCGCGGTTAAGCCCTTTCCCTATTCCGAGTTGCTTCGTTCGGTGGAGGATCCGGAGGTTCTGGTGCTCGCCGCGGAGGTAGGGGAGGAACTGAAACGCCCTATTTACCTGGTGGGTGGACCGGTCCGGGACTTCTTCCTCAAACAGCCGGTTAAGGACCTGGATCTGGTGGTGGAGGGTGAGGCCGGGGAGGTGGCCGAGGCGCTGGCCCGGAAACTGAAAGGCACGGTAAAGGCCCGCTCCCTCTTCCACACCTTTAAGATCGCCTATCCCGGAGGCACCCTGGATCTGGCCATGGCCCGAAAGGAGGTCTATCCCCAACCCGCGGCCCTGCCGGAGGTGTGCCCGGCGGGTATAGCCGAGGACCTCCTGCGCCGGGATTTCACGGCCAATGCCATGGCCGTGGGGCTTTCCGGCCCCTTTCGCCGCAAACTTCTGGATCCCCTGGACGGACTCCGGGACCTCGAGCGGGGGACCCTGCGGGTGCTCCACCCCGACTCCTTCGTGGACGACCCCACTCGCATCTTTCGGGCCGCCCGCTATGCCGTGCGTTTCCGGTGGAGCCTTTCCCGCGAAAGCCACCGGGCCCTGGGACGGGCCTACCTTCTGGAAACCCCGAAACGCCTTTCCCCGGCCCGTATCCTGGGGGAGCTAAAACGCATCCTGGCCGAACCCGACCCCGAAAGGGTGCTTCTCTGCCTGGAAGAGCTGGGCCTGTGGCCGGCCCTGGACCTCCCCGCTCCTCCCTCCGGGGCAGGGGAACTGTGGAGGCTTTCCCGTTCCCTGTGGGGAGAAAAGAGTCTCCTCAAGGCCCTGGTGGTGGCCCTGGCCTGCGGTAAGGAGGATAATATGGTGCGGCTGGGGCTGGCTTCCTCCGAGGCCCGGGTCTTTTCCGACTCCTGGTCCGGACTGGCCGAAGCGTCCGAGAAACTGAAAAGGAGCCCTCGCCCCAGCGAACGGTACCGCCTGCTCAAACGCTTTCCCCGGGAAGTCGTTCTGGGATTTTTCCTGAAACACAATGAGTTAGGATCAATTTTTAAGGAATTTCTTTATTCGGAAAGGACGCGTCCGGAGCTCACGGGCCGAGATCTCGGGAAGCTTTTCGGCCTCTCGCCGGGGCCGCGAATGGGGAGAATCCTCGCCGAGCTCCTCCGGGCTCGACTTGACGGAGAGGTCAAAACCCGGGAAGATGAGGAACGACTGGTGCTTGCGCTTTTGAGAGGCAAAGAAGATGTGGCTACCTGATCTTTCCGGACTTCTGTTGGTGGCTCCGCCGCTTCTTGCGGCCATTACCTTTCACGAACTGGCCCACGGCTGGGTGGCTTACCGCCTGGGGGATCCCACGGCTAAGGCTGCGGGTAGGCTCTCCCTGAATCCCCTGCGCCACCTCGACCCGGTGGGCACCCTGGTTCTGGTGCTCACTCAGGCCATCGGATGGGCCCGGCCGGTTCCGGTAAATCCGAACTACTTTCGTCATCCCCGGCGGGACATGATGTGGGTGGGGCTGGCCGGCCCGGGGGCCAACCTCCTGCTGGCCCTGGCCCTGGCCCTGATCTATCAGTCCCTGGCCCCTCTTCTTCCCCGCACCGGGCCGGGGGGATACCTTCGCCTGATGCTCACCCTGGGGGTCCAGATCAATGTGGGGCTCGCCGTCTTCAACCTCCTCCCCGTGCCTCCGCTTGACGGAAGCCGGGTGCTGGCCGGAGTGCTTCCCGCGGATCTGGCCCGGTCCTACCTGCGCTACGAATTCGCGGGCTTTGCCCTTCTGGTGCTCCTTATCTTTACAGGCGTGGTGGGAAAAATTATATTCCCCTTGATTTTCGGACTCTCCAGACTCCTTCTCGGAGGATAAATCGTGGCGGAGAAGAGGGTTTTGAGCGGAATGCGTCCCACCGGTCCCCTTCACCTGGGGCACCTGCACGGGGTTCTGAAAAACTGGCTCGAATTGCAGGATCGCTACCGGTGTTTTTACTTCGTGGCGGACTGGCACGCCCTCACCACGGAATACGAGAATCCCCGTCGCATACCCGGCTTCAGCAGGGAGCTCCTTCTGGAATGGCTCTCCGTGGGACTGGATCCGGAAAAGTGCACCCTTTTCGTGCAGTCGGCCGTCAAAGAACACGCCGAGCTGTATCTGCTTTTCGGTATGATCGTTCCGGTGCCCTGGCTGGAGAGGAATCCCACCTACAAGGACATGCTTCAAAACCTGGAGCACAGGGATCTATCCACTTACGGTTTTCTGGGCTATCCGGTTCTTCAGGCCGCGGACATACTGATTTACAAAGCCGCGAAGGTTCCGGTGGGGGTGGATCAACTACCCCATCTGGAGCTCACCCGTGAGATCGCCCGTCGTTTCAATTACCTTTACGGAAAAGAGGTGTTTCCGTTGCCGGAACCCCTCCTTTCCCCCGAGGCGGCCAAGGTGCCTGGAATCGACGGCCGCAAGATGAGCAAGAGTTACGGGAACGCCATCTTCCTGAACGATTCGGAGGAGGAGGTCCGGCAAAAAGTCCTCTCGATGGTCACGGACACCCGGCGACCCCGCCGGAGCGATCCCGGGGACCCGGAAAACCGCTGCGTGGCCTTCAACCTCATTAAACTCTACACCCCGGAGGAACGCCTGCGGGAGATCGTGGCCGACTGCAGGGCCGCGCGGCTGGGTTGTAAGGACTGCAAGCGGGAGCTGGCCGAGCGGGTGATCGGGGCGCTGGCTCCCATCTGGGAGAGGCGTTCCCGACTCGAGGCGCGCCGGCAACTCTTCGAGGAAATACTCGAGGAAGGGAATCGACGGGCCCGGGAGGTGGCCCGCACCACCCTGGAGGAGGTAAAGGAGGTCCTCTGGGGGGGACGCTACTTTTAGGCCCTCACCGGCACGAACCTTTCGAGATAGAGGGCCTTTCCGTCGTAGGAGAGCACCGCCGCCCTGGCCGCAAGCCCCTTATCCAGGGCCCGGGCCAGGGCTTCGGCAAAATCCGGGTCCACCTCCGCCGCCGCTCTCACCTCCTCCACCTCGCGGCGAAAGACCAGGAAGAGAAGCCCGGCCCTCCGGTCCGAGTCCAGCAGTTCCGTAAGAAGCCTGAGGTGGCGAAGTCCTCGAAGGGTCGGAGCGTCCGGAAATAGTCCCACACGGTCGCGGGCCCAGGTTACGCCCTTCACCTCAAGCCACAATTCCCCGGCCGGGCCCTGGAGGAGAAAATCCAGCCGCCCCTCCCCTACCCCGGGCTCCGGTCGAAGCTCCTCGAAGGGTCCGAAGGGATGAGTCCCGCGCAGAAGGGCCTCGGCCACCCCTCGATGATAACCCGAGTGGCAGAAACACCAGTAATCTTTCTTCCGGAAGGCCAGGAGATCCCACTGCGTCTTTCGACGGGAATGGGCGGCGTGGCGGAGAAGAACCCTCCGGCCGGGGGTCAGGAGATCCGGAAGGCGTCCGGGATCGTGAAGGTGAACCTCCACCCACTCCCCGGGGGAGAGCCGCACCCGGATGAGAAATCTATTCACCCTTTCAACGAACCTTCCCTCCCGATCCGCCGGAAGATTCAGCAACCGCATCCCTCAGGTCCTCTGGTAATACCTTC
This sequence comes from Thermosulfurimonas sp. F29, assembly GCF_019688735.1. Classification (NCBI taxonomy): domain Bacteria; kingdom Pseudomonadati; phylum Thermodesulfobacteriota; class Thermodesulfobacteria; order Thermodesulfobacteriales; family Thermodesulfobacteriaceae; genus Thermosulfurimonas; species Thermosulfurimonas sp. F29. The sequence goes on from NZ_JAIFYA010000002.1 coordinate 368,046, forward strand.
CGGGAAGCTCCTGAACGAGTCCGGCCAGTTCCAGCTCCAGGAGACGGGCGGAAAGTTCGGTGACCGTGAGGCCGCTTTCGGCCACCAGCTCGTCGAAGTGTTTTGGATAGGGTGGAATGAGGGCGAGAAGGGGATCTTGCGGGCCTTCGGATTCCGGTGCCGGTGCGGGTGTGGCCGCGGAGGAAAGCCCCAGGGCCTCGAGGAGGTCTTTCGGAGAGGTGGCCGGCCAGGCCCCTGCTTTTAGCAGGTGGTGTGTTCCGCGACTCAGGGGAGAGAATACGCTTCCGGGCACGGCCAGGACCTCGCGCCCGAGATCGGCGGCCAGTCGCGCCGTGATGAGGGAACCGCTTCGTTCCGCGGCCTCCACCACCAGCACGGCCCTGGAAAGACCGGCGATGATCCGATTCCGTCGGGGGAAACGCCACCGTTCCGGACCGGCCCCCAGGGGAAATTCCGAGAGCACCGCTCCGCCCCGGGCCACGATTTCGGAGGCCAGCCCCCGATTCGGATAGGGATAAATTACATCCGCCCCGGAGCCGAGCACCGCCACCGTGTAGCCTTCCCCCTCGAGCGCTCCCCGATGGGCCGCGGTATCCACCCCGAGGGCCAGCCCCGAAACCACTCCGGCCCCGGCCCGGACCACCTCCCGCGACCACTCCCGGGCGATCCTGAGTCCGTAGGGGGTGGCCTTGCGGGCTCCCACCACCGCAAGAAGGGGCCGATCCCCCCGCACCCTTCCCCGCACATAAAGAAAAGCCGGAGGATCGGATATTTCGCGCAGGAGTTCGGGATAAT